>JABHWT010000207.1 GCA_018657645.1 Halieaceae bacterium | reverse complement strand
CTCGATTTGCCAAAAACAATAGAGTCATACTATCAGGAAACCGGCCGCGCCGGCCGAGACGGCCTTGCCGCAAACGCCTGGATGGTCTATGGCCTGCAAGATGTTATTAAACTCCGTCAAATGATGGCGGGGTCAGACGGCAGCGAGAGTCACAAAAAAGCAGAAAACCACCGGCTCAACGCGATGCTGGGCCTCTGTGAAATTACCAGCTGCCGCCGCCAGGCTTTGCTGAATTATTTTGGCGACACACTGGAACAGGCCTGTGGCAACTGTGACACCTGTTTAGAGCCAGTGAACTCATGGGATGGCACCGAGGCCGCCCGCATGGCACTGAGTGCCGCCTACCGGACAGGCCAACGATTTGGCGTTAACCACCTGGTCGATGTGTTACGCGGCGCGGAGACCGATAAAATACGGCAGTTCAATCACAACAACTTGCCAACCTATGGAGTGGGCCGGGACCTGGACAACAACCAGTGGCGCTCGGTATTCCGTCAATTGGTTGCGCGCGGCTACCTCACCGTGGACCTGGAGCGTTTCGGGGCACTGAAACTCGAACAGACGTGTAAACCGCTGTTGCGTGGAGAGCAAACCATCGATCTGCGGCGCGACCCCAAACAGAAAAAAACCGCCAAACGACAAACAAAATCACCCTTGCCTCACGATATCGATATCACTCTGTGGGAATTACTGCGAGACCATCGGCGCGAACTGGCCGAAGCGCAAGGTGTTCCGCCCTATGTCATTTTTCACGACAGTACACTGCAGGAAATGTGTGTTACCGTGCCCCAAAGTCTGACCCAGTTTAGTGACTTAAACGGTGTCGGCCAGCGAAAACTGGATAAATACGGCGCAACATTTCTGGACGTGATCAATCAGCATCTTGCAGCGGATTAACGGGCTGATCCGCAGCTCGGACTCGACGGGTTTGCGCCTGTTCATTAGCCCGCTGCGATTCGCTCTTCCACTGATCCCCTATGATTGGGTCGTCCTCCTCCCAGGCTTGCTCCTCCTTCAACCTGCGCTGCCAGGGGTAGAGGCTGGGGGGCGGCATGGGTTCCCATTTTCGAAAAATATAGGCAGACCAACTGCCCGCCATTGCGCCAAACAGGTGGTACTCAAATGAGACATCCGGCTCGCTGGGAAATATCGTCATCAGCATACTGCTGTACATGAAAAACGCCACCATCAACAGTGCTATAGAGCGTCTGTCCCTACGCAATAGACCTCCCACCAGTAAATAGAAAAACATGCCATGAGACAAACCGCTGGCACCGAGGTGGTAGCTGTCTCTTCCAAACAACCATACGCCGGTACCCGACAGTAACCAGATAAGGGCCAGGGCCAACCAGCGCGATCTGGGGTAGCCATAGATTAAAATGCTGCCCAGCATAAGAAGGGGCAATGTATTGCCCATGAGGTGCTGCCAGGAACCGTGTACCAGGGGTCCGGTGAGAATACCCACCAGCCCGTCGGAATTGCGAGGCAATACGCCCAGAGGATATAAGCTCAGACCCAATAATGACTCTGCCACCTTCAGCCACCAGATCAGGATAACGAAGGATGCTGCAGTGACGATACTGCGCTTAAGGGGCGTTGTTTTGGTGCTCATTGTAGATATCTGGGGCCGCCAGAGGATTTTTCAACACGCTGTCAGGGCAGCTCTTAAGAAGGCCCTGATTTTTGATATACCACGTTGCCGTGTAGCGTTTGGGTTTGCTCGTAACCTAGACACAGAATGTTATCAGCAAACCACTCACTATCCAAAAACTGGCTATCGGCGCGCTGCTCCAGAATAAGAATGGGGCTACACCGCCCAATGGTGCGCAGCGCCCCGGTCAGAGCGGCTTGTTCATGATCCTCTACATCGAGTTGGATAATTGAAATTATCGCTTCATCACCCACGGCACTGTCGACCGTAACTATTCGGACATCCTCATCGCATTCAGCATTTCGCTCCTGGTCACTGACTATTCTACTTTTACCCCCCAGGGCTCTTCCACTGTCATCGTTCACCCGCATGGCCAGCATGCCATCCTGCGCACCCAGACCGGCATTGGTCAATCTGACATTGCCCAGTTTATTGAGAAGCAGAGTAATCTGGGCGCAGCTGTAGTTCTCCGAATTGGGTTCGAAAGCCCAGAGTGTGGCACCGGGCGCCAGGCCTTGAGACAAGGCCGGTAGAAAATCGCCAAAATAGGTACCGGCATGAACAATGTCGCCATCCCGGCTATTGTCCCTCATAAATTCAATGGTCTGAGGTTCGTACACTTTTGAACGCAGCACTCTGCGCGCTGCGGAGCGATGAAGTGATGACTCAGGCAGGCAATAGGCGCCATACATATTGTAGCCAATGCGACACTTCAGCGCGGCCAGTGACTCGTATTGAACCCGAGACATGTGTGCCGGTCGCCCCGTTATAGCCCCGGCCTTCGTCCGCTCAGACAGCATAAACAACAGCTGTGAAAAGTACCGCTTTAACCCTGTTCTCATTGAGCCCAGCTCTCTCAACATACTGTGATAGGTGAGCCGCTACAGTACACTAGTTAGTGCGCATCCAGAAATAGATGTTTTGTTGTAAGAGTGATGATTGTCAAATAGAGCTCCTATATCATATTTACATCCAGGACCGTCTGCTGCAGGAGGGCCTGCCCCTCTTTTCGGGTACGCAGCAGCCGAGCATACAGGGACGTACTCGCTGCGTGTCCTGGATGTAAATATGACATAGGAGCGCTTCCAAAAGTGGGTTAAACACTTGTATTGCAGCACTAAATACATGTCGTGACGTCGATCAATGATAATGCCCATCAGGACTCGCCGTAGACCCATCCATGGGGGCTCGGCTGCAGCGCACCCGATGAAGCGGGGCAGGCTCTCCCTGCTGCAGACGGTCCTGATGGGCATTATCATCGATCGACTTTTTACTGACAGCATCCTTACAAATGAGTTTCTGGATGCGCACTAGTTAGTGCCTATCCGGAAAAGTTTACTCCTTGCCCATCAATTCGAGCAAAAAACACGCCGCGGTCGCCGTGGCGGCAAAGCCAAAGGCGAAGATAACCGGCATGGTGCCATAGCCCACCAGGTACCAGATGAAGTTTTCTAAATCGGACATGATGATCTCCTTAATGCCAGCCTTTGACGTCGCTCATATCGGGCAGTTCATGGGCTATGCCCTTGTGGCAGTCTATGCATGTTTCGGTGCCGGCCTCCAGTGCTGTGGAATGCCTTCCCGCTGCACGTCTCCCCTGCTCACTGAAATCCATGTAGTCGTAGTTATGGCAGTTCCTGCACTCGCGAGAATCGTTTTCCTCCATTCGCTGCCACTCGCGCTGTGCCATCTCCTTGCGGTTCGCCTGGAATTTTTCCCGGGTGTCGATAAAGCCAGTCATCTTGCCCCAGAGTTCCTTTGACGCCTGCACCTTACGAACAATCTTATGGGTCCAGTCCTTGGGAACGTGACAATCTGGGCAGGTAGCTCGAACACCGGAACGATTACTGAAATGTATGGTTTCCCGGTACTCCTCGTAGACGTTGTTTTCCATTTCATGACAACTGATACAGAATGCCTCTGTATTAGTTGCTTCCAGGCCCGTGTTAAATCCGCCCCAGAACACAATACCGGCGACAAAGCCAAACGCCAGCACGACCCAAAGGGCGACAGAGGCCGGTCTTGACAGCATCTGTCGGTACCGTGTTACGAAGTTTACATTCGCTTGTGCCATAAGATTGCTCCATCAGAAAGCTTTATAGCCGCAGTCCCATTTAGTGAGTGAGTGCGTCTACAGATTTAAAGTCACTTTTCACCAGAGGTTTGGCATCTGCCTGAGTGACATGACACTGGTCGCAGAAATACCGACTCGGAGATACATCGGACAGCTGCTGGCCATCGCGTGTATCAAAGTGAGTAAGACTGATCTTGGTCGCCCCAGCCTTCTTGTAGTTCTTCCAGCTGTGACAAGACAGGCATTTGTGCCCCTTCAAATTAACGTTGTAGCCACGTACCTGGTGCGGTATCACGGGTGGTTGGTGCAGATAATCGCGCTCGATGGCTATACGGTCTTTAGGCACGCGCTTCATTTCCTCCGCATTCGGCACCGAGTCCAGGTCTGTGGTCCCGCGCAGTGACGACAGACCGCCAGTGTCGGCTAGGGTCGGCAGTGATAGGAACCCGCCTGTTAGGATACAGCCCAGTATTATCGCAAGTAGCTTCTTCATGGTTAGCTCTCCGCCTTGTTGGCAAAATGTGCACTGATTTGAAAAATGTCTTTCGAACAAACGTCGATACGCCGCCCGTATCCGGCACATGAATTTCGTCACTTCCGTTTGGCTAGGCCTTAACAACCTTGACCGCACATTTTTTGAAGTCTGTTTCTTTAGATAAAGGATCAGTGGCATCCAGTGTCAACTTATTAGTCAACTGACCGGCATCGAAGAAGGGCATGAACACCAACCCCTTGGGTGGACGATTGCGGCCGCGGGTTTCCACCCGGGTACGAACCTCACCGCGCCTCGATATAACCTTGATTTCCTGGCCTCGCCGCACACCGCGCTGCTCGGCATCGTCGGGGTGCATAAACAGTACAGCATCCGGGAAGGCGCGATAAAGTTCGGGAACCCGCCGGGTCATAGTCCCAGAGTGCCAATGTTCGAGTACCCGCCCAGTGGATAACCACAGGTCGTATTCCTGGTCCGGTGACTCCGCAGGTGGCTCGTAAGGGAGTGCGAAAATCCACGCCCGGCCATCGGGTTTACCGTAAAAGCGCACGCCCTCGCCCTTGGGAACATAGGAGTCATACCCCTCCCGGAAACGCCACAGGGTTTCCTTGTTATCGATTACTGGCCAGCGCAGGCCACGCGACTGGTGGTAGGTGTCGAAAGAGGCAAGGTCGTGTGCTTTTCCGCGACCAAAAGTAGCGTACTCCTCGAACAGCCCCTTTTGCACATAGAAACCAAAATCTCGCGACTCGTCATTGAGCCTTTCAGCTGGCACCTCTTCAAGGGAGAATTTGTCTACAACACCGTTACGATACAATATGTCGTATAGTGTCTTTCCTCGATATTGGGGCATCTTCGCTATCTGCTCCTCGGGCCATACTTCTTCAACTTTAAAACGCTTGGAAAACTCCATGACCTGCCACAGATCGGACTGGGATTCACCCGGTGGTTGTACCTGTTGATACCAGAACTGGGTGCGGCGCTCCGCATTACCGTAAGCACCCTCCTTCTCCACCCACATGGCGGTGGGCAAAATCAGGTCGGCGGCCTGCGCACTCACCGTGGGATAGGGGTCAGACACGACAATGAAGTTCTCCGGATTACGATAACCGGGTAGAGTTTCTTCATTCATATTCGGCGCAGTCTGGACATTGTTATTACACATCACCCAGTAGGCGTTTAGCTTGCCATCCTTAAGCATCCGATTTTGTAAAACGGCATGATAGCCGGGCTTTCCAGGAATAGTACCCTCGGGTACTTGCCAGATTTTCTCGGCAATATCGCGGTGAGGTTTTTTCATTACCACCATGTCCGCCGGCAAGCGGTGGGCAAATGTGCCGACCTCTCGAGCCGTGCCGCAGGCGGAGGGCTGGCCTGTCAATGAGAACGGGCTGTTACCGGGCTCTGATATCTTGCCGGTGAGAAGGTGTATATTGTAAAGCAGGTTATTGGTCCACACACCACGCGTGTGCTGGTTGACACCCATGGTCCAGAGCGACATAACCTTACGCTTGGGGTTCGCGTAAGCCTCGGCGAGTCGCTGCAAGTTCTCTTTGGGCACACCACTCATCTCGTGGGCCTTATCCAGCGTGTACTCGGAGACAAACTTGGCATAGTCCTCAAACGTGATGTCCTTGGAACCTTTGTCACCCGGGTTGGCCGCATTCTTTTCGCGCGGGTCCTCGGGGCGCAGCCCGTAACCAATATCCGTTTTGCCCAGACGGAACTTGGTGTGTTTGCTGATAAACTCCTGATTGACATTACCGCTCTGAATAATATGGTTGGCGATGTAATTGAGAATCACCATGTCGGTCTGCGGCGTAAATACCATCGGATTATCGGCCAGATCAAAGCTCCGATGTTTGAATGTCGACAACACATGAACCCGCACGTGATCAGTACTAAGTCTACGATCAGTCAATCGCGACCATAATATAGGGTGCATTTCAGACATGTTGCAGCCCCACAGTACAAATTCATCCGCGTGCTCCAGGTCGTCGTAGCAACCCATGGGCTCATCGATACCGAAGGTGCGAATAAAACCACCCACTGCAGATGCCATGCAATGGCGTGCATTGGGGTCTATATTATTGGTGCGAAACCCGGCTTTCATCAATTTGGCCGCGGCGTATCCTTCCCACACGGTCCATTGGCCAGAGCCGAACATACCTACTGACGTGGGCCCCTTTTTCTTAAGGGCCTCCTTGAACTTTTCCGCCATAACGTCAAAAGCTGCATCCCAGGAAACTGGCTCAAACTCGCCATTCTTGTCGTACTGGCCATCGGTCATGCGCAGCAAAGGCTGTGTCAGGCGGTCGCGTCCGTACATTATTTTGGACAGGAAATAACCCTTGATGCAATTAAGGCCTCTATTGACAGGTGCATCCGGGTCGCCTTGAGTGGCAACAACGCGGCCATCCTTGGTGCCCACCAACACACTACAACCCGTGCCACAGAACCGGCAAGGTGCTTTATCCCAGTGGATATCGCTGCGTTTAGCAGCAGCTTCAACCTGCACGACGGGAATCGTAACGCCCGCCACGCCCGCCGCCGCACTAGCAGCACTGGCCTTGACAAAATTTCGCCTGGATTGTTTCATAGTTTTCTCCTGGAGGGTCAATCCTCTAGCTCTTCGTGATATACCAGTGAGGTGGCGAGAACATCTTTGGTATTCTCTATCGCCGCCAAAGTTTGATTAATCGCTTCTCTCCCCTGCTGTTCAACGGTCACAACAAGGTTTCCAATATTGGACTGCCCGTGAACCTCCACCCCTGGTAGGTCTCCCAGCGCCCTGTTGACAGCCATCAACGACGCGGGGAGGGTTCGGACAACTAGGCCACTAATATTCATAGGTGTATTACCTCAATGGCAGCTACCGGGCAGTTCGCAACACAGGCCCCGCAGCCATTACAGAGTGTGGAATCAAGAGTAGGCACCGCGGCACGGCGCGGTGTCAGCGTAAAATTAATAGCGCCCGACGCACATTCATCACCGCAATTGCGACATTCGATGTTGGCGTTACTCAGGCAGGAGGTGCCAATGCTGGCAGATGTTTGCCACGGCTGAGCCACGTCTTGACTCAGTACATCCGTATCGCAGGACGCAATGCACTGTTCACAGAAAGTACAGCCACCTAACGAGAAATCGACTTCCGGAAAACCGCCCTGGCCTTTTTTAAGCAATTTAAGATCGCAACCGTCGACACACTGATTGCAGCGGGTGCAGCGTTCGATGAACAGATTTTCACTAATCGCCCAAGGCGGGCGCAGCGGTGCACTTGTTCTACCTCGGAGCAGCTGGGTGCGGCTCAAGGCGAGACTAGGCACGGAGGCAAACTTCACTTACTGTGCGCTTTGTAGGCATGCCATTGCGAGCTCAAGCAGATAACTTAGGCCCGGACCTTACACCTGTCTCGAAGAACTCAATTGATTTGGATCAAGCTGTTAAGGGCCCTACCCCCTAATAACCCAATCCTTACCACTAAAGTGGTAGGTAAATAAGCTTCCTGTTGAAAACAGTCTCTGCCTATGCAGTACTAGGCTACCTTGTGCTCCACCGCCCATACAGCCGCCTCAACGCGCGACCGTAATTGCAGTTTCTTCAACAGGTGTTTGACGTGAACCTTGACCGTTGCCTCGGCGATATCGAGGTCCCTGGCGATCAGCTTATTAGCATGGCCCCTGGCCACCCGGCGCAGTATCTGCAATTCACGTTGGGTCAAGCTGGCCAACACCTCACTACTCGAGGAGCCGTCTTCTCGAAGCGCCACAGCCAGTGCATTAACCAGCTGAGGGCTTACCACCAGTTGCCCCTCGGCAGCCTGGCAAATGGCCTGTAACAGGTCCTCTGGCTCCAGGTCCTTTAATAGATAGCCGTCGGCACCCGCCCTGAGGGCAGTGACCACGTCATCCTGGTTGTCAGACACAGTCACCATCAAAATACAGGCGTTTACATCCCTTTCCCGCATAGTAGCCAGGGTCGCTATACCACTCATTCCCTTCATGTTGAGGTCCAGCAAAATCATATCCGGATCCAGCTCCTCGACAACCTCAAGCGCCTCCTCACCGCTGGCCGCCTCTCCGACAATTTCCAGTTCTGCCTGCAGTTCGAGTAGCTGGCGAATCCCCTGCCGCATTAAAGGATGATCATCGACAATTAAAATTCTGGTCATTTCCTATTCCCTTGGTTTTCCTTTGAATCTGGTACTTCCGATTTGAAGCACAGTGTTACCGAGGCCCCACCCGTCTCGTTATTTGCAAATGCAACGCTCCCCCCCAGGATATGCGCGCGCTCGTCCATAATAGTCTTACCAAAGTGATTGGGACCAGTGGCCTGCGAATCAAAACCTTGTCCATCGTCACTAATTATAACCTCAATGTGCCCTTGTTCAGCCCATTTGAGGGAGACATCGGCCCGCTTAGCCTGGGCGTGCCTAAGCACATTGGACAGGGCTTCCCTGACGATCTGCAATACATGAATTTCCTCATTAGGCCGCGGCCGATGATTTTCCAGGTTGTAGTTCAGGGTCATTGGAATACCGCCCCGGTCGCTGAATTCGCTCAAGGTCGCTTCCAATGCAGACCTTAGTCCGGGACTGCTCAACTGCAGGCGGAAGGTGGCCAGTAACTCTCGCAACTGGCGGTACGCAGATTGCAAGCCGCTCTTAATGTCGTTTAAAGCGGCGTCCAGGCTGGACTGATCTGCTCCCCTGGCGTGTAATATCTGAAAACGACTGACCTGGATCTTGGAGTAAGACAGAGATTGAGCTAGCGAATCGTGCAATTCCCGAGCGATTGTAGCGCGCTCTTCCATCAGTGCCAACCGATGCCCCTCGTCCTGTCGAACTTCCGTATCCAAAGCTGCTGTCATGGTATCGACAAGGGCCTCCACCATTTGACACTGTTCATTGGTCAATGGCTTATCGTCTTTACAATAAACAGACATGTGACCGTGGCTGCCTCTGGTTCCCAGTAATGGGTACATATAATCAGGGCTGGGTGAACCATTCCTCCGTAATGGGGGCACATTGCCGTCAACGGTTGTTATCAGGCGGGAAGAATCGGTATCGTCGTAGCTAAAATCCAGATCAATCCTCTCAACATTCAGATAATGCTGCAGGCGCATAATAGCCTGTCTGGCTTTTTCTGAAAATTGCCCCTCTTCACCCAGTGCCCGAGAAAGCTCGTAGAGTAGAAGCAGGCCCTGCTGCGCCTCCTCCAGGTGGTAAGTTTTTTCCTGAACCCGGCCCTCGAGATCGCGGTACATGATATCGAGGCTCTCCGCCATTTCGTTAAATGCCCGAGCCAGCAGTGACAACTCATCACTTCCCCTGACTGGCAGGCGCATTGAAAAATCCCCGCCTCGCGCTTTTCCGGCCATGACCAACAATTGACGCAGCGGCTCCACGACCTTTCCAGAGATCCCAACATAGGCCAGCACCACAACACCTGCGGTCATAAACAGACAAATCACCTGGATCAACCGCAACATGTTAAATCTGGACTGGGTCTGCAGCACCAATTGGCCGACCAGATCATCAATTTTGAGGACAAATTCGTCCATTTCCTCAAGCAGGCTGGTAAATCGGTGTTCGTAGGGTGTTAATTGAGGTTTGAGTTCTCGCCAGCGTGATTCGACATCGTCCAACGCCAGGTTCAGCGACACGTCCTCCGAATTACGTATGTAGTTATACAAGCTGGGGCGGTAAAGGAGCACATCGAATTCATCGATTCTGTCTGTCAGAAGACGCTTCCCTTCCGCCGGCAACATGCCGCCTCGCTGTAACACCCAGGTTTCGGCGATTTTATAGGAGTGCATTCGCAAAGATCCAGCCAGGTTGATGCGCATGGCATCCGATTCCGCACTCTCTGCAGTGAGAAAAGACACCAAAATACTGACCATAGCCAATACCAACACGGCACCGAGCTCCAGTGCCGAACGCAGTATCAATGACTGTTTGACCGGTTCTGCCATACTGTAGATCTCCGACAGGGCTATTGATCACCAAGAGTACATGACACCATGTACCTCGCCCTTCCCTTTTTAACACTCGAGGCTAGCTCATTACTAGTATCAAGTAACTCGCCCAAACCTGCGCAGTGGGTCAAAATATCGACCACTGACCTTTCACTGCAATCCAACTGTTGACCAAAAACCAGGCCCACCAGACGCCTTAATCTCTTTTTGAACTACTACTTTAGTGGTAGTAAGCCGGGTATTAAGGGGTAGCAAATCGCGCCTCTTGATCCAAATCAATCAATAATACCCGGATCGAAGTACAGTGCCTGCGACAAATTGATATGGGCACTACAGTACATGGTAATCCACTGGCAACCACAGCGCTTGTTTTTGCAAGTCAGCCAGTACCTCTCATACGGGGGTACGCGGTAGTGGACATCAGGCAGTGGGACGTAGAAGACACGGACTTCTGGGATGAGACCGGTAGAGCCATTGCCGATCGCAACATGTGGATATCCATTGCCTGTCTGATGGCTGGCTACGGCGTCTGGCTGCTGTGGGGCATCCTAACAGTGCAAATGCTAAACCTCGGATTTGAGTTTTCCATTTACGAGTTGTTTTCTCTTACTGCCATCGCCGGGTTGGCCGGCGCAACTTTGAGAATACCTTCAAGTTTCTTTGTTCACTTGTACGGCGGCCGCAATACCATATTTTTTACAACGGCCCTGCTCATTATCCCCATTGTGGGCGCCGGCATTTTTCTTCAGCACAAGGACA
Source organism: Halieaceae bacterium (assembly GCA_018657645.1). Lineage (GTDB taxonomy): Bacteria > Pseudomonadota > Gammaproteobacteria > Pseudomonadales > Halieaceae > JBALVT01. The sequence continues at coordinate 6,180 of JABHWT010000207.1, read as the reverse complement.
CTCCACTGTGGGTGTTTCAGCTTCTGGCCCTGTTATCGGGTCTTGGCGGGGGCAATTTTGCTTCATCCGTCTCCAATATTAGCCTCCTCTTTCCCCGCAGAATGCTCGATATGGCCCTGGGGTTGAATGTGGGACTGGGCAGCTTTGGTATCTGCCTGATGCAGATACTGATACCACTTGCCATGACCTTTGCGCTGCTGGGCTCCCTGGGCGGCGACTCAATGTCACTGGAAAACACTTCGGGCACTATGATTGGTAAGATTTCGGTGGGCCGTAGTATCTGGATTCAAAATGGTGGCTATGTCTGGCTGCTCACCCTGTTGCCACTACTGGTTGTGGTATGGCGGAGTATGAACAACATTATTACGGCGCAGGTCAGAACCAATATAGGCCACCCTCTTTCCGGGTTTCTGCCGATGACCGGTATGCTGCTAATCGGCATGCTAACGGCATCGCTCGGGCTGTGGTTAATGCTACCCGAAACAGCAAACGGCTCCGGTCTTAATCTACCCGAGGAGCTGGTACTGATACTGGTGCTTGCAGCCACCGTCTATTTATTGAAGATACTGCCCGGGCATATACATTCCAATGTGCTGCGGCACTACCGGGTCTTTGACAACAAGCACACCTGGATCATGAGCTTGATCTACACCATGACCTTTGGCTCCTTCATTGGATTTGCTGCCGCCTTTCCCCTGATTATCAAGGTTGTTTTCGGCTTTTCGCACTTAATTGGCAGCGAGGGAACCCTAACCCACGACACCGTGAACCCCAACGGTCCCAGCGCTCTGATGTACGCCTGGATGGGCGCGTTCATCGGTGCATTTGCCCGCCCTCTGGGCCGTTGGTTAGCCACTAGAATAGGCGGCGCTATGGCTACCCAACTGGCCTGTATTATTATGCTGGTTAGTGTAGTGGGCGCTGCGCACTACATGTCTGCGGCCTACCGTTCGGCAACGCCAGAGCAGTTCTTTATCCCCTTTTTACTATTGTTCCTGCTGTTGTTCGCTGCCACTGGGATTGGCAATGGATCAACCGGCCGCACGATTACAACCCTTTTCAGCGCGGAGCAGGCGGGCCCGGTTTTGACCTGGTCATCGGCAATTGCCGCATTTGGCGCATTCTACATACCACAAGTCTTCGGTGGACAAATCAGAGACACGGCGCCCCTGGAGCACGCACTTTACGGTTTCGCTTTTTTTTATAGCATTTGTTTGATTATCAACTGGTGGGTCTATTTGCGGAAACAATCCGAGTTTTGTAATCCATGACACCAAGAGCACAGCTTTTAAGCAGGAGTACTAAAAGTGAGTTTTCAAGCACCACAAAGCAAGTCTTTACTTAAACTTTCAACAGCAGGTTATTAGCCAAGAGGATACATCATGAACAAGAAGCAATCTCAATTTAGTCTATTGGCAATCAGCGCCGCTGTAGCGATGGCTATAGCCCCATACAGTCAGGGTGCTGATTCGGTCACCGAGAGTCTGGCCAGCATGGTCACCAATGGCAAAACATCGTTCAATTTTCGATACCGTTACGAGGGGGTGGACCAGAAGGGGTATGACGAGGACGCCGGTGCGTCCACCCTGCGCTCGCGCCTGACCTTTGCCTCGGCGGCGTACAATGGATTCTCTTTCCTCGCGGAATTTGACGACGTATCGGCCCTTGGGTCAGAGCGCTACAATTCCACAAGGAACGGACAAACCGAATACCCCGTGGTAGCAGACCCCGAGGGCACCGATGTCAACCAGGCCTGGGTGAAGTATGCAAGTGGTAAAGCCTCGGGCACTTACGGGCGGCAGCGCATTCTACACGGCAGTCAGCGTTTTGTCGGTGGTGTTGGATGGCGCCAGAACGAGCAAACCTACGACGGTTTCCGGGCTACCTATGCTCCCGAGGAGTCGGTAAAGCTGGATTACAGTTACGTCTACAACATCAATCGTATATTTGGACCGGATGATGGCGCGCAGCCGGCTGACTGGGGCGGTGAAAATCACCTCTTTACTGTCGACTACACCCCGGCCAAAGGCCACAAGGTCGGCGCATTTGCCTATCTTCTGGACATCGATGAGCAGAGCGGGTATCCCGCTGGAAAAACCACCAATAACTCTACCGACACCTACGGCTTCGAGTACACGGGAAAGTTTGACCCAATTACTTTAAGTGCCCGCTACGCCAGTCAGTCCGACGCAGGCTCCTCTACCCTCAGTTACGACACCGACTACTACATGGTTGAGCTGGGAGGCAAAATCAGTGCCATCAGCCTGAAGGCGGGTTATGAAGTGCTGGCCAGTGACAATGGGGTCGGATTCAAGACACCACTTGCAACACTGCACAAGTTCCAGGGTTGGGCGGACAAGTTTCTGGGAACACCCGGTGACGGCATAGAAGACATGTACTTCAACATTGCGGGCAAAGCCGGACCGGTTAAGTTAGCTGCTGTCTATCATGACTTCAGCGCCGAGACCGGTGGCGACGAGTTCGGTTCAGAAATAGACCTTGTGGCAACCTGGCCGGTGAACAAGCAGTTGATGGTTCAGGCAAAATTTGCATCGTTCAGTTCCGACAACAAGAGTCGGTACGCCTCCACCGACAAGGCCTGGTTCACCGTGCAGTTAAAGCTGTAATAGAAGTTTAACTGGTGGGTTTTCAGCGAACTCGAAAGCCCACCAAATTTAAAGAAGAGATAGTCAACATCACATCATAGAAGGGGATCTTCGATGAAAAAGCACCTAGGATTAGCATTCTTACTCTACTTTGTTGCCATTGCTGGCAGCACGGCAGCAGAATCGCTTCAACCCGTACCAACCCTGTCTGCACAGGATTTCGAAAAAGCACAGTTTATTTACTTCGATCGCTGCTCCGGCTGTCACGGCGCACTGAGAAAGGGGGCAACAGGACCCAATATCACGCCGGAAAAGACTCGGAAGAAAACTCTGGCCAAGCTGGACAAAATCCTCTTTGACGGCACCGAAGGTGGTATGCCAGGTTGGGGTCGCGACGGTTTCATGACGCGCGAAGAAACCCAACTGATGGCAAAATTTGTGCAGATAGAAGCACCGGAGCCACCCGAGTGGGGCATGAAGGAAATGATGGCCTCGTGGAAGGTGCACGTGGCAGTGAAGGACAGACCAACCAAGCCGCCCAAGGGTAAGAACTGGGAGAACTATTTTGGAGTTGTTCTTCGCGATGCGGGCAAGATCTCCATTATCGACGGTGACACCAAAGAAATACTCAACACCATCGACTCCGGGTTTGCCACGCACATTCTAAGGACCTCCGCCTCGGGCCGCTATATGTTCGCCATTGGCCGCGACGGCAAAGCCACCATGATGGACATGTGGGCCCAGCCACCCAACCTGGTTGCAGAAGTTCGAACAGGTATCGATGCCCGATCTATTGACACGAGTAAGTTCAAGGGTTTCGAAGACAAGTATGCGGTTGTCGGTGACTACTGGCCCCCGCACTATGTCATCATGGAAGGCGACACTCTGAAGCCGATCAAAATAGTGGGCACCCGTGGATATACCTACGACACCAACGAGTATCACCCCGAGCCTCGGGTAGCCTCGATTGTCGCCTCTCACCATGCACCGGAGTGGGTACTTAACCTGAAGGAGACCGGGGTTGTACTGCTGGTAGATTACTCCAAGCTGGAGGATGGTACTGTTACTGAAACCAAAATCAACGCAGAGCGATTCCTCCACGATGGTGGCTGGGATTCAACCAAGCGCTATTTCCTGGTAGCAGCTAACGCCCGCGATACCATTTCTGTTATCGACACGGTAGAGCGTAAGTTGGTCAAGAACATCGTGACCGGCACCAAGCCGCACCCTGGTCGGGGCGCCAACTGGGTGGACCCGAAATATGGCAGAGTGTGGGCCACGGTACACTTAGGCGAAGGTCTGGTATCCATCATCAGCACAGACCCCAAGAAAAAATGGGCCTGGACTGTTGTCCGAGAGTGGGAACTCGATGGTAACTCGCTGTTTATCAAGACACACCCGAAGAGTCGCTGGGTGTACTGCGATAACACCATTAATCAGAAAAAGTCCAATGTTCTGACGATCTTCGACATCAAGAACCCCGAAGCAGCTCCAAAAGAGATTGAATTCGATAAGAAAGTGGTACACATGGAATTCAACAAGGCGGGGAACGAGGTGTGGGTCAGCCTGTGGGACAACGACGGTGAAGTCGTAATCCTCGATGACAAGACTCACAAGGTGAAGAAGCGCATTAAGGGCTTGTTTACTCCCACTGGTAAGTTCAACGTTTATAACACTACGAACGACGTGTATTAGAGGGCGTGAGATAGCCCACTCCAGGCAGGAAAGGGGTTGCTTACTGCAACCCCCTTTTTTGATTAACTAAAAAGGAACTGACTATGAAATTGCAAGGCATTACCTCTTGTATCGTGAGTCTACTGCTTCTCTTTCCCATCTTTGTTGCGGCACAAGATCATCAGACCGCCACTGCACCGGCCGAGTTTCTGGAAATGGAGAATCCCGTTGACCCGGATGATGTAGATGACGCTTTTCTGAAATCTGCGGGCAAGCTATACAAGCGCAAGTGTAAGAAATGCCATGGCACCAAAGGTGATGGCCAGGGCTCAGCTGCAGAGGATATCGAAATCAAGCCGACTGATTTTACCGTTGCCGGCTACATGGAAGGTAAAGAAGATGGACAGCTATTCTGGATAATACGGGATGGCAGCGAGGGAACTGAAATGGAAGCCTTCGGCCCCGGAACTGACGTCAACATTTCAGAGGAAAATATCTGGAATCTAGTCAGCTTTATGCGTGCCAAATTCACTAACTAGTGCCCATCCAGAAACTCTTTAGTATGAATAAACTCGGTAAAAGTCGATCGATGATAATGTCCATCAGGACCGTCTGCAGCAGGGAGAGCCTGCCCCGCTTCATCGGGTGCGCTGCAGCCGAGCCCCCATGGATGGGTCTACGGCGTGTCCTGATGGACATTATCATTGATCGGCGCCACGACATGGATTTAGTACTGCAATACAAGTGTATTCACATCGAAGGAATAAGCCAGACACTATGACTGATCAGATTGAACTCAAGGACGTCACCGAGCCACATGGAACGCCGCGGGCCTACGGCTTGCAGACTCCAGGCAGCAAGGGTGTAGCGGGCAAGAAGCGCTACGCCATGGTGATCGATTTGAGAAAGTGCATTGGATGCCAGTCCTGCGTGGTCGCCTGTAAGGCCGAGTTCGGGGTTGCACTCGGCGTTTGGCGTACCTGGGTCAAGGTTGCCGACAAGGGTACCTATCCCAATACGCGCCGGGTATTTATGCCCCGCCTTTGCAATCACTGTGACTACCCTATTTGCGTACGTAACTGCCCTACGCAAGCCACCTACAAACATGAAGATGGCTTCGTACTGCAACGCTACAACCGTTGCATTGGATGTCGCACTTGCGTGGTCGCATGCCCTTACAATGCCAGGCACCTGATACCAGAAAAACGTACCGACAATAACCTGCCTACGCTGGTTGTCGACAAGTGTACCTTCTGTTTTCACCGTGTAAAAAAAGGACTTCTGCCCTCCTGTGTACAGGCTTGTGTGGGAGGCGCTCGGATATTTGGGGATATGAACGACCCCAACAGTGAGGTCGCCAAGCTGATCTCGACACAACGGGTCACCGTACTCAAGCCCGAACTGGGCACCAGCCCCTCGGTTTATTACATCGGTGGCGACTGGGAAATAATGGATGAACCCCTGAGCTACCTGAACCGTACTAACCAGGTGCGCGAAGAGTTCAATACCTTTAAACGAAACCACATCGGAGACGCTTTTGGTGACATTGTCGAGGGCGAGTCCACTATGTACCACGTAACAAAAAATCTGACTGACTTTCTACACACCGTGCCCCACAAATTCGAAGTGGTTGTAAATACACTTAAAAAGCTGTTGTTCGGGTAGGGGATTCTGAAATGGAAGAGAGCGTCATAACGCACAATGTATTCCACCACGTTGCCTGGGGAACACCTATCTCAATCTATTTCTGGATTGTCGGTGCCAGCGCCGGTTCTTTTGTCATTTCCAGTTTTGGCTGGGTTTTCGGTATCAAACGCTACAAACCTCTTGCACTTACCGCGTCTGTTCAGGCCATTATTCTCCTGTTGGTGGTTCCGGTTCTTCTGATCTGGGATCTGGG
>JABHWT010000296.1 GCA_018657645.1 Halieaceae bacterium | reverse complement strand
GCGATGGTTGTAGCTCATCACTGGCGTTGCGGCCAGTAGTTTCAGTAGCGTCCGTCTGTCCATATTCGCCTCCTCAGGACAGGTGCCTGTGCTGTAGAAAGGTTTCGATGCGGTCGAACGCCTCGGATAGTACTTCGACAGGCTGGGCCAGGGTTATGCGCACAAAATTTTCCGTGCTGCCGCCGAATCCGTCGCCCGGTACCAGGCTAACTCGCTGTTCCTCCAGTAGTTGTAACGCAAACTGTCGTCCGTTGAGACCCGTACTGCTCACATCTGCCATGACGAACATACCGCCCGTGGGAGGCTGGCATTGCAGCTCCGGAATGCCGCTAATCCGCTCTACGACATAATCCCGGCGAAGCCTGTACTGGTCTCGCATGTCGGCTACGTGATCGCCGTCGTGGCGCAGCGCGCAGGCGGCCGCATCCTGAATAAACTGGGGGCAGCCGTACAGGGTGCCGCCATTAAAGTTGTGCATACTCGGTGCCAGGCCCGCGGGAACAATAACCCATCCCAGGCGCCAGCCACTCATGGCATGAGATTTGGACAGGCTGTTGATGGAGATGATATTGTCGGGGCTTTGAGCGGCCCTGCGGATCGAGACGTGGGGCTGATCGAAGGTCAGCATGGAGTAGACCTCGTCACATATCAGCCAGATTCCCCTGTCCAGGCAAAAGGCTGCCAACGCCTCCAATTGCTCACCCGAGGCCATATTCCCCGCGGGATTACCCGGTGTGTTGACCAGGACGGCCCGCGTTTTATCGCTGACTGCGGCCTTGGTTTTCTCAATATCGAGGGAGAAATTATTGGCTGTATCCAGGGGCGCGTGAATAACCTGGCAGCCGACGGTGTTGAAAATGCCGCTGTAACCAGCGTACATGGGCTCCGGCACGACCAATTCATCTTCGGTGTCCAGCAGACAACTTAGCACGGCAAACAGGGCGTTTGTGGCGCCAGGGAATACCACCACCTGTTCCGGGTCACAGCTGTGGCGAGAGGTTTTGTTTTCCAGTTCGGCTATGGATTTGCGCAGTTCCAGCTCGCCCTGCGCGGAGGAGTAATGGGTACGTCCCCGCTTCAAGCTGTCGCTGACTGCCGCGTGAATGGCATCCGGTGTTGCAAAGTCCGGGTCGCCGACGCACAGGCGAAGACCCTGGCCGCCGTTTTGCTCAATTTCATCGGCTCTAAAAGATACGGCCCATACATCGTCCCCATCGCGAGTCAGTCGTTTCGCCGTGCGGCTTAATCCCAAATCCATCATGTGGCTCCATTGTATATACGCGATCGGGTGGGATCGTATAGTGGCGTGAGTGAAGCGGTGGCGGGGTATCGCCTGCCAGCAACAGCGATCTCAAACTGACTACCTGCGATCAGGTCGCTGGTAATGCCCTGCGCATGGCTGAGATAACCCATCGCAACGGCGCCGCCCAGGGTATGGCCATATATGGCTGACGTCGTCAGTCCGACAGTTTCCCCGTTCATCAATATTGGTTCGTTGTGGTGTAGCAGTGGCTCTGGATCTTGCAGCAGGAACTGCACCATTCGCCTGGTCGGTGGTCCATTCTCTTTTTGTCGCAGAAGTGCATCCATTCCGAGAAAGCCGCCTGGCTTACTGTAATTACAGGTAAATTCAAGGCCCGCCTCCAGGGGCGTATCGTCGGTGCCGATATCGTGTCCCCACTCCCGGTAGGCCTTTTCAATTCGCAGCGAATTCAACGCATGATATCCGCAGTGCTTCAGGTCAAAGTCTGCGCCAGCTTCCACAATGGCATCATAGACCGGCAGGGTGAATTCCGTGGGGATATACAGCTCCCAGCCGAGCTCTCCCATGTAGGTGATGCGCAAAGCCTGAACCCGTTGATAGCCAATATCCAGGTCCTGAAATGTTCCGAATGGAAACTGTTTGTCGGACAGGTCGGTGTCAGTCAGGGTGCGCAACAGAGCGCGCGAATCTGGCCCCTGAATATTCAGCATGCTGTATGCCCCGGTGACATCAGCGACAAAGCAGTGCGCGCCGGCGGGTATATGTTCGTTGATCCAATGCAAAACATGCGTATGAGTAAAGGGAGCGGTAATCACCCAATAGCGATCCTCCGCCAGCCGGGTCACCGTCAGGTCTGCTTCAATTGTTCCGCGCTCATTCAGGAATTGGGTGTAGACGGCCTTACCCACTCCAACAGATACGTTATTGCTACAAATCCAGTTCAGCACCCGCTCGGCGTCGTTGCCCTGAACCAGGAATTTTGAAAAGGAGGTCTGTTCAAAAATACCGACTTTATGGCGGACCGCCTGGTGTTCCTGCGCGCTGTAGTCAAACCAGTTCTGGCGGTCGAAACTGTATTCGTATCGAGGCGCCACACCGGCCGGGGCATACCAGTTGGGGCGCTCCCAACCAGCCGACTCTCCAAAACATGCGCCGGCGGCGGCAACCCTGTCGTGCAGTGGCGTCATTTTTACACCGCGAGCGGTATCCCATTGGCGAAAAGGCCAGTGGTGTTGATAGCCAATGCCCAGCGCTTCTACCGTTCTGTCAGCGAGGTATTTCTGGTTATTCTGAAATTTGTGGGTGCGTCGAATATCGGCGTCAAAAACATCCATTGGTGGATGCCCGTTAATAATCCAGTGCGCCATGACCATGCCTGCGCCGCCGGCAGACAGAATGCCAAGCGAATTGAAGCCGGCAGCGACAAAGAAGTTTTTAAGGGATGGCGCCTCGCCCATCAAGTAATTGTGATCGGGTGTAAAACTCTCCGGGCCATTAAAAAACAGCTGAATTCCCGCATCCGCCATGGAGGGAATTCGTTTCATTGCGTGCTCCAGGTAGGGCGTCATGCGATCCCAATCGGGGGGCAGGTCGTCGAAGCAGAAATGCTCGGGGATTCCATCGAGCCCCCAGGGTGCAGCCTCGGGTTCAAACAATCCCAGCATGAGTTTGCCCGTTTCCTCTCGAAAATAAGCTGCATTGCCAGGGTCGCGCAAAATGGGTAAATCCGGATGCATGCCGGCCATGGATTCGGTGATCAGGTAATAGTGCTCGGCCGCTTGCAGCGGTACATCAACACCTGCCAGCAAACCCAGTTCACGGGCCCACATGCCGGCGCAGTTCACAACGTAGTCGGCATGGATATTCCCACGTTCGGTTTGTACACCGGTCACCCGACCATGGGCGGTGAGGACATCGATGACTCGGGTGTTTTCCAGGATTTGAGCCCCGCCCATGCGAGCCCCTTTCGCCAGCGCCATGGCCGTGTCAGTGGGATTGGCTCTGCCATCATCCGGAAATAAAAAGCCAGCCTGAATGTCGCCGACATCGGCGAGGGGCCAACGCTCCTGTACCTCCTGTGCAGTAATTTCGCGGCTGGCAACACCAAAACTCTCGGCCATCGCACATCCATGTCGCATTTCGTGTAGCAGCGCGTTGCTACTGGCGATCTGAATCGATCCGATCTGGCGAAAGCCCGTTGCCTGCCCGGTTTCCTGCTCCAGCTTGCTGTACAGCTCCTGGCTGTATTTGGCCAGTCGGGTGGCGTTTTCGGTTTCTCGAAGGGTGGTTATAAGGCCCGCTGCATGCCAGGTAGTGCCACAGGTGAGTTGCTTGCGTTCAAGCAGCACAATGTCCGACCACCCGGACTTGCATAAGTGGTAGGCGACACTGCATCCGATGATACCGCCGCCGATGATGACGACGCGAGCTCGCGGTGGCAAATCATCGGCCATCTTGTACTCCTGCTCCCGGCTAATGGAGCCTGTTGAAAGCGGTGGTGTGCGTTGTTGTGGAGTATAGTGACTGTCTCAATAGACAACCACTTCTTTTACTACTGGAGTGCTGTCCGGTGACTAATTGGTGTGC
>JABHWT010000292.1 GCA_018657645.1 Halieaceae bacterium | reverse complement strand
ATTGACTGGCAGACGGGGCATAAAGGTTGATCTCCCGAGGGTTATTGACACATCGACTCAACGCGCTCGCGACACTGTTTAAGAAATGTCGGCATCTGCTCGGGATCGTCGATGTACTGTGAAGGTTTTATGGTAATCGCGTCCACCCCCGCAGCCAGTAGTGGCGGCAGACACTGCTCGAGACTGAGAGCGAGATCGGCGCACTGATCATCAACAGGAAAATGAGGAACGACTAACCCGCTGGTTTTCAGGTTGTTGATATCGCGACCGGCCTTGTTCATTTCACTGGCCAGCAATGCTAACCCATCGCTTTCAGGTTCGCCGGCAAGCGTATAACCGCTGCCGTATTTCACAATACGCTCCACTACCTTTTTGCTGAGCCTGTCCCCGCCAATAAGCAATTCCGGGCCGCCGGTCTGTACCGGTTTTGGGACCACCGAAATATCATCAAACTGGTAAAACTCTCCCCGGTAGCTGATTGGCGTTTCGGTCCAGGCCAGTCGCATAATGGCCAGCTGTTCATCCAGCCTTCGGCCCCGCTCTTTAAAATCGATACCCATGGCCTCATATTCTTCGTGCTGCCAGCCGCCAATAGGCGTGATTGTGAGCCTGCCTTCAGATATCAGGTCCAGCGTTGCCCAGTTCTTTGCATTCAGCAGCGGGTGGCGTAGGGGGGTCAGTGTAGCAGTGGCCATTAATCGCAGCTCGGATGTCACTGCTGCAATGGCTGACATCATTACAATCTGGCTGGGCATATGCTGGTCCGGTGCCTGATTGCCCACCCAGCGAAACGCGCGCGGGTTTGGCGGCAGGCCGTTGCATGCCGATCCGGGCCCCATCACGATATGATCAATGATATGAACACCGTAATAACCAGCCGCCTCCGCCTGGCATGCGAAATCCAACACCCGTCGCTCCTCCTGCGGCTTAATCAGTGTGTCCAGTTCACTCAAAATCACTGTCAGTTTTGGTACTTGTGCCATCCCTTCTTCTCCTGACTGTCTGAGAACCGGCATTCCGGGTTCGAATATCGCTTGTAGGGCGACGCACGACTTGTGCCAAATCCTAGCGCATTGGCCGAATAAATTCTGCATTTTAGGAGAATTAGGGTGATTTTCGAATGCAAACTGCGCTCGGGTCAAACCTGCCGCGCTATCGTATAGTGAAGGGCTGTGTCTGAGGTATCCCTGAACCAGGCTGGCTGCCTACCGAAAAGCCTCATATACTTCTTGTTCTTTGGCTTGGAGAAAACACAATGAGACGATTAGGCCTGTTGTGCCTGGTTGCGCTGCTGTTTCAACCTGCAGCTAGTGTAAATGCAGCTCAGTCTTTTCTGATTGGTCGTGGCATGGCGGATGTCACCGGCCCCGCGGTTGGTATGCAAATGTGGGGGTTTGGGCGCGAAGATCAGGTGACCGAGGGTATTCATATCCGTCAGCGATCCCGGGCCTTCGTAATAGCACAGGCCGGTGAGCCTCAAAAACGACTGGTCTTCGTCAGTGTCGACCTTGGTAGCGTTGAGCACCATATTACACTGGAAGTTGTAGAGCGATTACAGCAACGCTACGGTGACACCTATTCCTTGGAGAATGTCATAATAAGTGCCACCCATACCCATGCAGGGCCCGGGGGCTACTGGCACTCCCGCACCGACCTTGGCCTGGCTGGCGGCTTTTATCCCGAGCATTTCGACGCGATTGTCGGCGGTATTACCCAGTCTATTGTTAAAGCGCACGAGGATCTACAACCGGGTGAAATCTATATCAATAGTGGCCCGGTTGCTGATGCTGGCGCCAATCGCTCGGTACTTGCTTATCAGAATAACCCGCAGCAAGAGCGGGACCGCTACAGGGAGAATACCGATACTAAAATGACCTTGCTTAAACTGGTCGACGATTCCGGGGAGATTGGTATGCTCAACTGGTATGCGCTGCACCCCACAGCCATGAACTTCTATAACCGCTTGATTTCCGGTGACCACAAGGGCTACGCGTCACTGCGGGTTGAGAGGCTATTCGGTACTACCTATGCATCTGACGATGACTTCATAGCTGCATTCGCTCAGTCCAATCCCGGCGATGTGACCCCCAATACGAATCTGGACAATACCGGTCCGGGGGACACCGATGTCGAGACTACAGCCATAATGGGTAATCGACAGGTGGAGGTAGCCCTGCAGTTGTATCGCGGAGCAAGGGAGATCCTTGACGGCCCCATCGACAGCAAGCGCGTGTATGTCGACCTTTCCAGCTACGAGGTTCAAGGCCAGTTCACGGGCAGGGGAGTGCAGAAAACCTGCCCCTCCGCCTATGGTTACTCTTTTGCCGGGGGGTCTACCGAAGATGGTGGAGGTCACTTTCTGTTTGAAGAAGGTATGACCGAGCAGAGCATATTTCTGGACTTCTTGATCCGCCTTCTGACGGGAGCACCTAGGTGGACCGAAGCGGTGAGAACCTGCCAGGACCCCAAGCCCATATTGTTTGAAACGGGCAGTGGTAACCCTCCTTTGCAATCGCAGGTGCGCTCGGTCACCGTAGCCCGCATCGGCCAGCTTGTGGTGTTGGCCTTGCCAGGGGAGGTGACCACCATGGCGGCGCGTCGTCTGCGCGACACTGTT
>JABHWT010000224.1 GCA_018657645.1 Halieaceae bacterium | reverse complement strand
AGGATGCCAATTCTTCGCGTAGTTCGTCTATTAATGCCAATACCTGTTCGGCGGCGAGTGGGTCGAGGTTGCCTGTGGGCTCGTCCATTAAGACCACGGCGGGGCTGGTAACCAGGGCCCGTGCTATTGCAACCCGCTGCCGCTCACCACCGGATAATTGACCCGGCCGATGCTGTAACCGATGAGCCAGGCCGACACGGCTTAATATCTGAGCGGCCTCGCGAGCGGCATTCGCTCGTCCTGCTCCCTGAATAAGCAGCGGCATGGCCACATTTTCCTGCGCATCAAACTCGGGAAGCAGATGATGGAACTGATAGACAAACCCCAGCTGTGAGTTTCGCAAGCGACACAGGGATCGTTCTCCAAGAGATGCGAGGTCCTGTCCCGACATAAAAACCTGGCCACTGCTGGGATTATCCAGCCCACCCAGCAAATTCAGCAACGTTGACTTGCCGGACCCGGAGGAACCTACAATGGCAACTTTCTCGCCACGAGACAGGCTAAAATCAACCTTGTCCAAAACAGTCACCCGGCTGTCACCATCCTGGTAGACTTTGCCCAGTGCCTTACATTGCAGCACCACATCACTCATATCGAAGCACCTCTGCAGGGGCCACCTGTGCAGCCCTCCACGCGGGATATAGCGAGGCAACAAAACTCAGCAGCAGCGAGGCCAGTGCTATCACCGCAACATCGCCCCACTGCAGATCTGAGGGCAGCTCACTGATAAAATACACGGCCGGATCAAATAGCTTCACCCCCAATAAGCTCTCAATAAAAATAGTTATCGTGGAAATATACGAGGCCAAAAAAACACCCAGCATAGAACCCAGGCTAATACCGACCACGGCTAAAGCCAGGCCATGCGCTACAAACACCACCATAATACTGCCAGCCCGAGCGCCCATTGTACGCAACACCGCAATATCAGCTCGCTTTTCAGTGACCGACATAACCAGGGTGGATACGATATTGAATGCGGCCACAGCAACCACGCTCAATAGCAGCAGGCTCACCATTACTTTTTCCATTTTCACTGCCTTGAACAACGACCCCTGAGTCTGGCTCCAGTCCTTTGCGACAAGCCCCGCGGCAAGCTCAGTCTCGAGCTCGTTCATTACCCGTGGAGCCTCAAACAAATCAGTCGTTTTAACCTGCAAACCATCTACCTGACCTTTTTCACCCAGCAGTTTCTGACCCGTTTCAAGCGACACATAGGCCTGATACGTGTCGGCCTGGGCACCAATTTCAAAAAAGCCGGTCACGGTTAATCGCTTGCTGCGCGGAAAAACACCCAGCGGGGTAACAGATAGTCGAGGTACCGTCACCTCGACCCGGTCGCCGAGTTGCACACCCAGAATACGACCTAGAGCGGCCCCCATCACAACATTAAATGAGCGCTCCTCCAGACTTGCCAGTGAGCCCGCTGATACTGCCTCAGACACACGCGAAACGCTCTTTTCAAGATCCGGTACTATGGCCGTCAAGATTCCGCCTCGCATGGCGCTCTTGCCTTTAAAAATAACCTTGTCACTGATGAAGGGAGCCACTGCAACAACATCCGGGTGACGCTCCACCTCTGCCCCCAACGCCTCCCACTCACTCACTCCCCCAGCGGTCTGCTCGATATAGCCGTGGGTAACCAGCGATAGTATGCGGCCTCGCAACTCGCCGGAAAAACCGTTCATAACAGCCAGCACCGTAATCAGACTTGCAACGCCTATAACCATCCCCAGCATTGAAATCATGGCTATAACCGAAGTAAATCTGTTCCGTTTGCGACTGAAACTGTATCGCCAACCGATGAAAAAAGCGTAGTGGCCCGGCATTCGTACGGGGAATCTCAAACGGATCTAGCCTCGGTGAATATAATAAAGCCCATACTGTTGCTCTCCGACACCCGGAGGTTCATTTGTTAGCCTATTCTACCTGTCTTTTAACCTTGGAACCGCTGTTGGGCGTGAAATAAATGTGCTGACTATAGCGATCCAACCACGGTTTCAAGGTTTAAGGTAGGCAGCGAATGCCGGTGAAGAGGCACTGACATACTCGCCATTCTTGCGGCGGATAAAATAGGCTGCCAACCCCTTAGCCGATGCCAGGGCCATCGCGCGCTCGGTACCCAGTACTATCAACGCTGTTGCCCAGGCATCTGCCTCCATAGCGCGTTCGTGGACTACTGTAACCGACACCAGGTCGTGCTTCACCGGATAGCCGGTTCGGGGGTCTATGCTATGCGAGTAGCGTACCCCGCCCGCCTCAAAAAAATTGCGGTAATCACCGGATGTCGCAACAGCACGATCTGTAAGACTGATGGCCAGAGCCGGGTCCCGGCTATCGCTATCGGGCTGCTCAATTGCAATGCGCCAGGGGTCACCCCTACCGCTGACTCCGGACACTCTGACCTCGCCGCCAATTTCAATCAGGTAATTATGTATCGACTGCCCGGAGAGTTCACCCGCAACCCGGTCGACGCCATAACCTTTGGCTATCGAAGAAAAATCCAGTGACAGATCGGCTGTTTTAAGTACTTTTAAAGCATCCCTATCAAGCCGGAGTTTGCGTTGACCTACTCGCTCTAACAGCAAGTCTATCTCGGCCCCCGGTGGCACGTCTTGAGCACCAATTGCGGGTCCAAAACCCCAGCGACTAACCAATGGACCCACCGTTACGTCGTAGGCCCCACCCGTGGCATCGCCAATAGCCAGCGCCGCCTCTAAAACACGTGCAAAGGCGGGCGAGACAGCAATCCATTGATGTTGAGCCGCGGCATTTAATCGGCTGATTTCGGAGTCATCGCGGTAGGTGGACATACTACGATTAACCCGATCCAGGGCCTGCTCAATTTTGCGTTGCAAATCAACAGGCGATTTGGGGTCATGCCCAGGAATATAGCTGACATGCCAGGTGGTGCCCATAGTGTGCCCCGACAGACGCTCGACATCCTGTTCTCGAGCACAGCCCTGCACCATCAGGCATAGAATCGCGAGACTACAAAAAAGGCGCTTGCACAGGCGGCCGTTACCGCCGTCGGCCGGGATCATAAAAACATCAGTAACCCGGACGCCCAGCTGGCTGTCCGAGAATAGGGTGCCTGTTCTCGGACAACCGCCTAGGTTACCGTGGGATAGGTGGGAAAGTTGATACCAGCCATTTGCTCCAACAGGCGGTGCAGCTGACAGCTGTAGCCAAATTCGTTGTCATACCAGAGGTACAATACAGCCTGATTACCATTGGCAATGGTGGCCTGGGCATCGAACACACAGGCATGACGCGAGCCGACAAAATCTGACGACACGACCTCCGGTGAGTTCGAATAGTCAATTTGCTTTCGCAAGGGCGAGTGTAAAGCAACTTTGCGCATGTAATCGTTGAGCTGTTCTCTGGTGATTTCACACCCTAAAGTGAGATTCAGGATAGCCATTGAGACATTGGGCGTGGGAACCCGAATCGCGTTGCCGGTGAGTTTACCCTCCAGCTGAGGCAACACCTTGCCCACCGCCTTTGCGGCGCCTGTTTCCGTTAACACCATATTCAGTGGCGCACTGCGACCTCGTCGCTCTGCATCGTGGTAATTATCGATCAGGTTCTGGTCATTGGTGTAGGCATGCACTGTTTCCACGTGGCCGCTGACGATCCCGTATTCGTCGTCCAATGCCATTAGCGGTGGTGCAATGGCATTGGTGGTGCATGACGCCGCCGATACAATAGTGTCAGTTGGTCCGATAATGTCATTATTGATACCCGCCACAACATTTTTCATCCCACCCTTACCCGGCGCGGTCAGGAGAACCTTGCTGACCCCCTTGCACTTCAGGTGCTGAGACAGCCCCTCTGGGTCGCGCCACACGCCGGTGTTGTCGATCACTATCGCATTGTCGATACCGTATTGGGTATAGTCGATGGAATCGGGAGAATTGGAATATATCACCTTGATCTCGTTGCCATTGGCGACAAAAGACTGCCGCTCTTCATCCACCCGGATAGTCCCCTCGAATGCGCCGTGAACCGAATCTCGCCGCAGTAGACTGGCGCGCTTCACCAGGTCGTTCGGTGCCTTACCCCTGCGGGTAACAATAGCTCGCAATCGCAGGGAGTCTCCGCCGTCGGTTTTGTCTATTAGAATACGTGCCATCAATCTGCCTATACGGCCAAATCCATAGAGCACTACGTCTGTTGGTCTGGCCTCGGGATCGGCAGTGGCGTCAATCAGATCGGCCAGTGCCTGTCCGACATATTCCTCGGGACTCAGTCCCTCTCCTGCGCCACGATCATAGTATTGCACTGCCAGGCGACCAATATCTATATGGGCTGCACCGAGATTGAGTTTGGATACGGCAGACAGAATGGGATAGGTTTCGAACTCGGAAAGTTCGTTCTCCTCCACCTGCCGCACGTAGCGGTGGTCCTTCATTATTTCAAGGACAGATCGATTAACCAGCGATTTTCCGTAAATGTAGCATTTGACATTTTTGTTGCGAGACAGCTGACCAACCATGGGAATCATACCCTCGGCAAGCGCCTCCCGCTCTTTCCAGTCACTGAAATAATCCTGTGGCCGCTCTCGCTTTCTATCTGTCACTGTTTCATACCTGCCTGATCATGAGTATAAAGAGAATCCCGCGCATTATCGTCTTATGCCCAACCCCGTGCAAGGCTGGATGCGGCATATTTACCGTCTTCGACGTTTCCACCACTGGAGTCCGTGGAGATACACCCTTACAATAGCCAGCCTCCCGCAATCGATACAATTCGCTGCCCATACTCGATGATGTTCCAGCAACTGGTCAACAAAACGCCCTGGCCCGACAGGGTCGGCACTCGAACCGCACTGGGCCCGTTTTACGGGAGTGCCGAGTCACGCTGCATCGCAGAGCAGGCCTGCCAGGACCGACTGTTAGTCGTGGTGACCGCCGACACCAGTTCAGCCCTGACCCTGGAGCGGGAACTGCCCTTTTTTCTGGATGACGCTACCCAGGTGCTGGCCTTTCCGGACTGGGAAACACTACCCTATGACAATTTTTCACCGCACCAGGATATTGTCTCCGAACGTCTCAGCACCCTGCACAAGCTACCTCGCGTTAGCTGCGGCATTCTTATCGTCCCAATACCCACGCTCATGCACAGGCTCTCTCCGGCGGCCTATCTGGCAGGCTCAAGTCTGGTTTTGGAACCGGGACAGACAATTGACATAGAGGCTTTTCGCCGCAATCTTCAGCGAAATGGTTATCTTAATGTCGACACAGTCTACGAACGAGGCGAATTTGCCCTGCGCGGTTCCCTGTTCGACATCTTTCCCATGGGCAGCGAAAAGCCCTATCGCATAGATCTAATGGACGACGAGGTCGACAGCCTGCGAACCTTTGACCCGGAAACCCAGCGCACGGTCGATAAAGTTAGCGCTATTAATTTGTTGCCAGCCAGGGAATTTCCACTTGACCCGGCAGCCATCAAGCGTTTTCAGTTTAACTGGTACGACAGCTTTGACGTCGACCACGATGCATGTCCCACTTACACTGAAGTCAGCGCCGGTCGGGCGCCGGGGGGCACCGAGTACTACCTGCCTCTGTTCTTCGACCACTGCGACAGCCTTTTTGACCACTTGCCAGCCCATGCCTCGATCATCACCATTGGTGACCATCACGGCGCAGCCCAACGGTTTTGGCAAGATGTGAACACGCGATTTGAGGAATATGGCATAGACCCGCGGCGGCCCCTGCTTGCCCCTGCTCGGTGCTTTATACCGGTGGAGGACATCTATCAACAGCTGGGAAAATGGTCGGTTCTGGAATTGCGCCACAACCCCGATGCGCCTGTACATCAGGAAACAGCGTCCCGGCCGCCGCCAGGCCTCGCTCCCGATAATCACAACCAGTCTCCGACCGGGCGTTTCGCCACCTTCCTGAGCGATCATCCGGGACCGGTGTTGCTATGCGCCGAATCCGCAGGGCGCAGAGAAGTTCTTCTTGAATCACTTACCAGCCACGATTTATGTCCCGATGAAGTCGCAAACTGGCCGGCTTTTTGTTCCTCCGGACTGGATTTCGCCATTGCCACCGCGCCGCTGGACAGGGGAATGTACTTCGGCCCCGACCATCCGACCCTGGTCTGCGAATCCCAACTGTTCGGCAACCGAGTAGCCCAACGGCGCAGACGAAGAGGGTCTGACCAGAGTGCAGCAGCCACAGCGTTCAAAAACCTTAATGAATTGCATCCCGGTGTTCCGGTAGTGCACCTGGAGCACGGGGTCGGCCGCTACGTCGGCTTGCAAACCCTGGATGTCGACGAACAGCAAACAGAGTTCCTGACCCTGACCTATGCCGAGGACTCGATCCTGTATGTTCCTGTCTCCTCTTTGCATTTGATCAGCCGCTACGCAGGTAGTGACCCGGAAACTGCACCCCTGCACCGGCTCGGATCCGACCAGTGGAAGAAGGCCAGGCGCAAGGCCAGTGAAAAAGCAACGGATATCGCCGCCCAGTTACTGGAGGTCTACGCCCGCCGTGAGGCACGCCCAGGCTTTGCATTTACCCTGGACCAGCACGCCTATGATCGGTTCGCTGCCGCCTTCCCGTTTGAGGAAACCCCGGATCAGGAACAGGCCATAGCTGCCGTGATTGATGATATGTGCAAGCCAGGTATTATGGATCGCCTGATCTGTGGCGATGTGGGGTTTGGCAAAACAGAAGTCGCCATGCGGGCCGCATTCCTCGCCACCCAGAACGACAAGCAGATCGCCGTTTTAGTGCCAACGACGCTACTGGCGCAGCAACACTACAGCTCATTTATAGATCGATTCGCCGACTGGCCAATTACGGTCGCCGTCGTGTCCCGTTTTAGATCTGCCAGAGAATTAAAAGACATAAGCAGCAAGGTAGCTGCGGGAAAAATAGATATTTTAGTGGGCACCCACAAACTGTTACAGAGCACTTTCGAGTTTCGAGACCTGGGCCTGTTGGTCATCGATGAGGAACATCGTTTTGGCGTCAAGCAGAAGGAGGCCATCAAGGCTCTTCGGGCGGAAGTCGATATTCTGACCTTAACCGCCACTCCCATCCCCAGAACATTGAATATGGCGCTGGGGGGTATGCGTGACTTGTCGATCATCGCAACGCCACCCGCCAGGCGTTTATCGATCAGGACTTTTGTCCGAGAGTACAACATCGCTCTGGTCAAAGAGGCAGTATTGCGCGAGACCCTGCGTGGCGGACAGGTGTTTTATCTTCACAATGAAGTGAAGACAATCGAGGAAAGCGCCCGCAAGCTACGTGAATTGCTGCCGGAGCTAAGCATTGCCGTCGCTCATGGCCAGATGAAGGAAAGCCAATTAGAGCAGGTGATGTCCGCGTTCTACCACCAGCGCCATCACATACTTATGTGTTCCACGATTATTGAGACGGGAATTGATATCCCCAATGCCAATACGATTATCGTGGATCGTGCAGACAAATTCGGGCTCGCCCAGTTGCATCAGTTACGGGGACGGGTTGGGCGCTCTCACCACCAGGCCTATGCCTATTTGCTGTGCCCTCCACGTGGCCTGTTAACGCGGGACGCCGAAAAGCGACTGGAGGCCATTGAGGCCGCTTCCGACCTGGGCTCAGGCTATATGCTGGCAACCCATGATCTCGAGATTCGAGGCGCGGGGGAATTGCTGGGCGACGAACAAAGCGGGCAAATTCACAGCGTGGGTTTTGCGCTGTATATGGAAATGCTGGAACGGGCGGTTGCAGCACTTCGGCGAGGTGATATACCCGACATCGACGCCCCGCTGGACGCGGGAACAGAGGTCAACCTTCACCTGCCCGCCCTGATTCCCGACGACTACCATCCCGATATCAATGGCCGACTCATCTTATACAAGCGAATTGCCGCTGCCTCCAGCAATGACGATCTACGTGAATTGCAGGTGGAGATGATCGATCGATTTGGATTGCTACCGCCACAGGTAAACAATCTTTTTTTGCTGGCTCGCCTGCGCATTCGAGCTGACGCTCTGGGAATTTGTGGGATTGAGGTTGGCGCCCACGGTGGTAGTATCGACTTCAACGAAACGACAAGAGTAAACCCACTGAGCCTGGTCAAACTGGTCCAGTCCGATCCGCGGTCCTACAAACTGGCCGGGGCTACTCGCCTGCGCTTTGAGCGAGACCTTGCGGATCCGTCGGACCGCCAGCAGTTCGTGGAAGAATTGCTGGACACGTTTGCCACAGACGCAACGGATGCCACTCGATGATACAGTTGTCAAATAGACGCTCGCCATGGATTGCTGCATTTCTGTGCCTGCTCTTGACCGGGATTTCACCGGCCCAGGAGTCACCGCCGAGCACCGACGCGACTGCGCTGGCAGATCAAAAATGGTATCGGGTCGAGCTACTTGTGTTTTCCCAGTTCGCCCGGGGCAGCACTGAACAGTGGCAGCCAACACCTGTGCTGGGCTACCCGCCAGCGGCACGCTTTCTCATTGACCCCCTGCGGGTGGCAAACAACCTGGCTCAGTACGAAGCTACCAGTGTTGTCGATGAATTCGGACGTCAGATCCTAACCCTCAACCCCGAACCCATCGAACCGATTCTGGAGACCATGGAGCCCCTGTTTGAACCGGACACAGCTGAGCCTGAGGGTGCAGTCCCGCGGACAGAATTGGAACCGGGGACAGACTGGTCTGAGCTGGTGATT
>JABHWT010000076.1 GCA_018657645.1 Halieaceae bacterium | reverse complement strand
GGCGAGGGCCATTTCGCGTTGATGCTGGAAGCCGCAGAACCCGACCTGGAAGCGGCAGATTTATTAGGGCGGGGATTGAATGTACTACCCAGAATGGAAGGTGCTGGAGGGCGAGACGTACATCCCAATTCAACTCACGGTGTATTGATACGGGTCTACCCAACCGATTCAATTGTCGATGTGCTTCCTCCTGGTCAACTCGATGGGGTTGAATCAAGCGCATTGTCGGGGATCCAACGAGTGATTCTGGCGGTGGCGAACCTGGATAATGCCCTGATTACCTACGGCGAACAATTTGCTATGCAAGTGTCAGCGCCCATTGTTAGCGATGCACTTGGCGTGCGCTCTGCGCTTTGTAAGCCGCCTGGCGGCGGGGCCATTGAATTGATGGAAGTGCATAATGGCAACAGGGTTTTTTCCGCGGCTCTGGAAGAAAGCTTGGCCTCACGCGGCGAGGGCATTTATGCTCTGGTACTGCGAAGTGGTGAGCGATCAGAAATTGAACAAGTGCTTGCAGAGGCGGGCATCGGTACCACGGCCGTTGCGGGGCTGGAAGCGAATCTGGAGTTGGACAGGAAAGCCGTGAACGGAGCCAGGTTCTGGGTTGAAGTGACGGGAGGGAGAAGGTATGAAAGCTGACCTGGCAATCATCAACGGCAAAGTGATTACGGTTGACAATGACTTCAGTATCGTCGAGGCGTTGGCTATCAAGGGAGGACAAATTGCGGCCACTGGCAGCAATGCCGAGATCAATTTGTTAACAGGTCCCGAGACGCGAGTCATAGATTTGCAGGGCAAGACCATCCTTCCTGGAATTAACGACTCGCACATGCATGGGCCTTTTTTTGGAGTCAGTCGTCCGCCACTGTCCCTGGACCTGACTTTTCCCACGGTGCAGTCGATTCCAGATATCGCCAATGCACTGCGAGACAAGGTTGCCCAGGTTCCAGCGGGCACATGGATTAGAGGTTTTGGATGGGATCAGAGCTCTCTGGCTGAGTGCAAGGATGATCCGTCGCGATTGCCCCGCAGGTGGGACCTCGATGAAGTGGCACCAGACCACCCGGTCGCTTTTTCCGACTTCTCGGGTCATACGCTGCTGGCCAATAGTAAGGCGCTGGAAATCGCGGGTATAACCAGCGACACGGCGGATCCGGCCACCGGTGAAATGGAGCGCAATGAAAACGGGGAGCCCACGGGCATTTTTAAGGAGTCTGGAGCCCAGTCCATGGTCGCGAATCACGTACCCTTGTTGACCCGGGAGGAGAAAAAAACAGCTCTGATTACGGCTCAGCGGCATCTCAATGAGAACGGCGTAACCAGCTTCACCGATGCCGCCATAGGCCCGGGAGGAGACTCTTTCCTATACGGCGTCATGAGTGGCGAATTTGTTGATATATACAGGGAGTTACAGATAGAGGGGGCATTGACGACTCGGGTAACTGTCCTGTTACTGCTGGGAGAATATGGAGCGCTGACATATGCAGACCTGGAACATGGACTTAACACCTTCAAAGTGCCCACCGATGTCGATGAGCAATGGTTGCAGTTCCCAGGCGTCAAAATTTTTGCAGACGGCATTCCCTTGACTTACACCTCCTGGATGAACGAGGACTATATCAGCGGTGATGCAGGGCATGGAACCTCGGTTATCCCGGGAGATACGGATGAGGAGCAGCGCGACAGACTGATTGACATGATAAAACTGGTTCATCGATATGACTACCAGATTGGCGTGCATGCCACCGGCGACAGAGCGATCGACATAGCGGTCGAGGGCTTTGCCCAGGCGTTTAATGAAAAACCGGGGGGCGATCCACGGCACTATATTATTCACGGTGATTTCACCAGCGGCGCCAGCGCATTGAAGCTCTCTGAGCTCAATTGCGGGATCGCTATGCAGCCCTACATCGGCGTAATGATTTCGGATTTCGACGCCGCCGTAGTCGGGGAGGAAAGGGCGGCTTACGAGTGGCCCACCCGAACGGCCCTGGATGCTGGCCTTAAGCTGACAAGCAGCTCCGATGCACCGGTGACCTACCCCAACTGGCGGCTGGGTGTGCAGGCTGCGGTTCTGAGAGAGGGGTTGGTTTCGGGGCAAGTCAGCGGCCCGGAGCAGTGTATAACGGTGGAGGAGGCTATCCGGAGTTACACCATTAACCCTGCCTGGCAGGATCATATGGAGGATGTTAAGGGTTCGATAGAAGTGGGGAAGCTCGCCGATTTATGTGTTATCGGAGGTGATATTCTCACCGTTGACCCACATGATATAGGAGCGATTCCGGTGCTGATGACCATTGCTGGCGGAGAGATCGTCTTTGACTCTGGGGCGCTGGAATAAAACGATTATCGGTGACTCGAAATAAGTCTGGCCTTTGTGGCCGGGTGAGTGGTGAAGGCAGAAGGCCCGGATAGTGGTTATTTTTCTACACGGGTCGTGGATACGAGGGCGTAGTGCTCTACCGTGGGGAAAGGGTCGTAGAAGTGGTGAAGTAGAGAGCGCCACTCCTGGTATTGATCGGAATTGCGGAATCCCATGGTGTGATCCTCCAGGGTCTCCCAGTTTACCAGCAGCAAATATCGGTTGGGCACCTCCAGGCATTTTTGTAGTTGGTGGGAGATATAGCCCGGCATGCCGGAAATAATTTCTTGAGCGCGACAAAACGCTTCTTCAAACAATGCCTCGCGATCGGGTTTTACATCCAGGATAGCAACTTCCAGAATCATTGGGCTCTCCGCTCTTGGTTGTCCAAGGGTGTACAGTATCGTTTTGTGCACGGTATGTCATTGTCTCCCTGGCCGGAGTACGGGGGGACCCAGGTGCATCGTTTCTGGTAGAATGAACATTTGCGCCCTAGAGCTAGAAACCGTGCCATCAATCCCAGATAGACAGCGTGATGAACGACTTCTGAAACTCGCAGCCAATGCATCAGTGGCAACCGCTCTGTTGTTGATGGTCGTGAAACTAATTGCCTGGCAGATCACCGGGTCGGTGGGTTTGTTGGCGTCTCTTATAGACTCAGTAATGGACGGGTGTGCTTCTTTGCTGAACTGGGTTGCTATCCGGTACTCGCTGATGCCGCCGGACTCAGATCACCGGTTTGGACATGGTAAGGCAGAGCCCCTTGCGGCATTGGTGCAATCAGGTTTTATAGGCGGTTCGGCGTTATTTTTGATGGTCCACTCGTTTAGACGTTTGTTTGATCCATTGCCAATAGAACAAATATCCGTCGGTATCTACGTAATGGCCTTCTCGATGGTGATTACGATTATATTGGTGACATTTCAGCGATTCGTAATGAAACGGGTGGCTTCGACGACGATTGAGGCAGACTCGCTGCATTACATTACCGACCTGGTAACCAATGCGATGGTTCTGTTGGCATTGCTCCTGGCAACTATTGGGCTGACTCAGTTTGATGCTATTTGCGGTATCGCCATAGGTATATACATTATCCTTTGTGGGTACAAAATTGGAAGAAAATCCATTGATATGTTAATGGACAGAGAATTGAGCGATGATGAAAAGGAACATATATACCGTGCAATTTTCCGCCGCGATAGGGTGGCCGGTGTTCATGACCTGAGAACCCGGCGTTCGGGGCAGAATACATTTATACAGCTTCACATAGAACTTGATGGTCAATTGCCGCTGGTAATAGCCCATGATGTTGCCGAGGATATTGAATTAGAGCTTTCCGATATGTTCAACGGTGCCGATGTAGTCATTCATCAGGATCCATCAGGAGTGGTTGATGAAACCTTGCATGATCGACGCACGCCATCAGACTATGCTTGAGCCCACGCATTATCCGGGAATATCTGACATGAGAATGAGGAATCTAAATGGCTGACGACCTGGCCGGTAAAGTGTCAATAATAACAGGTGGGGCCAGCGGTTATGGTTACTGCATTGCCGACCAGTTTGTCAAAGCGGGCGCCAAGGTCGCCATTTTCTCTCGAACCCGCGATGCGCTCGATGAAGCCGCAGTAGCCCTGGGTGGCGATGTGTTGGCGGTCCCGGTCGATATAAGCGACCCGGATTCGGTAAGGGCGGGATTCAAGACAGTGGTTGACCATTTTGGACAATTGAACATATTGATTAACTGTGCAGCCATTGGGCTGATGTTCAAGGTTGATCAGGGATCGGACCAGCAGATTGCCGACATGGTCGCTTGTAATTTAACGGGTCAGATTTACTGCTGCCGAGAAGCCATTCCCCTGCTGAGGGATGCCGGAGGTGGGGTCATCGTCAATATATCTTCCGAGAGCACACTGAATCCCTTTCCCTATATGTCAGTCTATGCGGCCACTAAAGCAGGATTGGAGACATTTACCCAGGGCCTGCGTAGCGAGGTTGCAGAAGACGGTATCCGGGTGACCCTTTTTCGCGCAGGGGCGTCCATAGAAGGGGGTAACGAAGGTCTGAAAGGGAGCAACTTCTTCAAAAATATGGACCCGCAGGTTTCTGCGCTAGCCCTGCCTCTGTGGGAGCAGAGCGGCCATATGAAATTTGCTACTGGCGTTACGGGTGGTATGGATCCGGTCGTTCTGGCAGAGTCTGTTTTGCATGTCGTGACCCGCAGCGGAAACGTAAATATCGATACGGTCACAGCTCGAGCCCTGTAGAGATTATTGTCCGGGCCATAACGACACTACTGGAGTGTAATGTGATGATGAATCCCTGTTAAGACATGGAGAAAGAATCCAAAATTCTCTATCTGGTCAGGCACGCCAAGTCCTCCTGGAAAGAAGCAGAGCAGGCTGACATAGATCGACCACTGAACAAACGGGGGCTGGCTAATGCTCCTGCCATGGGGGAAAGACTGTATCTACAGGGGCATAAACCCGATCTCATTATTTCCAGCCCAGCGGCCAGGGCACTTTCTACCGCCAGATGTATCGCAGGGGAACTGAACATCGATAGCTCTGAGATCGTAACCAACGACAGCCTCTATTTTTCAGGATCACTGGGCACTCAATACTGCCTGCAATCGATAGACGATGAATATAGAGAAGTCATGATTGTCGGGCACAATCCGACCACTACATCTCTGGCTAATCAGTTGGCCGATGCCGGCATTGTTAATATGCCCACCTGTGCAATAGCGATTATTGGCTTTGAAATGGCATCCTGGGCCGATTTATCGCTGACTCCCGGCAGGCTGTTGGGTTACGACTATCCCAAGGGGTCGGGGGAGTTTCGCCTGTAGCTAGTGTATCTCGTCGGGGATGGACTGACTCCCCAAGGGCGTAGGTTCCCTGCGCGTTATATTACGAGATAACGCCCTCTCGTCTGAGCCGCTCCTGCTCCAACGCCGGAATACCGATTTCATCCAGCAGTTCGCTATTGTGTTGACCCAGTAATGGCGCTCCGCGATCGAGCTCCGGTTTCGATTTACTGAACCTGGCCGCTGGCCCGGCTTGCCGAATTCGGCCGGCTACCGGATGGTCACTTTCGAATATCAACTCGCTGGCTGTAATAACCGGGTGCTCAATCATCTCCTTCCGTTTAAGGACGGGGGCGCAGGGCACCTTCGCCGCGTCCAGCAGCTCCAGCCACTGCTCGGCACTTTTGGTCAGCAGGACTTCCTGGGTCATCGCCAGACGCTGGTCGGCGTATTTGTCGCGCAGAGCAGGGGTTTTGAATCTTTCGTCATCAAGCCATTCCACATGATCGAGGGTGCGGCAAAGAGCCTGCCATTGACCATTTGTCATGGCAGAGACACTGATGTAGCCCGTTTGGGTCTCGTAAACAAGATCGATGAAGGTTGCTGCCTTCTGGACACTAACCTCCCTGCCTACGAAAGTCTGGCCTCCCATATCTGAGGACCACAGGAAGCTTATTACGGCATCGAGCATGGAAATTCTTACGTGCTGTCCCTCACCGGTGCGCTCGCGATGTGTCAGAGCCGAGGCAATAGCCTGTGCTGCAGTCATCCCCGTGAGTTTATCCGGCAAAATAGTACGCACCAGCTTTGGCCTCTCTTCATCAGAGCCCGCCTGAATGGTGGTCAGGCCGCTGATGGCCTGAATAATTGGATCGTAAACAGGTTTATGGGACCAGGGATTGTTCTCGCCAAATCCGCTAATAGAGGCATAAACAATGTCTGGTTTTACTGCCCTTACCTGCTCCTCACCCACGCCCAATCTATCGACCACGCCGGGACGGAAGTTCTGGATAAAAACATCTGCGGTCTCTACCAGCTTGAGTAGGATCTTCCTCCCCTCATCGGTCTTCAGGTCCAGGGTCATGCCGCGCTTGCTGCGATTGTTGTTCAGGAAAGTGGCTGTGAGTTGATTCTCTCCATGACCGGCACCCCGGGCATGATCCGGTGTCGTCACAGACTCGATTTTTATTACATCGGCACCCTGGTCTCCCAGCAGCATGGTAGCAAAGGGGCCGGAGATGACGGTTGTTAGGTCAAGAATTCGATAACCGGACAATGGTCCTGCCATGTCTTGTTCCCTCGGCATTGCGGTTTTGCAGTATATCCGGGGTAGTGGTATCTAGCCAGATTAAGATGCCTGCACAGGCCTTCGACTGAATCGCTTTCTTCCTGATCGCCAGGTGTGCTATCTATTTCTTCTTGGCGTCGAGAATGTTGATTATGGAGATGGCGTGCACTGGTTTTACGCCGTTATTGCAATAATTATGTGGCAGGTTACCCGGGAAATAAATCAGGTTGCCCGCTTCAACTTCAAATGGTTCTTTCTGAATTTCCAGCGTCGCTGTGCCCTCTAAACAAAGGAATAGCTCGTGACTACCCTGTGGGTGTGGTTTTCCTCGCGTGGTACAGCCAGGCAACATGTTAATATCATTGACCTGTAGGTAGGGCACATTAATCGGCGAGGCGCGAGTGCTTACAAACTTGCCACTGTCCTGGCGCCCAATCGGCATGTCTTTTCGTGGCACTTCAGTTACAAAGGTCGACTGCTGATTGGTAACCAGGTCTCCCACGGGTACGCCCAGTGCAGTTGCGACTTTTACAACCACGGATATGGAGGGATTGCTGGTGGGCTTCTCCATGTTCGCTAAGGTAGCTCTTGGTATCTGCGCCAATTCGGCCAACTCTGTCTGAGTCATCTGATGGCTTGCGCGCAGTTTTCGAATTCCATCACATACTGGATTAGTCACAATAAGAATCTCCCTCTAGGATGCCCTCGACAGGATATTTTGTTGCTATCCTTATGCGCGATTAAGCAACAATTGTCGATGTCTAATATATTGTCTATAGGACAAAGCAAGCAATTTGACAATGTATAAAAGACTCCCATATGTTAACATATGATCAACGTGATCATATAGTGTCAGCCAATTTCAGAGGGAAGCGAATATGAGTGTCAGGATTTACCACAACCCGCGCTGCAGTAAAAGCAGGGCATCCTTGCAGCTACTTAACGATAAAGGTATTGAGCCTGAGATTGTCCTCTATCTGGACGTTCCCCCGTCCATCGAGGAACTGAAAGACGTTGTTGCCAAATTGGGCTTAGGAGCAGGGGCTTTGATTCGCTACAACGAAGATCTAGCCAAAGAGCTAGGGATTGCAAAATCTGATCAGCGATCAGAGCACGAATGGTTGGCTTTAATGAATGAGAATCCGGTTCTTATAGAACGGCCCATTATCGTGTCAGGTAATAAGGCAGTCATTGGCCGCCCACCTGAAAATATAAACGATATTGTGTAGCGCATTCATTGTCCCTGTCGCAGGGGCCGGATATATTTAAGGTAGAGTCGATTATGTATATAGCAATGAACCGATTTAAGATTGCACCGGGAAGAGAAAATGAGTTTGAGGACATCTGGCGTCAGAGAGAATCGAATTTGTCGGAAGTTCCCGGTTTTCAGCAATTCAATTTACTACGTGGCAATAGCAGCGATGATCACACGCTTTTTGCAACCCACGTTATTTGGGAGGACGAGGAGAGCTTTAAGGATTGGACGAACTCGGACCAATTTCGTAAATCACATGCTAAGGCGGGTAACGCCACTACTCAGGGGCTATATCTTGGCCCTCCCTGCTTTGAGGGTTTTGAGGCGGTGCTTTAGACGTCTTAACCAGATGCGGTAGTGATTTTGAAATGAAGACCTTGCAGATTCAAAAGGATTTCAGAGCGTGCGGAAGCAAGAAAATTGCGGCGCATAGCCAGAGGTTTTTTAAAACGGGAAAGGGGGAGTATGGGGCCGGTGATCTTTTCCTGGGTATAAGGGTTCCAATTATAAGAAAAACAGCGAAAAGTCATAATCAGTTGAGCATAAAAGATACGAAAGCGCTTATAAAATCCAGATACCACGAGGAGCGACTTCTGGGACTCATCATCCTTGTTAATAAGTACGCCATTTGTAAATCCGTGGCTGATAGAGAGAAACTCTATCAGGTCTATGTTGCCAGCTTCCAGTATATTAATAACTGGGATCTTGTCGATGTAACCTGTCCCCACATTGTTGGGAGGCACCTGATGGAGCGGGACCGAAGTATTCTCTATGCCTGGGCTGCTTCAGACGACCTGTGGACTCGGCGAATTGCGATGATAGCGAACTGGTGGTTTATACGAAATGGGGACCTGAGTAACGTATTTGAAATTGCGCACATTTTGCTGAAAGATGAACACGACTTAATCCATAAGGCAGTGGGGTGGATGTTGAGAGAGGCGTGGAAAAAAGATGCTCATGAAATGGAGAAATTCCTGAAAACGCACTACAGAAACATGCCTCGCACCATGCTCCGGTATGCTATAGAGAAAATGCCGGAATCCAGGCGGCAGAATTATCTGAAGGGAAAAATATAACCGGCTGGCACTATTCAGAGCTGTCCTCGCTCAAGTGGAGCTCTACCAATACCATGTTTGAGACTACTCTGGCGATGTCGTCACCATCGGGTTCGCCCGACGACAGCATAGTAACTCCAGAGAATGCGGCATCGCGCGGAACGGCGCGCAGAAACCGTGTAAGCACTTCATTTTTCCGGGCATCGTCATCCAGTATAACCGCAGGTGTAGCGGTGCGGCGCTGGCCTTGCAGTAGTACCTCAATTTTCGCCATGGCAGCCACATTGCGCCACCAGGGAGAGGTTCTCGCGGTGAAGCAATGGAGTACCTTGCTCTCTTGCATATAGCTTACGGGAGTGGAGTAAGCTCTGCCTGTTTTACGGCCCCGAGTATACAGTACCACTGTGTTGTCACTCATGAGGCCATGAACGGGCGACGCCAGCAGAGCTTTAACGATGGGATTAATTATCTTGTATAGAAGCACGTCTTTGGCACCTTAAGTCATAGATCCTGGGTTGCAGTATAGCGGCTAGCGAGGCTTGCACTCTACAATAAGATCGCAGACCTCCGTTTCTGCCAGCCAGCCAAGCTTAGTGTGGACAGTGCCAGTGCTTTTTATGACGCCAGCAACTACGTTTTTTGGCGGGTTTGACCCCTAATATGGTCGGGCATTTCATCATCACTCTGAAGGCTATCTGCCCGAGGGTGTCTATCCAACCCGCCAACTGCCGCTTGACTAGAATCCTCTGTTGTTCAAGAGCCTTCGATCACGAAGGCGGTCACGCGACGGAACGATTGTAATCAGGGCCGCAAACTCTCATATTTTTCAAACCAGGCCAAAACCTCATTAACCATTTGGTTTCGCGGTAACGGCCAGTGCCCTGCGTCATAGGCAATGTACTTTTTGTCGCTGGGCGCGGCGCCCAATAAGTCAAACAGCGCCTGCTGGCCACTAATGGGCATTAAATAATCTTGCTCACCATTTAGCATAAGCGTTGGGGTTTTTATCCTGTTCTGATAAACAATGCCATCGGAGAGTGGAGGCTTATATGGGTCAAGACCCCCGCTTAAGTATACTGCAGATTTAAAACGCCGCTGCTCAAATAACAGCACTATTGGAGTATATATAGCGCCAAAGCTCATGCCCATATAGTGGATGTTCTGGTCGCTGAACTCTGGCCGCTCCTCTATGTAGTCTAATACCCGGCCGGTATCTATGCGCCATTTAGTCATGGTGTCTCTGAACACTCTTTTTTGCTCGTCGGTAGCCGCGTCAAGAAAGGAGGGATCGGTTGAGCGATTTCGAGATTCCTTAAAAGCTGGCAATATCAGCGCTCGACCACTCTTAATAATATAATCTAAACCAAAATCTCCCGGATTTATTTTGTCGAGAGGCCCCGGAAAGCGAAAAGCACCCAAGCCGGGATAAAAAACCACTGAACCTATATTGCTAGAGATGTTTTTGGGCCTGAAAATAAGAATATCCATGCGCTCGTTATTGTAACCAACCTCGACAGAGACCTTCTCTTTTATCCAGTCATCATGGTTTTCCTCAACATAAGCCGTTTTGGCATTTAGCTTGCGCTTTCCGTAGGAGTAAGGTTGTGAATAAAATTTAAACGCCTTGGCATCCATGGGCTGGTAAAAGTCCTTGGGCGGAAGGGCGGGGAGTGATAGGGGATCGCCAAATGGGTTCATATCAGCGGGATTTAATAGTTTTACGGTTCTAAAACCATTGTGCGCAGACCTGTCTATTCTTGGTCTAGATTCACTTTGAAACCCCATATATTGGCGCTCTGCAATTGCACCACCTATGGTGATTCCCTCGCCCCCAAAGATATTCCAAACCCACTCGCGTGCATTACCAGCCATATCAAACGTACCGTATGGGCCGATGGATACAGATTGGCTAACCCGCCGTAATTCTTTGCCGGCAAAATTACTATTTGCCAAAATTGCAGGAGCCAGTGGCGAGACAACTTCATCGACGGGGAATGCAGCCTTTGCCCAATGATATAGTGGCGGCAGAGTATTGCCTTTATAATTAGCGTAGGCTTGGGCTTCGTACCAGCTAATGCCAGTAACAGGCAGGTCATCGCTACCTTCTGGGTAGTCTGCCAGCTCCCAACTAGCCGGTGCGTTTCGGCCGGTTTGGTCAACCATCAGTGTTAAGGCTTGTTCAAGGCTCAACGTTCTACCGTCGTTAATAAAGGTTGTGTCTTGCCAGTAGCGGGGGTTTTTGTAGCCCTGGGCATCAACAAACTGTTTAAACTGCTTGTTAGTAACTTCGTACTTATCGATGTAGTAAGGGCTGAGCACATAAGACGTTAATCCCTCGCCGGTAATGGCAGGCAAAAACTCCCCACCCGGAATATATACCATCCCCTCTGGTACATCGTCATCCTTGGCAAGTTCAAACTTACTAGCCTCAAATTCCAATTTCACTGGAAAGTTTTTCAATGCAAGGCTCGGATTGTTTGCGCCTAGGTAGGCGGTTTGAAAACCTTCTTTTTCCAACCGAAATTGCAATGGGCCAACAGGTAGATTTTGTGGGTCTAGCGGCGAAGTTCCCAAAAACTCCCAATGGTATTCGTCTGATGCAAAAGGCTTCCAATAAACATCTACGCCATTTTGCATTATTTCAATTTTTGCTGGCCTTCCCAGTTGTGAAAGAGCTTGGTCCAGTTGTGGCAAAAATGGAAATACCTGACTCATGTCTCGGGCGATGATCCAGGACTTGGCATATTGATCTTTGCTCAATGCGGTTTCAAGTTCTGGCGATTTGACAAATTGCACCCAGTAAAAAGCTCCACCTAGATATCCGCCGGTAACAAGTAGTACCGTGATTAATAAAAGTTTCAAGGTACTGAAGTGAGAAGAAATAATCAGCGACAGTAAGATAACCACTGGGAATCCAGCAAAACTTGCCCAAATTACGCCCTGCATCAGGTTGTCGCCAAAGCCAAAGCTGTCAGCTATAAGGCCTATAACCTGAACGATAAGGAAAGCCGCGGCCGCGTAGGTAGTCCCAGCCCGTATTACCGGGTGGGCTCTTAGCTTGTTGAACAGCCCTTGCTTGTCATTTGCCATCAATCAGTGCCTTATAATCAGTAAAGTCCAAGAGGAACAAATGCCACCTTTTTTATCCAATCCAGTATACACATTTGGCCGCATACAACCACTTGCTGCGGTCTTGTGCCGGGTTATAAATAGACAGTTCATCAGATGCGGCAATATGCTATGAATGGCTGCGCCTTTTGCTATTGTGGATACAGACCCCCTTCCAGCAGCTAAGGACTGGAAGGTATTCCGAAGTTCTGCCCCTGGTGCCGATCTCCGGGCAGAGTACTGCTTCTGATATAGGAGCGTAAATGCAGGGCGTGTACGAGTAATTTCCGGTTTCACAAAGTGACCTTTCACATCAAACTAATATTTGACATGTGCATCTATGTGCACATAAACTTATGATATGAATACATATACAGATTCTAAACGAAGGAGTCAGGCCGCTGAAAAACTGGCACAGGAACTGGATTCTGGTTTTTTTAAGGCGCTGGCTGAGCCGGTTCGGGTGCAGATTTTAAAATTTCTAATGCTCAATGGTTGCTGTGATATCGGCACTATTGCCCAGTGCATGCCCCAGGATCGGTCTGTTATCTCTCGCCACCTTGGCACTATGTTGGCCGCTGGACTGGTGACGCGAACTAAAGAGAGCCGGCACATCTATTTTGATGTCGACAGCAACTATTTCTTGGAAAAAACGGAATCAATTGCCGCACAAATTCGCCAGTGCATGGCGGAGTGCTGCATACCCGTTGGTGACAGCTAAATACGTAAAGGAGATATCCATGCTGGAGAAAACCGAACTACACGAGTCCATATCCCAAACCTACACCCGGGTACTAAGGCAGGAATCGGAGGAACAAACGGCGACCGTACAGTCGGCCATCACACAATTGGCAGACTATGGGGACAGTGAACTGTCCGTACTTCCCGGTGATGCAGTAGAGAACTCCTTTGGTTGTGGCAATCCTCTGGCGTTTGCCGGCGTCAAGGCCGGCGATGTAGTATTGGACCTGGGATCGGGTGCCGGTATTGACTTGCTTCTGGCAGCAAAAGTGGTGGGGCCAGAGGGCAGGGTTATTGGCGTAGATATGACAGACGCCATGCTCGAGCATGCAAGGGAGAATATTGAAAAGGCCGGTGTTACCAATGCCGAGGTAAGAAAGGGGATGATAGAAAACCTGCCAGTAGAGGACAATTCTGTCGACTGGGTGATATCCAATTGCGTTATCAATCTTTCGCCGGACAAAGGAAAAGTATTTTCGGAAATAGCCAGAGTGCTTAAGCCCGGTGGAGCAATGCAGGTTTCGGATATTATCATGGAGCAGGGAGCCTTGCCTGAATGGGCTCCCGAGGCGTTCTACAATGCCTGTTTGTCTGGCGCTATAGATGAGGCAAAATACCTTCGTGATCTGGCCTCTGCCGGGCTGGTCCAGGAGCGGGTGCTGGAGCGCTTTACCTACGACGCATCTACCCTTAAAGGGCTTGCTTTAGGGGGAGAAGTGCCGGAGTTGTCGGACCTGCTCGATAGAATGGACCCCAAGGAGGCGGAGGTTTTACTGGATGATTTGCTGCACCAGATGGAAGGAAAGATCAGTAGCGCCAAGATTTTTGCCAGAAAACCGCAGGTAGATTGAGGATGGGCTGACCTCTATGTGATGCCTGCCAACTACATGCAGGGAGCGTGTTATGAAGCGGTTGAAAACAGAGTATGTTGCGGGCGGCGGCCTAATTGATCGCAGATCGCTACTGGCCGGTGGCGTTTCTTTTCTGGCTGCAACGACTATCCGCCCAGTTGTGGCGGCAATTGAAGGCGATAAAACGATAGCTGAGGATTTTCCCCGGTGGACAAAAACTCTGGCCGGGCAAGGTTCCCCCTATGGTGAACCATCGCGCTATGAAAAAAGTGTGGTCCGCAAACTTCTGCTCCCAGCTGCTCCAGAAAATGCCGGCACTTCGGCTTGGCTTACTCCCATTGATCAGTTGCAGGGAATAATAACACCCAACGGACTTCATTTCGGCAGCTATCATTATGGTGTACCGGAGATTGACCCGAACAAGCATGAATTACTGATTCATGGACTGGTGGATAGGCCGCTCAAATATACGGTTGAGCATCTATTGCGTTACCCAATGGTCTCCAGCACCAGGTTTC
Organism: Halieaceae bacterium; assembly: GCA_018657645.1. GTDB lineage: Bacteria > Pseudomonadota > Gammaproteobacteria > Pseudomonadales > Halieaceae > JBALVT01. The sequence continues at coordinate 21,143 of JABHWT010000076.1, read as the reverse complement.
TGGAGTGTTCCGGAAATACAGCAATAAATGCAATGTCTCCTTTTACAGGTAATGAAACTTGCCAGGACCTGTACGGGCTTGTCTCCTGCTCTGAATGGGTGGGTGTCAGGGTTTCGGATTTGCTGAGTGAGGCGGGGCTAACAAAGAAGGCCCGTTGGATTATCGCTGAAGGGGCTGACAGCGGTTCACATTCCAGGAGCATCCCGGTGTCAAAAATGCTCGATGATGGCATTATAGCCCTCTACCAGAACGGAGAGAGACTAAGAGCAGAACAGGGATTTCCGATGAGACTCTTACTGCCGGGATGGGAAGGTAATACTAACGTAAAGTACCTAAGTCGTTTTGAGGTCACCGACAGGCCCGCATTTACCTCCCACGAATCGGGACTTTATACCGAGCATCTAACCAGTGGTCATGCAGAGGGTTTTTCTTTCCATATGGAGGTCAAGTCCGCCATTATGCATCCCTCCGCAGGGCAGTTATTGAATGAAAAAGGGTTCTACGAAATATCCGGCTTGGCGTGGTCGGGACGCGGAAAGATATCAGGTGTGGACGTCTCTGCGGATAACGGAGTGAGTTGGGCCCGCGCACAACTGCAGGGTCCTGTTCATGATAAAGCCCTCACCAGATTCTCTATTCCATGGCGGTGGGATGGCGAATCCACAATTCTACAAAGTCGCGCAATTGACGAGGAGGGGAGAGTTCAACCGACCCGGAAAGTATGGAAGCAGAAATACGCAAGCCCAACATTCAATCACTACAACGCCATTCAGGCCTGGCAGATAGACAAAGATGGGAGTGTGAGCAATGTCTTTGTATAAGTCAGCCCGATGGTGTTGTCTACTGCTAAGCCTGGTAGCTCCAATTGCCGGTTACGGCTTTGGAGAATCAGTTAATCTGGGCACGCCTCTGACAGAGGCTGAGATAGAACGAGTCGATATCACAATCTTCCCGAATGGGCACAATTTGCCTGTTGGACGTGGCTCTGTCACCGAGGGAAGACAGGTGTACTTTGAACGCTGTGCCTTATGTCACGGAGACAGTGGTACAGAGGGGCCATCTCATCGCTTAACTGGCTCGGTTGGACTATTTAGCATCTGGGATCCACTTCGGATTAAGAGGATACAGGAAGTCAATGGTCTACTTGTCATGTCCACCGGACAACAGTGGCCCTATGCAACAACCATTTTTGATTATGTTAGAAGAGCCATGCCACATGTTAATCCCAAGAGTTTGAGTAATAACCAGGTATACGCCATAACAGCATATATCCTCTACCTCAATGAGTTAGTAGACGAGAGTTTCACCGTTGACAGAACCAACCTGCCATCTATCGAAATGCCAGCTCTGAAGAGGTTTGTCCGAGCGAAATAAGAAAAACCAGATTTTCCGGCGCGTAAATACACTACTCGCTGGAGCGGCTGTGGCATGAAACAAGTTGCTTCCCTCCCCGTTAATGATCCAGCGCAGCGTTTTTGAGCTCCATGCCCCTGGTTTCCGGGACAAACATGTACGCTATACACACAGAAATTCGCAGCAGGCTAAGGGCGATGATGGCGGAAGTAAGGGAGCCTGTGTAGTCGATTAGTAAGGCCACACAAAAATGGGTTAATACCGACGCCCCAGCGGCTACCAATACTACAATACCCTGGACAGTCGCCCGGTGCCTGGTGGGGAATAACTCTGTGGTGACTGCCTGTTTGCAAACTCTGATTGCGCTGCCAAAACCGTGCATCAGGGAGAACAACAGTAGTAGACCGACAACAAGAAAAGGCCCATTGGCTCGGAATAGGTAAAACCCGATTGCGCACAGCATTACCAGTAATGAGCATACAATAATGGTATTGCGGCGGCCGAATCTGTCGCCTGCTCTGGCTCCCAGTGGGCTGCCAAGAATACCCAGAGTGCCACCCCCGATTACAATGCTGGCCACGTTAATCTGGGTAAGGGATAGAACTTCTATAAGATAATAAAAGACATAGGACAGGGAAGCACTGGCCGCAATAACCATGGCGAAATCTGCACTGATGACAGCGATTGATCGCCGCCTGTAGGCACCTTGAAACAGCTCTGCCCAGCTGGCGTGATCGGCCTCTGTAGTTTGCTGGCTGTGAAAGTGATCGCTTTCGCTCAGCGAGTCTACTATGTATTTCAGGGTGCAGATGGGCACCAGCGCCGACAACCCCCATATCCAGCGCCATTCGCTTTCTATATTCAACTCGCGCAGCACGGTTATCAGAATGATTGCCATGCCAGATCCGAGGACGTGTGCGACGACCCAGATCGAGTGTCCTCTGGCCCGAAGGTCCGTGGGAAGATATTCCGTGACCATAACAATACTGGTCGCTACAACGGCACCGTGAAAAAGGGAAAAGGTAGTCTGGAAAAGTATGTATACTCGCAGCGATGGCGCAAAAGCAGTGGCTACGGCCAGCGCAGCGGCGAAACACAGGGAACCAATTAGCAGGTTTCTGCGTCCCAGTTTATCCACAGCGCGGGTCAGGAACAGGGTTCCTATGGCACCGATAGCGAGCCACCCAAACATTCTGGCAATCTCAGAGGCAGATAAGCCAAAATCAGCTGCGAGATAGGGTGCTAGTGCCGCATTTGCAGCCAGTGTATAGCCCCCAAAATAGCTGATGATCAGTAAAGCGACGAAGCCTTTCTCTCTGAAAATAGCGCTTCTCCTGGTGTTTGTGGTGCCTAGCCAGGCACCCAAGTGTCATGTGCCCATTTCAGCGAAATTACAACTGCTATGATCGATGCTACTGTCATCGCAAGTTGCGCCCAGGCTCCCAGGTCATAGCCTCCGTAGGTAATCAGATAGCCAGCAAATGCGGGGCCTACAGCAACGCCCAGCACCAGTGCACTTCCCGAGGCAGCGGCGATTCGACCCTCGCTGTCCAGTGATGCAGCAAAGGCTGTCAGGTAACTGATGCCAAAAAAGTATCCGGCAGTCCAACATAGTACGGGGATTTCAAAAAGGCCGGGGATATCCACTGATAAGAATATGGCATAGGTGGTCAGGCCTGCTACGGTGAGGCCCAATAGCAAGGGCAGTTTTACGCCATATCTAAAACCGATCAGAGCGGCCAAAGCCGGTCCCAGCAAACCTATAAGCGCCTGCACCGACAATAAGCCCCCTACCTGTGCCGAGCTATATCCCACTTCAGTGCCAATTCGTTCGGCGAACCCCCAGGCCATGGAATCCCGCATTGTAAACAAAAAAAAGGCCGCAAATACTGCGATCGCAGAAACACTGATTAATACGGTGTTGTCTGATTGGCCAGCCTCAGATACGGGGCCTATCACATTGACTCGCTGGGGCATTAGCAGCAGCAATGCCAGGAAAATGAACATGGCTGCCGCCAGGCCGAGAAATACCCCTATCACGCCCCAGGATTTGGCGAGTACCGGCAGAAGCAGCATGAGTACAAGTACTAAAGCCGCAAAAAGAACATTCATCAGTCCAGCTATTTTTGCCGGATGTCTGGCATTGGCTATGGTTGCATTGCCAGCGGCCAGGGTTAACCCTGCACCGGCGCCTGTAAAGGGCCTGATTACCAGTAGGGCTTCATAGCTGCACCACCAAGCGGAGGCCAGGCTACCAACAATGGCTATCGACGCCCCGGCAAACGCCAGATTCCTCCGGTTAATGCCACCCGTTCTGGGTGCCAGAATAAGCGATGATGTGGCCGCAGCCAGAAACTCCAGAGTGTAAAGAAACCCGACTTCAGCCGCATTGAGGTCAAGGCTCTCCATGGTTGCGCCAATTAGAAAAGGCAGGGCCGCATAGGACAGTAACCCCACGCCAGAGACAGATCCAAAAGATGAAAATAAAATGCGTAATTGCTCGTCATCCAAGCCTACTTTATGCGACAGACTCATGGCAGTCCTCGGAGCATTGGTGGAAATCGCTGTTTTATATGCAGTAATGTTAAAGGCGATTTCCCGCATGTTACCTTAAGGCAGTAGATATCCAAAGGATACAATAGCAGTCCCGACTTCGGGCAACGTCGCCTACCGCGGAAACCAGGCACCTGCAACCGATGGCTCCGGGGCAGCCTTATTAATCAGTGCCGTATGGCCACTCATGCTAATCGGTAATACAATAACCTCTATGAGAATCATGATTACCGGAGGTACTGGCTTCATCGGCTATCACAGCGCATTGGCGTTGTTGGATGCGGGGCATGAACTGTGCCTGCTGATTCGCAGCGAGGAAAAAATGCGAGGTTTGTTCGGTGATAGGGTTATAGACTATGTAGTAGGCGATGTCACCGACGAAAAAAAGGTAAGAGAGGCGCTCGAGGGTTGCAACGGTGTTATTCACACTGCGGCCATGGTTAGTATTGATAAGAAAGATAACCAGCGTGTTCACGAAACCAATGTGGGGGGGACACGATTGGTCGTTGGCAATGCGGTGAATATGGGTGTTACCGATATCATCTATGTCTCCAGCGTTACCGCCCTTTATAACCCCAAGGCGAAAATACTCAACGAACACTCACCCCCTGGAACCGCCAACAATGCTTATGGCAAATCCAAAGTGGCGTGTGAGGTGTATATACGCGAGTTGCAGGACAAAGGGGCTCCTATTCATATTACCTACCCGGGCAGTGTGATCGGCCCGGACGACCCGGCCCTGACCGAACCCCACGTGGGTTTGCAGACCTGTTTGAAGGGCTTGATACCGATGATGGTTGGGGGCAGTCAGTGGGTAGATGTGCGGGATATAGCGACGGCTCATTGCCGCTTGCTGGAACTGGATTTGAGTCCGGGGCGCTACCCGCTGGGCGGGCATTTCTTATCCTGGTCTGCCCTGGGAGATGCACTGGGCTCCCTGGCCGGCAGGCGGATGATAAAAATACCGGTGATGGGGGGCGTTATGCGCGGTGTGGGGCGACTGGTGGATTCCATAAATGCGGTATTGGATACGCCTCTGGACATACCTGTAACCCACGAGGCAATGGTCTACGCCAGCAACTGGGTGAAGATGGATGACACGCTTGCAAAGACGGATCTGGGGCTTGAACTGCGACCTGTAGAAGAAAGCCTGAGAGACGCTATTAGGAGTCTTGTTGAGGCGGGGCATGTGAGTGTAAAGGAGGCCGGGGACCTGATTTCCTAGCAGCGTGCTGAAAAACCCTCTGGCGGCACATTACTTCGTTGTTTCCACGCTCAAAATGCTCATTTATTGGCATATAAACTCCGCTTTTTCACCTGAAAACGCCTCGTACTGCACTCGGGAAGAGACTTTTTCAACGCGCTGCTAGTGCTCTATCAACCTGATAACCGGCACGAAAAAGCGATTAATCCCATTTTACATTGACTTCACCTGCACCGCGAAAGGTGAGACCGCGAATAAGTGGTGGCGCTTTATCTGGATCCAGGCGCACACCGGGCAGTCGATCGAGCAGTTTATTTAAGGCCACTTGCAGTTCCAGTCGGGCCAGATGCTGGCCGACACAAATATGAACGCCGTGGCCTAGCGAGAGGTGGCGCTTCTGTTCACGGAAGATGTCGAATTTGTCCGGGTCGGGCCAGCGAGTTTCGTCGCGGTTGGCTGCGCCGATACAGACACGGATATAGGCGCCGGCAGGGATGATTTTGCCCCCCATTTCAGTCTCTCGGGTAGTTATGCGGTCAACAGCGGTGAATGGCCCATACCAGCGAAGCCCCTCCTCGATAGTTTGAGGGATCAGCGAGCGATCCTCGCGTATTGCATCCAATTGCTCGGGGTGGGTAAACAGTGCAGCCAGTATGTTTGAAAATCCATGATAACTGGTATCGCCTCCGGCGTTCATCAGCTGCCGAAAAAAACCTAGAACCACCGGGTCGGGAAGGCGCTCGCCATCCTCCAACTCGGCGTTTGCAATGGCGCTCACAAAATCACTGTCGGACTTCAGTGCACGTCGTTCCTTAACAAGGGATGTCAGGTAATTGCCCAGTAATCGGGCCGCCTCCTTCGCGTGATGGGGATCAAAAGCAATGCAGGTTTGGGCGTGAGCTAGTTTGTGGAAGATTGGTCTATCCTCCAGGGGCAAATCCATTAGATCGCAGATAAACTGAAAAGGAAAATGGATAACGAATTCTTCAACAAGGTTAGCTTGCTTTTTGTCTACAAATTGATCGAGAAGACGGTCTACTACCGCTTCGAATCGCGGTTGGAGGTCGATCAGCATTCTGGGTGTAAAGCCTGCCTGAAACAGTTTGCGGTATTTCAGGTGCTCAGGTGGGTCCATGGTTGTTATAGATTCACCGAAGGTGGGTAGTACCGTAGTTTTGTAGGCCCCATTACTAAAGACCTCATGGTTGGAAAATGTCTCGAGGCACTCGTCAAATCCCAGGATCAGGAAGGAGCGAAAACCGTGGACATTTAGCTGCGCCGGTGCGCCAAAGTGCTCGTGAAGATCCAGCTCCTGGACCGGGGAGTCCCGGCGAAGTCTGGCTAACTCCGGGTGGACATCGGTAATGTCCCCCTCTCCGCCTATCGTCAGGAATGCATTGAACGGGTCAAAGTCGTCATCAAAATCCTGTATGTGCAAACGGGGCTGCATTATGGAATCTCCGTAGGTTTGGTAGAAAATAGCACCTGGACATGCAATCTGGTGTAGTGTCCTGAGCGCACATTTTTCACAGTGTACTACTAAAATACACAGCAGTTATTGGTGTCGTGACGGCCTGCCCCTGGAAGTTCAGTTAACGCTATCGAACGGTTTCGCTTATCAACCAGTCTACAACAGCATTAAGTGCCTGTTGACGGGAGTGCCCCTCTACAATGGCGCTGTCATAAATTGAAACCTGTTTGTGGGCACTGCTGCCCCTGGTTAATATTTCGGGCAGTCGAGCCAGTTCGGCTTCGCAATTCAGGGCCTGCGCGTCTTCAGCGACAAACCCTATCAACTCATCCAGCAGCGTGGGAAAGGGTACGACTTCGCCTTCACCAAAATCAATCATGCCCTCATCGTAGGAATACCTCATTGCACGCCAACGATTCTCGTTGATCAGCATTCTGGCATAAATACGCCACCGTTGATTGTCTCGGCGCAGGCGATAGAGCATGCGGTGTAGACAAACGGTTAAAGCGACCAGGCTGATGGCATCCTCCACGCGGGTGCACACATCCATAATTCTGGTTTCCAGGGTCGGAAATCTGGCGCTGGGCCGAAGATCCCACCAGATCTTGCTGGCATCCTCAACTATACCCGCTCGGATCAATACGTCGACATGGCGCTCATATTCAGCAAAACTGACAAACTGCTCTGGTAGGCCGGTTCTTGGCAATGCATCAAAAACCGTTAGGCGGTACGACCTGAGACCCGTGTTTTCGCCCTCCCAAAAGGGAGATGAGCAGGATAATGCGAGAAGGTGCGGTAGGAAATAGGGTAATTGGTTCATCAGATCAATTCTGAGATCTGGATCCTCGATCCCGACGTGTACGTGCATGCCGCATATGAGCATACGACGAGCGGCGGCCTGCATTTCACGGGTTAAATCGATATATCGCTCGCCTTCTGTTTGCTTCTGGCTCAACCACCTTGCAAAGGGGTGGGTGGACACTGCAATTGGCGCATAACCATACTTGGAGGTAACCTCGGCAATAATTTGACGAAGTTCTCGCACCTCTTCATTGGCAACCTTGACGTCACTGCACACCCGGGTCCCGATTTCAATCTGTGACCGCATCAGCTCTGCGCTGACCTGATCGCCGCAGCGCTTTTTGCACTCCTGCATTAATTCCGGGGGGGGATCACTGACCAGGTCCCTGGTCTCCCGATCAACCAACAGATATTCTTCTTCAACGCCGAGTGTAAAAGCGGGCTCTGGTAAAATCATGTTCCTGGACCCTCCCTCTTATGCTGACTACTGACGCCTATAATGGAATCGATGCCAGCGGGCTCAATTCGAACCTTTGCAGTAATAAAGATTAGCAGAAATGTACAGGGTAGTTGTACTGCGGGATCAATTTTTCGGTGCAATTTCATGTATTTGGGGGTGGGGCGAGGATGTTGCCCCTGCTAGTAGGAGGGGTCATCCCGGCGGAGAGGGTGCTGGAGAGTAGACTAATGAAAAGAAAGCGTTAAACCGCGAAATTGCAAAAGCCGGGGAAGTGGATTAATAACTGTCACAGAGGCAGATCGATTCGTGCTATAAATGCAGGAACAACCGGAGAAGGCTAATTATGAAAATTCGGCTCGCTACTATGACAGCAATACTGCTATCTATCGTGTCAATCGGTATTACTCATGCCGAGACGATAGAAGATGAAGCCCTGCAATGGCTCACCGAGTTTATAGGTGTGGATACGGTCAATCCTCCCGGCAATGAAAGCAGGGCGGTCGCATTTTACGGCGGACTACTCGATAGGGAGGGGATTCCCTGGGATTCAGCAGAGTCTTCACCCGGGCGCGGCAATATCTGGGCCAGACTTGAAGGCGGTGATGAGCCGGCACTCATCCTGATCCAGCATACGGATGTAGTTCCCGCCGATGCAGACTATTGGGACAGTGACCCGATGAAGGCCACCGAGCGAGACGGATACCTCTATGGGCGCGGTGTACTTGATATGAAGGGAACGGGAATCTCCCAGTTTGCAACTTTTGTGGCGCTAAAGCGTTCGGCAAGGTCGCTCAATAGAGACGTGGTTTTTGTTGCTACCGCCGATGAAGAGGCTGGTGGTGCCTATGGTGCAGGATGGTTGGTAAAGCATCGCCCAGAAATTTTTCAGGGAGCCGGCTATTTGCTCAACGAGGGTGGTAGCGGCACCCCCGTTGGCGATACCACAGTATTTTCAGTAGAGGTCACGCAGAAGGTACCTGTCTGGTTTCGTCTTACGGCTATCGGCGTTCCCGGACACGGCTCCATGCCGAGGGCAGAAAATGCAGTAAATACTCTTATGGATGGCATCGCGGCGATTCGTAATAATCCCTTCCCCATTCGCGTTATTGCACCCATGGATGCCTACTTCAAAGGGCTTGCTCGGTCAATGGAGGGAGAGCAAAAGGCCCGGTATATGAATATGGCAGGTGCACTTCGCGATGTGGCGGCGCAGAGGAAACTGCAGGAGGAGAGTGCGTCTCATCATGCGCTGACGCGCGATACGTGTACGGTGACGCGTTTGAGCGCCAGCAACAAAATTAACACCGTGCCGCCGGTTGCCTGGGCAGAGATGGATTGTCGTATGCTACCGGATCGGCCCAGTGCCGACCTGGTTGCCGATATTAACGCTTTGCTTGAAGGGACGGGGGTCTCGGCCGAGGTATTGATGGCCTTCACACCCGCGGTCTCGGCTACCAATACAGTTCTGTTCGACGCCATACGCAGGATCACGAGCGAGCGTCACCCGGGCTCATACGTGATACCGGGTGTGACAACAGGCTTTACTGACAGCCACTTCTTTCGCGACCTCGGTATTACTTCCTACGGGTTTGATCCCCTTGTTATGCCGTCAGAAGACGAGGCGGGTTTTCACGGCAACAATGAGCGGCTGAACATTGGGGCATGGAAACGAGGGGTAAGCGATACCCGAGCCATTGTCGAAATGGTGGTCTATGATTGATTCCGGGGTGATAGTACCGGCATGACTTTACAGAAAAATGTCTGATGCTCCATGAACCCTCGAATAGGACATGGCCGGAACAAAGCAATTAGTCAGTAAATAAAAGAGCGAGGCTTACAGATGGCTTACAAAGACGAGTACCGGGCATCAATTGATAGCCCGGAGGCGTTCTGGGCCGATAAGGCAAAACAGCTGGACTGGTATAAGCCCTCGAAAAATATATTGTCCACCGATGAACACGGCATCCAGCACTGGTTCGCCGATGGCGAACTAAACACCTGCCATCTCGCATTGGACTTCCATGTTGAAAACGGCCGCGCTGATCAAACCGCACTGATTTATGATTCGCCGGTTACTAGCCAACAGCAGAAATTCACCTATATTGAATTGCGCGACGCGGTTTCGCAGTGCGCGGGCATGCTCAGGCAGTGTGGTGTGAGTAAGGGGGATAGGGTTATTCTATATCTGCCAATGATCCCCGAGGCTGTTATTTCCATGCTGGCCTGTGCCCGTATCGGTGCGGTTCACTCCGTTGTATTCGGTGGTTTTGCTGCTCCTGAATTGGCACAGCGTCTGGACGATGCCACACCTGTAGTAGTGCTAACGGCTTCCTGCGGTATAGAAATCAATCGTATTATCGACTATAAACAGATCGTTGACGCAGCTTTCGACATTGCCACTCATAAGCCGTCGGTCTGTGTCGTACTGCAGCGACCTCAGCTGACGGTCCCTATGGCGGAGGGGCGCGATATAGACTGGGAGCACGCTTTAGAATCGGCAGAGTCGGTAGACTGTGTGCCGGTTAGAGGTTCAGACCCGCTCTATATCCTATACACTTCGGGAACAACCGGAAAGCCGAAAGGTGTAGTGCGGGAGAATGGCGGCCATGCAGTAGCGATGAAGTACAGCATGACATCAATTTATGCGGTTGAACCGGGCGATGTCTATTGGGCCGCCTCTGATGTCGGTTGGGTGGTGGGTCACTCGTATATTGTTTATGGGCCACTAATTCACGGTTGTACAACCGTGCTCTATGAAGGCAAGCCTGTTATGACACCCGATGCCGGGGCCTTTTGGCGTGTCATTTCGCAGCACCGGGTAAAGGCATTGTTCACCGCACCCACCGCATTCCGGGCTATCAGGAAGGAGGACCCCGAGGGTCAGCTCACCAGAAAATACGATTTGTCCTGCCTCACCACCCTATTCGCAGCGGGAGAGCGGCTCGACCCCCCAACCTATGAGTGGCTCAAGGAAACGTTCGGTGTACCGGTGCTGGATCACTGGTGGCAAACAGAGACCGGGTGGGCTATTGCGGCCAATATGTACGGCCTTGAGAAAATGCCGGTCAAATCCGGCTCATCTACCATGCCAGTTCCCGGGTTCAATATCGAAATTCTCGATGAATCGGGAACACAGCTCGACAACAACCAGCAGGGATTCATCGCACTGAAACTTCCGCTTCCCCCCAGTTGTCTGACAACAATCTGGGGAGATGTCGATCGTTTCAAGCATCAGTATCTTGAAACCTATCCCGGTTATTTCACCACGGGAGATGGTGGCTATTTCGACGATGATGGATATCTTTTCATCATGGGGCGAGTTGACGATGTCATTAATGTTGCAGGCCACCGACTATCTACCGGCGAAATGGAAGAAGTGGTTGGCAGGCATCCCATGGTTGCCGAGTGCGCCGTTATTGGTCGCCACGACCAGCTAAAGGGTCAACTGCCGGTGGGCTTTGTAGTGTTAAAAAACACCGAGGATGTGGCGCCCGATCAAATCATCGAGCAAGTGATTGCATTGGTGCGCGAAGATATAGGTGCGGTGGCTGCGTTTAAGGAGGCGTTTGTAGTCGCAAGATTGCCAAAGACACGGTCGGGAAAGATCCTGCGAAAGACCCTGCGCGCTATGGTCGATGGAGAGAACTACGTGATCCCCTCGACGATTGAGGACCCCACTGCACTGGACGAAATCAAGGCACTTTTCTAGTGTACCTGGTCACTCATGGTAGTGACGGCGTGCACTAGCGAACGGCCAGCCAATAAGCTAGCAGTCCAGCAATGAGCAGTGGCGCCGCAAAGATAATGAAATTGGTTTCCATAGAAACACCGGTTGCGATTAAAATTCCACCTACATAGGGGCCGATCACAGCCCCGAATCGCCCCAGACCTATGGCCCAGCCCAGGCCGGTAGTGCGTATCTCGGTAGGATAAATCTTGGCTGCCACAGCATAAAGTCCGACAAAGCCACCCTGGAGCAGAAATCCGATGGCAATCAGGTAAAGCAGGAGGTGGTCGACGCCTGATGTCAGCGCGAAAATAATCATTCCCAACCCGGCACTGAACAGGAAAGTCCCGATGATTCGGGATAGGTAAAAGCGTGCAGAGAGCCAGCCCAGGACAAAAATACCCAGAACCGCACCGCCATTAAAAGCCGCCGATGCGTAAATACCCAGAGATTCTGACAGTCCAGAGTTAACCACTAATTTGGGTATCCAACTCATCAGGAAGTAGAGACAGACAAAGCAGAATAAAAATGTACTCCAGAGGGTAATCGTTTTAGCTCGCCGGTTCTTTGTTAGCAGGCTGAGGACATTGGCCCTGCCGGCGTCCTCTTCAATAAGAGTATCCGGCAGTTCCCTCAGCGCTGAATGTTTCAGGCGGGTTAGTATTTCGTTGATTCTGGCGAGCGCGTTATTGGGCTGCTTTGTCGCCAGAAACTGTAGTGACTCGGGTATCAGAAAGTAGACAGCTAAAAGCATCGACAGGGTAGCCAGGCCACCGAGGAAGAAAACACTCTCCCAGCCATAATTTGCAATCAGCGGCGCGGCAACAAAGCCGCCAAGAGTTGCTCCCAGTGGATAGCCCGCTGTGATGCATACCACCGACAATCCGCGATACTTCTCTGGCGTATACTCAAATGTTATAGCAGCCAGGCTTGCCAGCATTCCACCGACACCGAGACCTGTAATGGAACGCAGAATAACAAGAGGCCATAGGCTATTGGCAAAAGCAGTGGCGCACATGCTGATGCCAATGCCAGCCACGCAGATCAGTAATATATTTCTCCGGCCAATCACATCCGACAGGGGCGCTACAAACATGGCCCCCAGCATCATACCGGCCAGTGCGGCACTAAATACAATACCCAATTGATCGGGAGCAATTTTCATCTGCTCGCCGATGCTATGCGCGGTGAATGCCATGGCGGTGATGTCGAAGCCATCCAGCATATTCAGCACCAGAGAAATGCCGATCACGAGAATCTGGGTACTGCTTACCGCGCTGCGATCAATTGCGTCGCGGATAAAGGAAATCTCGGCATTGTCGGAAATAGTCTCTACTGCCATAGTGCTGCCTTCTTTTATTAGTGTAATCGAAACAGGTCGTTCGTTGGCCTGATAGTGCCACAGTCGCCAGATCTTTCAACAGGACATTGGTAAATACCCTGTGTTTGTGTCTGTATTTACCGCTTTGTGCGCTTCAGCACTGGATGTTATCAGGGAGGGAACGAGATGCATGTGGTGGAGGATTTCCCCGGCTGCGGGGGAACTGTCAAAGCCCGCCGCCAGAGAGTGCTGGGTTGATGTTAGCCCTGTGTTGGTGGGCCGTGCCTTTTACCTCTCCTTCCCCGTCGTTCGGACAAATCTTCAAATTTCTGCAGTTGATCGGGTTCCAGAATCGACTCCAATCTGTAGAGCGTCTCCCCTCGGAGCTCCTCCAGGGCGTTATGTTCCTCCTCTCGAGCGGCAGAGTACTGTTCGTGAACAGCCATGCGCTTTTCATGTTGTTCGTGCATGACGGCCAAAAAACTCTCTGCTTGAAGGTCGGAGAGCTCTAGTTCCTCGACAAGATGCTCTGGCCCTCGATGGGGAGGGGCCTCACTGCCGAGGGAAGAAGGCCCAGCGCCGCTTCCTGGGGGTTCAGCTGCGCCTACGGATGAAAAAAAACACAGGCCAAACATAGCCAGTGCGGCGGTTAGATATTTAACAGATGATACATTCGATGTCATGGTATATGTCCTATCAGATTAATGTGTGGTTCGGGTAACAACACTACTCGACAATTGGGGAAGAAATATGCAAGAAATGAGTAATATTCCGAGCAATTGCGTAGTAGTCTGTGCACTGTTATGTCCAGTACTGTTTTTCAAAGCGATGATGAGCAGGAGGCAAGAGGGAGACAGTCATGATCAGGTATATCTCGGCTCTACTGAGTATGTTTTTGATAACCAGTTGTAGCGGAATATCCGTGTCTGGGGGTGCAGATATGGCCTCAACGGTACGGCTTTACGTATTCAACTGCGGGATGCTGCGACTCGATAGTTTAGAGGATTTCTCTATTTCAGATGACGAGACCGACATCCGAGATCTGATCGTACCCTGTTACGTCATCGAGCACAAAAAGGGGGTGTTGCTGTGGGATGGTGGCCTACCATCGGCCACAGCGGACATCGAGGGTTGGCACGGCGAGGCCATGCTGTCTCGACTCGACCGGACATTAGCTGAGCAGTTGCCGGCCATTGACCTGGATATGAATTCATTTGACTACGTGGCTTTTTCTCACATGCACTTCGATCACGTGGGTGTTGCAAATGAACTAAGTGGAGCAACGTTAATCATTCAGAAACCTGAATATGAAGCGGCATTTGCAGATGAAGTCACAATGCCTGGCGCTATCCCGGCGCTGTATGGTGGATTGAAGGAGGCCGAGCGAATTTTTATCGAGGGTGACCACGATGTATTCGGTGACGGTAGTGTGAGAATTATTTCTGCGCCCGGCCATACACCAGGTCATCAGGTACTATTCATTAACCTTGCCAATACGGGTCCGGTCCTGCTTTCCGGAGATCTCTATCACTTTGCAATTAGTCGTCGGGACAGACGTGTACCAAAATTCAATGTTGACAGGGAACAAACACTATCTTCTATGGATACCGTTGAGGCCTTTATTAAAGAGAGCGGTGCTTCACTGTGGATAGAACATGAGCTTTCATTTTTCGAGCAATTGAAAAAAGCGCCGGCATTTTACGATTAAGGTAGTAAAGAAGATGATGGTGTTGATCATGGCGCTTATCTCTAAATAGAAGTCCGTGGCAGTCTAGCAGCGTGTTGAAAAAGTCACTGGCGAGTGCAGTACGAGGCGTTTTCAGGGGAGAAAGCGGAGTTTATATGCCAATAAATGAGCATTTTGAGCCTGGAAACAACGAAGTAATGTGCCGCCAGAGGGTTTTTCAACACGCTGCTAATCCTGAGAGCAGGCTTGGCTTTCCAGTTGGAATGTAGTACTCGAAAGCCTGGGGTGTTTCTGCTAAAATTTTCTGCACTCTTTTTCCCATTTTTTATACTATGCAAAACAAAGTACTTCAATCGGTCATTGAGATCACTAAAAACAGAGACCTGGATTCGCTGGAATACAGCCTCGTTGCAACTCTGAAAGAGCTAGTGCCTGCCAGACAGATTGAGGTTTTCAAAACTTTTCACCAGACTGACAAAACCGGGGTAGCCCAGGTGCTGTCTTTATCTACAGATTCCATTTCCGACGAGGAGCAATTTAACTGGTCAGATGAATATCATATCGTAGAGTCAGATCCCATGCTTGAGCAGTGCATCCAGAGTGTTGAAACCTGTGCCGGCAAGCCCGAGGACGGGCTTTGTCGATTGATAGTTCCCGTCTCCAGCGAGCGAGGTGTAGCGGGTGCTGTCAGCCTCTATGGCGAGGAGGAAATTCTCTCTTCAGTAGAACTGGCCATGGGTATTATCAAGATCTATGAAAACTACCAGATCATCCTCGGAGAGAGTGAGCAGGACACATTAACCGGGTTGTTTAATCGACGCACATTCGACAAAAAGCTGGGGAGATTACTGAAAGCGCAAAGCGAAAAAAAGAACGCGGGCCTGAAATCGGGAGACGAGGAAAAGCGAGGTGATGGACCTATCGACTCGTCCACCTGGCTGGTTGTACTTGATTTTGACCGGTTCAAGCAGATTAACGACACCTATGGCCACATCTACGGGGATGAGGTCTTACTCATCTTGTCACAGAAAATGAAAACTTGCTTCCGACAAACGGACATCCTGTTTCGCTTTGGCGGGGATGAATTTGTGATCATTCTGGAGCCGGTGGGATTAGACGACGCAAGAATGGTTTTGGAGCGCTTCAGAGAAGCGGTGGCCTCGCACGACTTTCCACAAATCGGTTCAATAACGATTAGCACAGGTTTCGCCAGGATCAACGAACAGGATTTCCCGCCGGCCATTCTTGAGAGGGCCGATAAAGCGCTGTATTACGCCAAGGAGCATGGTCGCAACTGTATATGGAATTACGAAGATCTCGTTGAGTCCGGGGAAATACAGGAGCCGAAGAAGGGCAGTTCGATCGACTTGTTTTAGTGCCTGGTCTGGTCTCTGGGCGCGAGCGATAGGGATTCACACTTACACAAGAACGGCCACGACCGCACCGGTCATGCACGTGGCCAGCATTCCCGACCATATGCTTAGTGGTGCTAATTTGAGGATATCTGCACTACGCTCGGGGCATATTGAGGTCAAACCACCCAGCATGATGCCAAGGCTGCCAAAATTGGCAAAACCACAAAGAGCATAGGTCAGGATTATTTTACTCCGCCCACTCAAGGCCTCTGCATCCAGTTCTGCTAGCTGTAAATAGGCCACCAATTCGTTCAGGACTACCTTGTTGGCCATTATTTGTCCTGCAGTTTGTACCTCCGCCCAGGGTATACCTATGCTCCACATGAGGGGGCGCAGGACGAAACCTACAATGGCCTGCAGGGTCAATGCTTCCTCTGCAACCGAAAACAGGCCCAGAAACTGATTGACGATGTTGACCAGAGCGACAAACACGATGAGCATGGCGACAATACTGAGAAACAATTGCAGACCATCCTGGGTGCCGGTGGTAATAGCATGCATGGCCCCTTTATAACGTTTCTCCTCGCCTGCCGTAATCTCCAGGGTGGAGGGGCCATCCTCCGGTCGCATTATCAGGGCAAGCGCAATGGCTGCTGGCGCACTGATCAGCGAGGCCACAATAATGTGGCTCAAGGCCTCGGGCATTACGGGTAACAGTACCGCTCCATACAGGCCCATGACGGTTCCGGCCACGGTCGCCATGCCGCAGGTCATCAGGATAAACAACTCGCTGTTGCTCATGGTTGCCAGATAAGGGCGGACGATTAAGGGCGACTCCACCATTCCGACGAAAATACTGCTTGCGCTTCCCAACCCCACTGCTCCACCGATTCTCATGGTTTTTTTGAGCACTAAAGAGAATCCGGCGATAATTGCCTGGGTGATATGCCAGTGCCAGAACAATGCACTCAGCGCGCTGAATACTATTACAATAGGCAGTGCGCGAAAAGCCAGAACAAAGCTGTTTTGTGGCTTGGTCATGTCAAAGGGAGTATCTCCGCCGCCCAGGAAACCAAATACCATAGTAGTGCCTGCCCTGGTTGCCTGCTCGACGACAAGTACGGCGCTGTTGAGCACTAACAGTGCATCCTTTAAAAGTGTCACTTTCAGGAATAGCAGGGCCAGTACAAACTGGAGCGCAATCGCGCTCAGCACCAACCTGGTATTGAACTGCCGCCGATTACTCGAACTCAACCAGGCCAGGCTGGTGATCAGGACAATACCCGTGAGAGACTGGCCCGTTATTGGTTCGAGCATCGGCGTTGGCTCCAAGTTTGTAGATTGAATCGATAGCTGGGCCATAATACCGCTTGCATCCAGAAATGTCAGACATAGACTGGTTATTGAACTGGGCACGGAATTGACAGGAGGCTGTTTTCCAGATGCAGCCCACGCAACAGGTTTGTCTTTGACCCAGGCCGAATGAGGCAGCCCGCAAATAAGGGGGCAATTGGGAAAAGAGGTTGCTAATGAGAATGGTTAGCATTAACATTGTCCGCTTTTGTATCACCCACTGGATGAAGACGAGTTAATGGCGATCTCCCTTTGGTCCCTCAAGGTAGGCGACCGCTGCCGTATTGAGTGTTTTGACGACACTCTGGCAGATAGTTATCGTGTGCGAGTGATGGAATTGGGCTTTCATCCGGGCGAGGTGGTTTCCTGTGTCCAGGCGCCGGCTTTCGGTGCACCTAAGGTCTATCGGGTGAGCAACACTATGTTCTCCCTCGATGAAGAAGTTGCCGCTCACATACGCGTCGTACTGTTGACTGCCAATGCGTAAAGTCATCCTGATCGGCAGCCCAAATTCAGGTAAGAGCCTGCTCTTTAATCGCCTCACCGGCATGCATCAAAAGGTTGCCAATTTCCCCGGTATAACCGTCGATATGGCCTCGGGACCAATGCAATCTCTGCCGGATGTAACTATTGTCGATTATCCGGGCACATACTCCCTGCAACCGATCTCCGGCGAGGAAGAAGTCGCGGTAGAGCACTTTAAACACGCTCTCGATGACCCTCAGGTAGTCCATGTTTTGTGCCTGATCGACGCTACAAGACTGGAAAAAAGCGTCTACTTCATGTTACAGGTGATTCGCGAATGCGAAAGCCATGGCAAGCGGGTCGTGGTGCTGGCCAATATGATGGACATTCTTAAAAAGCACCAGATCAGCATTGATCTTGAGGGTTTGGCCCGTGAAATTAAAGCGCCGGTAATCGGCATCTCGGCCCGCACCGGTATCGGTTTTAACGACCTGGTCGAGAGCCTGAATAGCGACATTAATCTGGATGAAAAAAGTGTAGATTCGGGGATAGCTGAAGTTCCGGATGCTTTCTTGCGTGGCACTGCCCACCAATTGGCGAGGCGCTACGGCCCCAAAGGTGACATCCTGATTAAATCCCAGACCCGGCTGGATGATTTTTTCCTGCATTCTGTTTTCGGCGGCATTTCTTTTTTTGTCATTATGTACCTGTTGTTTCAGTCTATTTTTACCCTGGCCGCACCGGCCATGGAGGGGGTTGAATCAGCTCTGGGTTGGGTGTCGGATTGGGTTGTGCCCGCCATTGGCAGCCAGATGGCACGCGATTTTACGGCCGATGCCCTGTTTAGCGGGATTGGCGCATTTCTGGTTTTTGTTCCACAGATATTCGTGCTCACCTTTGTTATCGGTATTCTCGAAGATTCGGGCTACATGGCGCGGGCGGCGCTCATATGTCACAAACCGCTACGCGTATTCGGTCTGACCGGCAAGAGCTTCATCCCCATGCTGTCGGGAGTGGCCTGTGCCATTCCAGCAATATACGCGGCCCGCTCGATAGACTCACCCCGTAAACGGTTGCTGACGTACATGGCAATTCCATTAATGCCCTGTTCCGCGCGGTTGCCTGTGTACACCTTATTGATCGCTGCCTTTATTCCTCAGGTAACGGCTTTTGGGGGGCTGCTGGGCATGCAGGGCCTGGCGATGTTTGCAATTTATTTTTTCGGGATGGCCAGTGGTTTGGTAGTCACCGGGCTGGTATCGCGCATGAGTGAAGATCATTATGCCGACCTTCCCTTTGTCCTGGAAATGCCGCCCTACCGAATACCCGCCTGGCAGCCTCTTATTCGCAATTCGTGGAACCGCTCCAAGCATTTTGTCACAAAGGCCGGTAAGATCATTTTTGCGGTAACCGTTGTGGTATGGATTCTTGGGTATTTCCCAAATTTTGGGCAGGATTTGGCTGCCTCCTGGTTGGGTTATCTGGGGCTTTGGATAGAGCCGTTGTTTGCTCCATTGGGCTTGGATTGGCGATATGGTGTTGCTGTGCTCACCTCATTTCTCGCGCGCGAGGTCTTTGTGGGCACCCTGGGTACGATGTTTGGAATCGAGGGCGCCGAGGAGAATATGGTGCCGCTGGTGGCGCAGATTCAGGCCAGCGGTCTGAGTATTGCCTCGGGCCTGGCACTGCTGGTATTTTTTGCAATAGCCCTGATGTGTGTCTCTACCATGGCAATTATGGCGCGCGAGAGCGAATCTAATACACTGACACTGAAACTATTTGCGGCTTATGGTTTGGCGGCTTACGGTCTGGCTGTACTAACCTATAATGTGGCGACGCTGTTTAGTTAGTGCCCATCCATAAATCCCCGTAGGACAGGTAGCGCTGCCGTCAGAGTCTGCCTCCGGTTGCCGTGTAGTAAACCATGTCGTCGGTTTCCTCCCGGGTGACCAGGCCCTTGTCTTCGACGTAGTGAATGTGGGCAATGGCTTCGCCCGTTGCAAACCAGCGCTGCATCAGCGGAAATTCTTCCCAGGAGTTTGCTCTGATGGACCAGGTCATATTGCCGGCAATATCGTAGGCATTTAGCTTCCGGTCGCTGAGAATATCCAGAATCTCATTGGCGCGCTCCATATGATGATTCTTTAGTTCATTGACCCGATCATGGAAATTGTGAATGGTGCTACGATGTCCTGGAAGGCACAGGGCCACATCCAGTTTTGCGACTTTAGACAGACTGTCCAGATAATTATTTAGCGGTGTATCATTTTCTGACCAGGAGGCGATATTGGGAGTGATATCGCCCAGCACGTGGTCTCCGGAGATGAGTATCTTCTGTCGCTCAGCGTACAGGCAGATATGACCGGCGGTATGCCCCGGCGTATGGATGACTCGCAACGCGTAATCACCGCAATCCAGAACATCGCCATCATGGAGGTCAATGTAGTCAACCGGTCGGGCGGGTGCATATTTGAATCCAGGGTGGTTTTTCACTGAATCTGCCAGTTCATCGGCTGGGAACCCGCAGCGGCTACCGTAACTTCCCATCAAACCGTTTTTTGACCAGATATCTTGTTTGCTGCGAAAAGGTGCGGTATCGAGAGCTCCCATATACGCCTTGGAAGTTTCGGTCATCAAGCTTGCAAACAGGCCCATGTGATCGGCGTGCAAATGGGTGGCCACGAAGTCTGTCTTGTTCAGGTCAACGCCCAGTTTATTGAGGCCAGTTGTCAGCACTTCCTCGCACAGCGGCTTGTTCAGGCCCGAGTCTATTACCAGACTACGATCTGCGGATTTCAGTATATAGGAATTGATTTCCTTGAGCGGGTTTTCGGGTAATGGTACGACTATTCGGTAGAGGTCTGAGGCAATTTCTTCGATCATGGTTTCTGCTTCCGAAATAGTTTAAGTCGCTCGAGTGTGCCGGCGGCGGTTACGCTTCAAGGGGTTCGAGGCCGAGATTGCTGAAGTGTAAAAAGAGGCGCATTATACCTTTGAGTAATGAGAAAAGCTAAACTGGTCGAACGATCTACCGGTAGTGCGCTGTGGAGCCTGCTTTAATCTACATCACCTGATCAATGAGCTGTCGGAATACGACGAATAATACTACGTACTGGAGAATCTGTATGTCTGCATATCACCTGATTATCGACGGTAAGGCTGTCGACACCGTCGAGACCTTTCCTGTTGTTAACCCGGCCACTGAGCAGATTATTGCTCAATGCCCCAGGGCTGGCACCGAGGAACTGGATCGGGCGGTGGCGGCTGCCCGCCGGGCGTTTCCCGCCTGGAGCCAAAGTTCCGACAGCGAGCGTTGTCGCCTGATGCATGCTATTGGAGATGCGCTGGGAGAGGCGACCGAGGAATTGGCTGGCTTGCTCACGCTGGAGCAAG
>JABHWT010000001.1 GCA_018657645.1 Halieaceae bacterium | reverse complement strand
CGGGAGATACAATCGCCCCCAGTTTGCTCAGCGCGTAGTAGGTCACCACTAGCTCTACAACATTGGGAAGCTGAACGATCACCCGGTCGTCTTCACCAATACCGGCCTCTTGTAATTGGACTGCCAGATTCTCACTACTTAGCTGCAGTTCGGCCCAGCTAAGCTGCAGTGGAGAATCGCCTGTCAGTTGCTCCCGGTTTGGTTGATCCTTGACGGCCAGGCGCTCCGGCTGGGCCAGGGCGTGCCGGGACAGTAAACCATGTAATGTGTCCTCACCCCAGCCGCCGGTTGTGGTCAGTGCCGCTATTCGCTGTGAACTACTGCTAATCATACGCCTCTCCGCCCAGCGGGAATTTTTCACTCGTGTTAAGAGACCAACAATGAAAGAAGATGATACCCCCTCTCCCACCACAACACTAACCCGGAGGGCGGTCGTTGCCAGTGTACTGTCAAATTACTTGTATAAGAAGACTTACGATCTATAATAATCAGTGAAATCAGACACGACAGAGACTCAGGAAATGAAAATCAGCGTCGTCACCCCCCTGTGGCAAGATCGCCCCGCCATGGAAAACCTTGAAGTTGCCATTAATGCAGATCGACTGGGTTATCCCGAGCTTTGGATTGGCGAGATGGCGACATTTGATGCCTTCGCCCTGGCAACCTCTATCGGCCAGGCTACCCGGCAAATAGAACTGTCCATTGGGCCACTGGCGGTGTCTGTTCGGACCCCCATGACCCTGGCTATGGGCGTCGCATCGGTGGCGGAGTTATGCGGCCGTCAAACCAATCTAGCCCTGGGAGCATCCAGTACCGTTGTGGTGGATGAGTGGCATGGGCAGGAGCGCTCTCGCACCGCAACCCACCTGGCTGAAACGGCACAAATAGTGCGCGCTTTGCTAGGCGGAGACAAAGTGGATTTCGAGGGCGAACTGGCCCGCTGCAAAGGGTACCGGTTACGGCTGAAACCCCATCCCGGCCCACTGACTCTGGCGGCCTTTGGACCGGCCGCAGTTCGAGCCGCAGGCAGACACGCGGATCGCCTGCTGTTGAATATAGTGACACCCAACAGCGTGGCACAATTGGGGGAGCAAGTGAAGATTGCAGCAACTGACGTTGGCAGGCCTGCGCCCTCGGTAGCCGTTTGGCTGACCTGCGCGATCAATCCAGACAAACAGACAATTAATCAGCTGCTACGAACGGTTGTGAGCTACGTGGCAGCCCCTGGTTATGCACAAATGATCAGCGATGCTGGGTTCGACGACCTGGTCACCTTTGCCCGTACTCGCCCCCATCCAAAGGAATTGCTCGCAGCCATGCCGGAGGCATTATTATCCGCCATTGGATTGGTTGGGTCGGAAAACCAGGTGGGTGATCGGATCGAGGATTACCGGGCGGCGGGAGTAGATGAGATCTGCCTGGTGCCGGTAACGGCGGAAGATCCCGGTGCCACGAGAATACTGGAAACCATGAAATCCATTGCCCTTTAGCGCGTAATTCTCTGCACCGCCAGGATATACTTGCATAACAGAACTTTACACTTGCCTTACAGGACTATAAGGCGTTATTCTAGTTGGATATTTCATTCAACTACTACAAAAAGGAACTATCATGACCTCAGAACAAGTCGATGTCATTGTCATCGGGTCCGGCGTTGCAGGAATGACCGCAGCAGCCACATTGGCACAGGATTGTGGAAAAAAAGTCGTAGTTTTCGAACGAGCTCCCTTTGTGGGAGGTCGGTGCCTCTCCTACGTGGGTGAAGGCGACAAGGTCTATGCGGACGGGGTTGAAATGGACGCGCGAGCGTTTCGTAAATCCCTACCCCTCGCCCATTGCTATCTGGGCAAATGCACGCCGGATATCGAAACAATTTTCAGCGAGGAACTACTGGATGGTCGAACCTTTGAAGCGGGGGGCCACGGTCTGTTCTGGGGCAACAAAAACAGGGCGGACGCGGCCCTCACCCACATGGGACAGCACGTGGAAATGCCACTTAACGAGGGCCTTGGCTTCATAGAATGGCAGGGGTTTGACGACGAGGGCAATACCAAGCCCACCATTGCGCACCAGGTTCAAAAAGGACGCCCCTACCCGTGGATGACCCGGGAGGGTTTTGGTAAGGCTATGGAACAACTGACGGACATGAACGCTCTCAGCTTTGAAGATCTTTCCAAACTATCGCGTATCCCCTTACAGGAATGGCTCGAGGAGCGGGGAATGCACCCGGAGGCCTATAACTACATCAAGGTGCTGGCAGCCTGCCAAACAGGCCAGGCAGAGCCCAGAATGACCGCTGCATCGGACTTCCTGGGCTATATGGCCATGGCGCGAGAAATCCGTATGAATCTGGTAACGGGCTCGGTTGCTACCGTCGATAAGCCGGGCACAATAGCTATTCCCCTGGCTATGGAGAAAACCCTGAATGATCACGGCGGTGAGGTGTGGCGCGACACGCCTGTCACAGAAGTTATAATCGAAGACGGTGTGGTCAAGGGTGTGAAGTACCGGAAGAATGGTGAAGTACACACCATGATGGCAGATAACGTGATCTGCACTATCCCGCCGAAATATGCATTCCAGGTTCTTCCCGAAGCTCCCTTTCCAGAAGAGTGGGTTAAATGCCTGAAGGAGGAGTATTGGGGCATTGGCCTGTTGACCGGATGGGTTGGCACAAAGCGCTCCATTATCGGGGACATGGGCATCGACAAGCGGTCATTTATGTTTATGCCGGGCATCACCAGCGAAGAGGAAGGCTTTATCGGTGTGGTGGACATGGTGATGTGCGAGTTTAACTCCTGGGCGGACGGCAAGGCCGATCGCGCCCCCGAGGGCAAAACAGAGTACCTGTTCTCTACCGCATTAACCGACAAGGAAATGCGCGACCCCGAGCGGGTTAACCTGGTTATCGAGCGCTGTGAAGCCTGGGCTCGCTCCAACTTTCCCACATGGGATGAGGATGTTGAGTTTATCCTGTGGACGCCATCGCCAGAGGCCCTGGGCACTACCCGGCCAGTGGGCAAAGACCGACCCGTGCACAAAAACCCTCACGTAGAAGGGCTGTGGTTTGCCGGAGACCAGTACGGCGAAAAGAACTGGGGCTGTGGCATCGACGCGGCGGTTTTATCCGCCATTGTGTGCGTCGACCAGATGCAGGGCACCCATCTCGAGGAAGACATTTTCCCCGAGTACCATCGCGGCATTCCGGTAGAAGCCGCGAGGGCGGGGTGATGCCTTTTTCTTGAAATGAGAGTTGATTCGGTATCCTATGGAAAGTACAGGCCACTTAATAGCTGCCAGCGCGGTAGCCAGATCACTCAATATCATTGGCGATCGCTGGTCGCTACTGATATTGCGAGATATTTTTCTGGGCCGCCATCGCTTTGAAGAGTTGCACAAGCATAGCGGCACACCACGCGGCACCCTCACCAAACGTCTCCAGTCTCTTGTGTTGAACGGCGTGCTGTATCGCAACCCCTATCAAACTGCGCCCACTAGATACGAATACCGCCTGACCGACAAAGGTCTGGATTTATACCCCGTTGCATTAGCCGTGTGGCGCTGGGAAATTAAATGGGGGGGTTACGATAATTCCGAGGCCCTGCCACTTGTTTTAAGACACAAAGGCTGCGGCAATAAACTTATACCATCTTATCGTTGCGGGGAGTGCGGCCAGGAGCTTTCGTCGAGAGATATCAGTTACAGGCCTGGCCCTGCGGCAGCGGAGGCCGAGCCCGCCCTTACCCTGGGAACCCACCGCCGCGCTAAATTAAATCCCGGTGATCGCAGGGGTACCGATACATCTTTGTTTCATATTACAGACGCGATCGGCGACCGGCGTACTGCACTGGTGTTGTCGGGTGCATTTTGGGGGTTGCGCCGCTACGACGACTTCCACCGGGAACTCAATATTGCCACCAATGTCCTGGCCGACCGACTTAAACTACTGGTCGAAGTTGGATTATTTACTCGAAAATCATATCAGGACAGCCCGCCCCGCTACGAATACAAGGCGACAGAAAAAGCCCACGATCTCTACCCCCTTATCGTGGCCTTACACCAGTGGGGCAGTAAATGGTTAGAGGACAAGGGCGCAGTATTAACCCTGGTTCACAAATGCTCGCAGAAGCCGATAAGAGTCGATACCGTATGCAATCACTGCCACGAAAGACTGCATTTTGGAGATATTCAATATGCCCTCGATGACGACAATTAGTCACCTACACTGGTAATGGCTTTATCTCCTGAGGATTAATATTTGCCGCCCCTTCTGCAACGCAACCATTATCCCGTTATCGGCTACTGTCTCATGCAGGTTCCTTAACGGTTACACCACCATCGACGACCAGAGTTTGGCCGGTCATATACCGAGAGGCTTTTGAAGCGAGGAAAACTGCTACACCACCAATATCATCCGGATCGCCAATCCGCCTGACCGGCGTACCCTCTTCCACGCCTTTGGCGATCTTTGGATTTTCCCACAGCGCCCGGGAGAAATCGGTTTTTATCAAACCCGGCGCAATACAGTTGGCAACAATGCCCTTTGGCCCCCACTCAACGGCCAGATTGCGCACCAGTGCGAAATCTGCCGCCTTGGAAATACCATAGACACCGAGTGTGCCGCTGCCCTGGTTACCGCCGATACTGGAAACAATAATAATGCTCCCACCACCCTGCTTTTCCATCAATGGCGCAGCCATGTTGCAAAGCCAGAAATTGCTCTTGACGTTACTGTTCATTACCTTGTCGTAGGCCTCGTCCGGCATAGTAGCCATCGGTCCGTAGTAGGGGTTAACCGCCGCATTACAGACCAGAATATCTACCCTGCCCCAGGTTTCCATTGGCTGTGCTATTAAATTCTCCAGATCCTCCTTACGCGACACGTTGCAGGGAACGGCGATTGCTTCGCCGCCCTCCGCACAAATACCCTGTGCCACCCTTTCACAAACGTCCTGTTTGCGACTGGAAATAACCACCTTGGCCCCCGCCCTGGCCATACATTCGGCAATTGAACGCCCGATGCCTTTGCTGGAACCGGTAATCACCGCAACTTTACCTGTTAAATCAAACATTTCATCCTCCCTTTTGAGGCTGCCAGCGCATATTGCTCTTCTGTTGTTTTGTAGGCATGCCCCTGGGGCAGTCGCAAATTGATTGCCACATCGACTCCAGGTAGTCCCTCTATATTCACTGTCCATAGGGCATAATCAGGGTTTGGGAGATGTGCTGTTTCCATCACCCAGTGGCACACTGCACAATTCTCAGACCCACTACCTGCTTCCTCCTAAATCAGCGCCTCCCCGTAGACCCGATAACCCGAGAGTAGGCCAAAGCGCGACTGCCGATTTTATCCAATGTGCCCTGGATAACAGGCGGGGTTAATATCTACTCAATTTCAAATTTGTAACCAACGCCATACACCGAGTGAACACACTCTTCACCCGGACATTGCTGGGCAATTTTCTGGCGTAATTTCTTTATATGGCTGTCTACCGTGCGATCACTCACCACCCGCTGGTCTGAGTACATACTATCGATAAGTTGCCCACGGGAAAAAATACGTCCAGGTTCCTGTGCCAGGTGTCGCAGGAGTTTGTATTCGACAGCCGTCAAGTCCAGAGTCTGTCCACAGAAATTGGCCCGGTAGCGCTTGTCATCTAACTGCAGCTTGGTGTCGAAAGACTCACCTGCATTTAAGCGACGCAGTATCACTCCAACCCGGGCCACCACTTCGCGGGGGCTAAAAGGTTTGCAGATATAGTCATCTGCACCCAACTCTAGCCCCAGCAGGCGATCAATTTCCTCTACCCGCGCGGTTACCATTAGAATGGGCACATCGGACTGCTTCCGAATATCGCGACACAAACTCAAGCCATCCCTTCCGGGCAACATTACATCCAGCAATATGGCACTGATAGTATGGTTCTCAACGTAATCCAGTACTCCATCACCTCGATGCAAGCAGTGTGTTGTGTAATCCGCCTGTTCAAAATAGTCCGCCAGTAACTGGGCGATCTTTACCTCATCTTCAACAATTAAAATATGTTCGGACATAGCTACTCCACCCGGTAAAGAGGCAGTTCAATCGTAATCTGAACACCGCCAAGAGCTGAGTGTTCCGCCTCAATAGTGCCTTTGTGGGCCTCAACTATACGTCGACAAATGGCCAGGCCCAAGCCCGAACCACCACTGCTTCGATTGCGGGACTGCTCCGCCCGATACAGGTGGTCAAATAGTTGGCCGAGTTGGTCATCGTCCACGCCCGGCTTACTGTCGTCGATGCTTACGCAGGCACTGTCAGCGGATGTGTACAGTTTCATTTCCACACGCCCGCCCTGGTCCGTGTATTTCATAGCGTTAGCCAGTACATTGTCGAGTAACTGACGAATACGCCCCTCATCTGCCCATACTACGGTGGCTTTTCCCGGCGTGTGCAGTTCCAGGTGCAGACCGCTAGCCTGGAAACTAACCCCGTGCGCCTCTACCGTTGCCGCCAGCAACTCTGTCAGATCCAATTCCGACTTACGGTAATGCAAGCCTCCAATGTCGGAATTACTGAGTTCATACAGGTCCTCTATGAGCCGTGTTAGATGTTGAACCTCCTCCGCCAGCGACTTGATATTGCCTGGTTCAATCGGTCGGATACCATCCATCATTGCCTCTATCTCACCCTTGAGAACCGCCAGCGGCGTTCGCAGTTCATGGGAAATATCGGCAAACCAGCGCTTTCTGGCTTCGTCATTGCGGGCCAGGGTAAAGGCCAGTTCATTAAAGTCTCTCGCCAATTGGCCCAATTCATCGCGCCGGGGTATGCTCAGGGAAACCGTATAGTCGCCATGGGTAAGATGCTCGGTCGCAGTTGCCAGGACTTTTATGGGCCCCACCAGATGTCGTGAAAACAGATATGACAGCAGCGCAGATAAAAAGAATACAAACACGCTAATGAGCGCGAGCGCCTCCCGCTGCTCCCGCAGAAACTGAAGCAAGAAGCCATCACTAATCGTATCTCGATGGGTTTTTACTACCCAGCCAACGACTTCACCACTGACTTCAATAGGCAGTAAATGTTGATTCCGCTGTGGATCGTATCGCCCGGTAACGACTCCGCGGTGGGCATCCAGCAAAGTCAAACCCACCGCTATTGAATCCTCTGGGGGAGCTCGGCTGCCATCTCTGGGGTGATCCTCTGGCGGTGGCGGCCTCCCTCGATCATCATGTGGCGGCGGGCGACGATCTGGATCGCGCCTTCGGAGCCGGCGGCTATCCCGGCCCTCTTGTAAATCGGAAGCATCCCGTACTTGCCCTCTCGCGCCGTCCCTGAATATGTCATCGAACTCGCGTCGATTTCGCACCAGTTTCTGCCATGACCCGCTCTTGCGGTAATACGTGGCAAGCTTATCAATGGCTTGTTGAAGCTCGGGCATATCGCGTTGATTAACATAGGACAGCATCCCGCGGTCGACACTCCACACCATAACGCCATACATAACGCCCACCAGTGCGGCACTGGTGATCAGCGAGGCGATAAATAGCTTCAGCTGGATGCCCACGGTGGCCATCTCTCTTCTCTGGAATGATCAACAGGATAGCGCGTCTGGCAGGCGGGGGCTATGACTCCAATCCCCTCCCCGCCACGTTCCACATTGCCTGCACATTTGCTGCGTATTGTTTGTGATTTTCCTGGCTAGTGTGTAGGCAGACTTAACACGGATGCTTAACTTGACGACCAACGCCATCTACAAAATCACCTGTCTCCGGGCGACCAAGAAAAAAGTCGACCCAGTGTCAACCGAATCACAACTAGTGCGTTTCATTACAGAGGACTATCCAAGACTCATGCCTACTCACTCGGGAGAAGGACATGAGCAACATATGATCAAACAACTAACTAGAACTGCAATCAGCACAATTACTTTTTAATAAACTGGGGATTATGACGATGAAGATACCGACACTGAAAGCGTGGACACCCTTACTCCTCGGCTCATTTCTAATGGGCCAGGTAACTATTGGACTATCACAGCCCGGGGGCCCGCCCGGTGGCGGCGACAATGGCCCGGGTAACCAACAGGGGCCCGGCAACGGTGGCGGCGGCAACGGTGGCGGTGGCAACGGTGGCGGTGGCAACGGTGGGGGTGACGGGAACGGACCGCCCCCCGGTGGTGGTGGTGGTGGTGGTGGTGGTGGTGGTGGTGGTGGTGGTG
>JABHWT010000434.1 GCA_018657645.1 Halieaceae bacterium | reverse complement strand
TGGATACCACACCCCAGCCGCCCTCCTCCTTGGTCTCGCGAAAGGCCGCCCGCACCCGCGGGTTGGCCTCGGTCATGCCGCTGGCATGGGGCACCTGGTAAAAACGGTTGGGGGCTGTAACCGGGCCGATTTCTATCGGATCAAACAGCACTTTATAGTGTGGGTTCACGCTATATTCTCCTCTGAGGATGGCAGCCCATCGATACGGCAGACAGCTCTGGATGCAACCATGACAGCGGAGTTTAACGCGAGAATACGTGCTTTTCCTACAAAAGATATGTTATCGGGGCTCGGCCACCTGGGCAAACCCTGGGACACCTCTGAATAATGCCTGCAATTCCCGCCGGGTTCGGCCAGAGGTACCCTAAGAGGCGCTCTGGTATAGAGGGGAGTATTCTCGGCGCCCTTGGCTTAAAATAGCCCTTCAATCAGACCCTCGTCGTTCAGGTGAATGTCGTGTGCACTGGGATGCACAGGCAGTCCCGGCATTGTCATAATATCGCCACAAACGACCACCAAAAATTCTGCGCCGGTTGCCAGTCGTACCTCTCTTATGGGCACAACATGATGGCTGGGTGCGCCGAGCAGACTGGGGTCGGTGGAAAAACTGTACTGTGTTTTTGCCATGCAAATTTGGAAGTGGCCATAATCCTCTTGGTATTGCTTGATTTGCTGACGAACTTTCTTGTCGGCAATAATTTCTTCTGCACCATAAATACTGCGTGCCACCTGAGAGATTTTTTCCCACAGGCTCAATGAATCATCGTACAGGGGGCGAAATTGTGACTGGCCTGCATCCGCCAACTCGGCCACCTTGGCTGCGAGGTCCTCGGCGCCAGCACCACCGTCGGACCAGTGGTTGCACTCAATGGCCTCCACGCCCAGTTGTTCACACAGCACTTTCAGTGCTGCCAGTTCCTCATCGGCATCGAGTAAGAATCGATTGATGGCAACTACCACCGGCACACCAAACTGACCGACATTCCTGATGTGGCGAGCAAGGTTCTCGAAACCGGCCTTTACCGCCTCGACATTTGTCTCTTGTAAATTGTCCTTGGCAACGCCACCGTGCATTTTCAAAGCTCGTATGGTGGCCACAATAACAGTAGCGTCGGGCTTGAGTCCGGCCTTGTGGCATTTAATGTTAAAGAACTTCTCGGCGCCCAGGTCGGCGCCGAAACCCGCTTCAGTGACCACGTAATCGGCGAGCTTCAAGGCGGTTTTGGTTGCTATGACAGAGTTGCAGCCGTGGGCAATATTGGCAAAGGGACCGCCGTGAATCAGGGCGGGATTGTTTTCCAGTGTCTGCACGATATTGGGCATAAAGGCATCCTTGAGCAGGACAGCCATGGGTCCATCCGCTTTTACATCCCTGGCGGTAATGGCCTCCATTTTGCGGGTATAACCTACAGTGATGTTTCCCAGTCGACGCTGCAGATCCTTTAGGCTGTCCGCAAGGCAAAATATAGCCATGATCTCGGAGGCCACCGTAATATCAAAGCCGGCTTCTCGGGGTACGCCATGTGCAGTGCCACCGAGGCCCGTGTTGATGTTGCGAAGGGCGCGATCATTGACATCCAGCACTCGACGCCAGGTGATGCGGCGGGGATCGAAGCCCTTGTCGTTATGCCAGTGAATGTGATTATCAATAAGTGCAGATAGCAGGTTATGAGCTGAGGTAATGGCATGCATATCACCGGTGAAATGCAGATTGATATCCTCCATCGGAACAACCTGGGCAAAGCCACCGCCTGCGGCGCCACCTTTCATACCAAAACAGGGGCCCAGGCTGGGTTCCCGGAGGCATATCAATGCCTTTTTATTGATCCGATTAAGCGCATCACCCAGCCCTACTGTTGTTGTCGTTTTTCCTTCACCGGCGGGGGGGGGAGATATAGCGGTGACCAGTATGAGCTTACCATCGGGCTTGTCTTGCAGGGTGTTTATAAACTGATAATCGATTTTGGCTTTGTTGTGTCCATAGCAATGAATGGCCGACTCCGGAACATCCAGCTTGTTGCCGATCGCGGTTATGTGTTCCTGCGATGCCTCTCGCGCTATTTCTATATCAGATTTTTGCATGATGAAATTATCCGGTGATTTTGTGCATTATTTCTTCCGGCAGGAATCATCCCGCCGGTTCAGGGCGCCTAGTATACCCTTCTGAATAGACAGGTACATCCAGAGCCTATAGGCTAACAATGGGGAGTTGCTCCGGAGAATGTATACGCGAGTTAGTGGCCGCACGGGTTCCCTCCAGAGGCAAACCTCAATATACAGACCGTTCGGATGCACTCCTATGTCAAGAGCAAGTAGAGCAGTGTATGCTGGCACAACAAGTGGATTGTCAATGTTGAGGAATGAGGGTTGCAGATGAGCATCGATTACACGCTTTATGGCGGTGAACTGTCCTATTTTACGGGCAAAGCGCGGGCCTATATGCGGTATAAGGGGCTGAACTGGCAGGAGCAGAGCGCTACCCGGGAGGTGTACAAGACAATTATTCTACCCCATATCGGTTCGCCCATTGTGCCCGTGTTGGAAACGGTAGATGGGGACTACGTACAGGACACGACCGACATCATCGACTTTCTGGAACAACGGCACCCCACAGCCTCAATTTACCCGGGAGGCCCGCGCCAAAAGCTGGTGGCCTTGCTACTGGAACTCTACGGTGATGAATGGTTGGTGATGCCTGCCATGCATTACCGCTGGAGCGTGCTGGACCAACAGCGAGATTTTGTGCTGGGGGAATTTGGTGCTATGAGCGCCCCGGATGAATCGCGAGAAAATCAAATCAGTATAGGGGAAAAAACGTCACGGCCGTTTCGCGGGTCAATTGGTGCGCTGGGCATTACCGACGAAACTATTCCCAGTATAGAGCGCGCATATGCCGAGTTTCTGATGCAGCTCAATACACACTTCACCCATTATGAATTTCTACTGGGTTCGCGTCCCAGCATTGGAGACTTTGGTTTAATAGGGCCGCTCTATGCCCACCTTGGTCGGGACCCGGTACCCAAAGCCATGATGCAGGAGCAAGCGCCGGAGGTTTATAGCTGGGTTGAGCGAATGAACAGCCCGCAGCCTCTATCGGGTGAGTTTCTCGCGGGAGATGAAGTTCCGGTTACGCTGTTACCCATATTGGAGACGCTGTGTCGGGAACAACTGCCCGATGTGTTGAATGTCATTGAGAAAAATGCGGCCTGGCTGACAGACAACCCGGGGGGTAGTATTCCCCGCTATCTGGGCATGCACTCGTTTACTACCGGGGGCGTAACAGGCCAACGCGTAATCCACAGCTACAGTCAGTGGATGTTTCAGCGGGCCCTGGACCATTACCAGAGTCTGTCCGGGGCAGACAAGGTGGGAGTCGATGAACTATTGCATACCATAGGAGGGTACGAATCCATGCAGGTGAAACTACGCCACCCGGTGCAGCGCAAAAAAGGGCAGCTGGAATTGGTGGCCAAGTAGTAAAGCGTGCGCGAGTTTGGCCACTTGATAAAACACAAAACTGGAGGAAGCGGTAATGATGGAAAATTTCAAGAATAAAGTCGCAGTGGTAACGGGAGGAGCGAGTGGAATTGGCCGGTCACTGGTCAAGGAGCTGCTGGCAGAGGGTGCTAAAGTTGTAGTTGCCGACGTGGAACAGTCTGCTCTGGATCGCGTGGTCGACGAGTTTGCCGATGCCGGCGATATTATGGGCGTGAGGACAGACGTGGCTGATTCGGCTTCGGTTAATGCACTGGCCGACAGGGTGTATGACACCCATGACGTCTGCCACCTGGTCTTTAATAATGCAGGGGTAGCGGCCCCCTCGGCCAATATCTGGGAGACAACCGAGAACGACTGGAAGTGGGTGCACGGCGTTAATGTGCAGGGTGTAATGCATGGGATTCAGGCCTTTGTACCGCGAATGATAGCGGGTGGAGAGGCAGGGCATGTGATTAACACGTCCTCGGGTGACGGTGGTATTTCGGCATTGCCCTATCAATCAGTCTATGCCTCGAGCAAGGCAGCAGTGTCCTGCCTGAGCGAGTGCCTGGCAGCGCAGCTTGAGTCCGAGGGCACAAGCCTGGGGGCTTCCGTTTTTTACCCCTCCGGTGGTTTACTCGATACCGGCATCTGGACGACGGACAGAAACCGACCCAAGGAACTCGCTCGCGAAAAACCCTACGAGCCAATACCCACGGTTGAGGATTTCAAAGTGGCGGCCAAGGCCGCGGGTATGGAACTGCAATTTCAGGACCTGGATGAATTGGCCCGGTTCTGTCTTCAGGGAGTGCTTGAGAATCGCTTTGTGATTATGATTGGTATCGAGGAGGCCGAGGCGACATTAACCGAGCGGGCGCAGCGTATAGGGCGCGGTGAACTACCTATCGACCAGGCCTCCATCCCGCAATTATAGGGCACGCGCAGTCGACCTTCTCGCGCCGACTAAACGCACGCCGTGTCGGCAATCGCTATTATAAAGGCGTTACGTCAGTTCGGGATTAGCTAGCGTTTGATGTTATATAGGCCATAAAGTCCGCCGTATTAGCCTCCATGTCGGCGTCAACTTTTCGCGCGATGTCGGTGTCTGCCATTATTGCATCCCACTCCTGTAGCCCGGGCACGCTGGCCAATATATCCCAGTCCAGCTGCGCGGGGCCAACCATTTTAGGAATCGCCAGTGCATAGCGGAGATAGATATCGGCCATTGTCAGTTCTGCACCGGTAAGGTAGGGAGAGAAACTGGCCAGTGCATTAAGACCCTTTACTCCCCGCTCGAGGGTCGAGCGTATTTCTGCCTTGGTTTCTTCATCAAATTGCACGTCGCCAAACACCGCGGGAAGAAAGCGCCGAGCGGGTAGCTCCAGATACAATTCAGTGATCTTCATTAACTGTCGAACACTGGCCCGCGCCTCGGGTGCCGTTGGATAGAGTGGATTCTGTGGGTAGGCATCGTCCAGGTAATCACATAGTACGCTGCTCTCTGTCAGATGAGCGCCCGAATCTGTGGTCATGGCCGGCGCCTTGCCCGCAGGGCTAACGGCCATTAGCTCCGGCGAACCCGGATAGGCAATGCGTTCCTCGAAGGCTATATTTTTATACATGAGGGCATGTTTAATAATATTGTAGTAATTGGAAAAGGGAAAACCGTGAAGTGTCAACATGAGTCAGTCCTTGTCTTTATGAGGTGCCAGGAACGGCTATTGTAGTAGTCCTATGCCCAAGTGCAAACGGATAGTCGCGTTTGACCCACGGGAGTGGGCAGGATTGACACGGGCATGGCATGCCCGCACTATGGTCGACCTGTCGAGGTTGTATCGGGTGTTATATCAGAATGAAGAAGTGGCTTGGCAACCTGGTCCTACGGTTGGGGGGATGGCGAATAGAGGGAGAGCGCCCCATTGCTCGCAGCTACGTGCTGATAGCGGCCCCCCATACGTCTAGCTGGGACTTTCCCTACATGCTGGCCTTTGCGGCAGTGTTCGATATCAAGATTAGTTGGTTGGGCAAGCACACTCTGTTTTGGGGGCCTCTGGGGTGGATTATGCGAGCGCTGGGTGGGGTGCCGATAATACGTCATAAGAACCGGGATGTAGTGGGAGCGATGGTAGATACTTTTAAGGCCAATCCCAACCTGGTCCTGCTAATACCCACCGAGGGCACGCGCAGTCGGCGCGAGTATTGGAAGTCGGGTTTTTATCACATCGCACACAGTGCCGGTGTTCCGATCATACCTTCTTATTTAGACTACAAATTGCGACGCGGTGGTTTTGGGCCCGCTCTGGAGACCACGGGGAATGCGGTCGCAGATATGCAGTATTTTCGCAATTTTTACACGCCCATGGAGGGGAAGTATGCCGAGCGATTCGGGCCGGTGCGACTGCGCGAAGAGGGCGAGGAACCCTAGCCGCGTGTTGACCGAGATCAACGAGTACGCATTCGTGGCGCGATAGTATAGCCATGTAGCTTTCTCTCAGGGCTGAGCGGAATAGACGATGGCGCGCGATATAGGGATCAAGCAGCAATGAATGACTGGTATAATTTGCTTATTGGACGAGTTCATCAATGGCAGATCTGACTCAACTGGTTATCATTTGGGCCTGTGTCTACATGGCAGGCATCGCGGCAAATCGTACCAAACTCACGCCGGTGCTGTTTTTCCTTTTTTTCGGCTCATTAATGGTAAATCTGGGTGTTATACCCCTCCAGAGCAGCCCGTTTATACGGACGTTTGGCGAGCTAGGCATCATTGTTGTCATGTTCGCCCTGGGTTTCGAGGAAAATTCCCAACAATTTGTGGAGGGCATTAAACGAGCCTGGGGAATAGCTTTTTTTGGTGCTCTTGCACCTTTTATCACCGCCTATACGATCGCTGATTTTTTCTGGAACGATAGCAACCTGTCGATTATGTTTGCCCTGACAATGACTGCAACAGCCGTCTCATTGACCATGGTTTCTTTAAAGAGTGAGGGTCTGCAGTCCACGGCCGCCGCGCGCGGCATTATGACATCGGCGGTGCTGGACGATATTGCATCGTTGGTTATGGTCGCGATTCTGGTTCCCCTTGCCAGTGGACAGGCTGATATCAGTATTATGGCTGTGTTTGTCATTATCGTTAAAGTGCTGATTTTTTTTGCCATTGTCAGCTTCGTAGGCATCTGGTTATTTCCCCACGCCGATACGGGGTGGTTTGCCAAGGTGCCTTGGCTGGGAAGGTTCAGCTTTAGCGGTGTTCTTGGTTTTGGTGAAGGCGAGCAGACTACGCTTACACTGCTATTTCTGGCTGTTATGACCGGGATTGTGGCGCACCAGTTTGGGTTCCACCCGGCGGTTGGTGCCTATATGGCGGGTCTGGTGTTGCGGGAGGAGTATTTTCACCTGGAAACAGGTACTGCCCAAAGTCACTACGAAGCGACCAAGAACATTATCGACAATATGGCTTTCTCCTGGTTAGGGCCCATTTTTTTCGTAGGCCTGGGAGCAAAACTGGTTATCGACTGGGATATTCTATTAGCGGTACTTCCACATACTCTGATCCTGGTTTTCGGCATTCTTATTTCACAGGTTGTGTCCGCCGGCCTTGCTGCGCGCTACACAGCTGGTTTTGACTTCAAGGACAGCCTGCTAATTGGCTTTGGTATGTTGGGGCGGGCGGAACTGGCATTTGTGGTCATTGATATCGCCTATACCCAGCATAATATTCTTACGACAGAGGCGTTCTATACGCTGATGATTGGCGCCTTCTGGCTCAATCTGGCTGTGCCCGTTTCGATTGCTCTGTGGAAGCGTCGCTATGGAACTCCAATGTAACGGGAGGTTTGCAAGCAGGCGCCTTCCGACAAACGCGTAAAGCTAACTATACCCTGACATCAAGACGCCTCAGCGCGCTGACCCATGCTGTGAGATAGGCTTAAAACAGGTATTATGTCGGTCTTTCAGCATTGCCAGGCAGGCACACTATTATAGTGGTTCTACGGAATATTAAGTAAATTAGCGGATAAGGGAAACAGAGAAAATGGCAGATCTTGACGATGTTCAGGAAACAAAAAACTACTACACGGATGTACCTCAGGAAACCGAGGGGTTTTTTCTGAAAGGTTCGAACTCCTATGATTGGGGAATGAAAAATCGCTTATCGCGAATATTTAATCCTCGGTCTGGAAAGACTGTAATGCTGGCCTTTGATCACGGTTATTTCCAGGGTCCGACTACGGGGCTAGAGCGCATTGACCTTAACATCGTACCACTTGCTCCCTACGCCGATACACTGATGCTGACACGGGGCATACTTCGCTCCAATATTCCCCCCTCGTTGACCAACTCCATTGTGATGCGGGCGTCGGGAGGCCCAAGTATTCTGAAAGAGCTGTCAAATGAAGATATTGCAGTCAGCATTGAAGACTCAATCCGTCTCAATGCGGCGGCAATGGCAGTACAGGTATTTATTGGGGGCGAAAATGAAAGCCAGTCTGTTCTGAACATGACTAAGCTGGTGGACCAGGGGACACGCTATGGAATACCCACCCTCGCTGTAACCGCAGTGGGCAAAGACATGGTGCGCGATGCAAAGTACTTCAGGCTTGCCACCAGAATGTGTGCTGAACTGGGTGCCCACTATGTTAAGACCTACTATGTAGAAGAGGGATTCGATACCGTAACATCCTGTTGCCCGGTGCCCATTGTCATAGCAGGAGGCAAGAAACTACCGGAGCTTGATGCCTTGAAGATGGCTTACAATGCAATTCAGCAGGGAGCAGCCGGGGTGGACATGGGGCGAAACATTTTTCAGTCGGAGGCGCCCATAGCAATGATCCAAGCTGTTCGCGCTGTTGTTCACGACAATGAAACACCCGACAAGGCTCTTGATCTATACAATACGCTAAGAACATCCTAAGACCTCCCACAGAGGTTTCCCTGGCATGTAATCGAGGTTTTTGATGGCGATATTTTTCCAGCGATACCTTTTACCGGGTCTAATTTTTCAGGGTGTAGTGATTGGCGGTGGCTATGCCACCGGACGGGAGATCGCCGAGTTTTTCCTGCCTCATGGTCCCATCGGTGGTTTGTTTTCCATGGGCGTTGCTGCTCTGGTATGGAGTTGCGTGCTAGCCGTTTCGTTTGAACTGAGTCGCATGACCCGCAGTTATGACTACAAAACGTTCTTTCACCAGCTCCTGGGTCGGTTCTGGTTTCTGTTTGAAATTTTGCTGATATTACTGATGATTGTGGTGTTATCGGTAATTGGTGCCGCCGCGGGTGAGATTGCGCAAAATCTGTTTAATGCGCCTGCCCTGACTGGCACCCTTGCCCTATTGTTGGCGATTGGCATGCTGACGTTCTACGGAAGTCACCTGATTGAGCAATTTATGGGCAGTTGGTCAATTTTGCTGTACATCGCCTATTTTACCCTGGTGGTATGGAGCCTATTCGTGTTTGGAGACAATATCCGACACAACTTTTCGCAGGCCAGTATAGGGTCGGGTTGGATTTTAGACGGCATTCGTTATGCCGGTTATAATCTCGCAGTTGTGCCGATGGTCTTGTTTTGTATTATTCATCTTGACCGGCGCAGAGACGCGATTACCGCCGGTCTTCTGGCCGGCTTGATTGGTATGCTTCCGGCTGTGTTTTTGTTTATAGCGATGATGGGTCAGTACCCGCAGATCGGCGAGGCACCCATTCCCAGCACGGCATTACTAATGCGGCTTGGCTCGCCCTGGTTCTCAATTGTGTTCCAGTTGGTGCTGCTGGGCACTCTGGTGCAAACTGGCGTTGGTCTTATTCATGGCGTCAACGAGCGAATAGCATCAACACTACGTGAAGCCGGCAGGACAATGCCCGGCCTGGCGCGCACCGCTGTTGCAACCGGGATGTTACTAGTGGCACTGGTTCTGGCTGCCCAATTTGGACTGATCAGTCTTATTGCCCGGGGCTATGGTTTGCTGACCTTTGGTTTTATTGCCGTATTTGTTATTCCCGTACTCACAGTAGGTGTGTATAAAATTATCAACAATATAAACGCCACTCCCGAGGTTTCGAAACAGTGAGTTCCGATCAGTCGATTGCAGAGATATACCAACAACTAACGCCGGGCTCCAAGGAGCTTGCCGAGCAGGCCATTGAGGTGTTCCCCAGTGGTATTACCCACGACTCCAGGTTTCAGAAGCCCTATGGCTTGTACATTGACCGAGCTAGTGGTTCGCGTAAATGGGATGTTGATGGCAATGAATATATCGATTACATCGGTGGTCACGGTGGCCATATACTGGGGCACGGTAACCAGGCAGTGATTGACGCTGTGCAACAGAGCATTCTTCGCGGTACGCAGTTGGGTGGCAATACGGCAGATGAAGTCGAATACGGTAACCTTGTTAAGGAACTGGTTCCCTGCGCCGAGCGCGTGCGGTTTACCATGTCGGGCACCGAGTCTACCCATCTCGCATTGCGGCTGGCGCGAGCCTACACCGGTAAATCCAAAACTATCCGATTTA
>JABHWT010000151.1 GCA_018657645.1 Halieaceae bacterium | reverse complement strand
GAGTTGCTCCTGAGTGGTACCGAACAGGTCCATGTGGCGTTGAGCCGCCATGGCATACCTGGGCAGAGCGCCGATAATGCCGTAAATGGGCTCGAGCGATGCCATGGCATTGGGCGGTCCGGATCTGGCGTACGAAACCGCGCCGCTACGCTGGTATTCCTTCAGCGGCGAATCTGCGAACACGCAACACACGGTGGTTGCCAGACCGTTGGCCACGGCCATGGAAGCATACTGAATCATCTGCCCGGCACTGGAACCGTAGCCCTGCATGTAGGTCAAGAGGTTCAACTCCTTGAGGCCCAGGGTGATATGCAGGGGTACGCCGACCCCTTCACCGATGCCGGCGTTGATGAGCAGTCCGTCCAGATCTGATTTCTGCAGCCCGGCATCTTCCAGCGCCAGGAATACAGCCTCGGCAGCGAGGTCTTCCGCGTCCCGATAGACGCGTCCCATCTCGGTAAGGCCCAGGCCGGTGATGGCGGCCGCGCTGTTCATTGGATGTTTCATGTTGGCTGCCTCGAAACATATTCTCTGGACTCCAGCAAATCAATGCAGGCCTTTTCGACGGGTTTTTCCGAGATGGTCTTGGGAATCTCGTCCAGCACCTGGAAAATCTCCGGTACGTCGCTGTGCTCCAGGTGCTTGTAGCAGTAATCGAGCAGTTGCCCGCTGTCGTAGCCAGACGGGTCGGCAGGCACTACAGCCGCCACCAGGGTCTTCTCCCCTGCGACATTGCGGTCAGTGGCGACGCCATAGACAAACACATCCGCCACCAGGGGCGAGTCCATGAGTACGGTTTCTACCAGGGTGGTGTTGACGAAATCTCCATTGCGTCGCACGCCGCCGCCAACCCGGTGATGAAAGTAAAACCAGCCATTCTCATCCTTGTGGCCCAGGTCACCCATATGAAGCCAGCCTTCCCGAACCTTATCGGCAGAGGCCTCGATATTTTTGTAGTATTGGACAACAATCGGGCCGTTGTCGTCTTTCCGGAAACAGATTTCACCCTCCACATTGGCTGGGCAGACTGCGCCGGTTTCGTCGAGAATCTCGGCGACCCAGCCAGCGACCGGCTTGCCGATACTACCTACCGGGCCCTCGCCGGGGGGGTTACGCATAGCGCCGCCCTCGGTGGCACCATAGACCTCGTGGAGCACCAGACCGAAGCGCTTTTCAAACTTTCGCCACAGGTGAGCAGGCATGCCGGCACTTTGGACGACGCGTACCGGATTATCGGCGTCGTCGGCCTTTTCCGGCATGGCGTAGATTTCGGGGATCATACCCCCCAGGAGGTTAAACGTGGTGCAACCATAGTGGCGAATAATGTCCCATAATCGAGTCTTGGTGAACTTAGCGCTGAGGACACAGGGAATCTCCTGGCCAAGGGCGCCAGCCACGGTGCCCTGGGCATTGAGATGAGTGAGTGAAAGGCCGGTGTAGTACCTGTCGCTGGTGGTCATGCCCGCAGCCAGGGGGCTCAGGGTGGAACCCATGTACTTCTGGTGTGAAAAAATCACGGTTTTGGGATTGCCGGTAGTTCCGGAGGTAAACAGCATAAACATAGTATCAGCCGGTTCCTGCTCCACCAGGGGCAGTGGCTCCTCGACAGCAGCGACGAGATCAGAAAAGTTGATGACGGGTAGCGGTGCCCGCGGCAGGGGGGGAGCGTCTGCCGTGGGTACCACTACCAGCCATTTAAACCCGGGGCAGTCCGCCACTACCGACAGTACCGCAGCCAGAGCGTAGTCGGCGCAAATCAAACCCTGGCTGTCGGTGAAATCGAGCATATAGCTGAGTTTGGTGCCCATGGTGCGAGGGTCGATGGGAATAAACGTGGCGCCGAGGATCCCGCTGGCCACCATCGTCTCCACAAACTCCGGGTGATTGTTCATCATCAGTGCCAGCTTGTCCCCCTGACTTACACCCAGGTCGGCCAGGCCCCGCGCCAGCGCCTGACTGTTTTCGTAGAGTTGCCGGTAGGTCCGGGTCTGGTCTTCCAGTTGGCCATCGACGCCCACTGCAACGAAGGTAAGAATCTTCAGGTCAGGGTTTGTCCGGGCTTTGTCCGTAATCAGCGT
This sequence comes from Halieaceae bacterium, assembly GCA_018657645.1. GTDB lineage: Bacteria > Pseudomonadota > Gammaproteobacteria > Pseudomonadales > Halieaceae > JBALVT01. Next base: position 4,585 of record JABHWT010000151.1, on the reverse strand, counting down.
GGCCAGAGTGCTGTGGGTGGGTCCAGTCATAGCTCACCAATACCCCAGCGAATACCTCTGCGCAGCAGTTCGTAGTACACGGGGGAATTCCAGGAACCCCGTACCACGGAATAAATGTCTACCAACGGTTTCATGTCGTGCTTACCCGCGCAGTGGCCCAAAGTTAGATACAGTACTTCGCCCTTACCCCAGGGGTGCAGATACATCTGGGGGTGGCTGTCGCGATCGGTGCCGTACTCGGACTTTATATAGCTGCTTGATGGCGCGTTGTAAGATGCCTCGAGCAACACCAGCTGTTCTCCCAGTTTTTCACAGTAGTAGGGTTCTTCGTCTTCCACGTCGAAGTCTGATATGCCCGCGGTCAGTTGGTGTTGGATATCGCTGACCCGGACAGTGAGTTTTTGGTTGGGGGGATGGGCAACAAATCGACTACCCAACAACTTCATGAAGTTGGGGGCCAAGTCTGGCGTATCCGCTTTGCCTTCATGGTTTATCTCCAGGATGGCATTCGTAGCGTGCAGTGCAAACCATCGACCTCCGGCATCCAGAAACTCTGCTAACGCGACCTGCTCTTCCGCGGTAGGACGAAGATCGCACGTATACGTAATAAGCAGCGAGCACTGCTTGATGGCTTCGGTATCACTGAAATCTTCTGCCACATGCGTGTGAATATCCTCGTCTTCCGCAAGCAGTTTGAGCAGCTCGAGCCTGGCGAAATTAGTATCGTGATAACGGGCGTTGCAAACCAGATATACCTTGATGGGCAGACTCTGTTGCATTGGCTATCTCCTCCTTTCAGTCGCGTCATGTGAGTGGCGGAACAATTTTAGTATGTTCTTTTTGTTGCGCCCTCCGGACAGGACCCAAGACAGGCGACCTTGTTTGACATTGGTTGAATGTTGAATCAATATTCAGTTTTCTGCAACTTTTTCGTAACCATTTGTCGCGCGATATGAGAAACGACACATCACGCAAGCGCTGGCTCGGCAGGTGATCACACATCACCCAACGCCAAAGGAGTCCGAACGATGACCACGGTGACTACACAGCTTGGCACCATTGCTGGCAAGTCGGAAAACGATATCCAGATGTTCCTGGGTGTCCCGTATGGCAAGCCCCCCGTGGGTGAACGACGCTTCCGTGCGCCGGACCCCCATGGACCCTGGTCGGACACGCTGGATGCCACCAGGCTGGGTAACCGGGCGATGCAACCCGAAAACCCGATGGGTCCGCCGTCGGCGGAGGCATTCAGTGAGGACTGTCTGACCGTGGACATCTACACACCCGCAGCGGATGACCGCGCGCGGCCGGTGTTGTTCTGGATTCACGGAGGCGCTTATTACATCGGGTCCGGCAACGATCACGACGGCTCTATTCTTGCTGCCCAGGGCGACGTGGTGGTGGTTGCCGTCAACTATCGGCTTGGCGTGTTTGGATTTCTCGATCTGTCGAAGTATGACGATGACCTGGCCGGATCGGCATCCAATGGTTTCCGCGACCAGATCTTGGCACTGACATGGGTGCGGGACAACATCGCCGATTACGGGGGTGACCCCAACAACGTGACCATCTTTGGCGAATCCGCCGGAGGCGGTTCGGTCAATGCGATTCTGGCCGCACCATCTGCCGACGGCCTGTATCACCGCGCCATCGCCCACAGTGGCACCGCTATCACCAACCCACCGGCGTCACTGTCAAAGGGATTGGCCGCACACCTGGAGGTGGACGAGAGTGAATTACTCACCCATCTCAAACAACTCTCGGCTGAAGATTTGCTGGCGGCTCAGCTCGGCGCCGGCGTTCTGGGCGAGGCTTGCGTTGACGGCGTGGTGGTCACCCGGGATACCTACCAGGCAATTGCCGAGTGCGGCGTGCGCTGCGTACCCTACGTCGCCGGCTCCAATCTGGATGAAGGTACCTTTATGACGTCGTTCGCCCCCGAAGGAACACCCTTCGACCCAATGACCGCTGTCCTGGGGGCCATGCCCTTCGATCTCCTGCCCGTCGGTATGGAACCCGGCGAGTTCCTGGCCGCGATGCAGGACGCTTATCCCGACGATACCGGCAAGACCCTATACCAGCGTGTCTATACCGAGATGTTCCGCCGTGCTGCAATCCGCACAAGTGAATCCGTCACAGCGGCTGGGTCCAGCGGCTGGCTGTACCGTTTCGACCTGCCGTCCTCCGTCATGGACGGCGTTCTCGGCGCCACCCACGGCTGTGAGGTTGCGTTCACGTTCAACGACTATGCGTGCCCGGAGATTTCGCGCATTTCCTTCGCTCACTACCACGATCCGAAGGATCCTGTGGTCCGGCAACTGGCAGAGCAGTGGTCAAACACAGTGCTGGCCTTCGCACGCACGGGCGATCCCAACGGCGCCGGTCTGCCGCACTGGCCTCCTTATTCAGTCGATCAACGTGAGGTCATGATCCTGGACGCCACATCGCGGATTGAGCAGGACCCGGACAGCCAATTGCGTGTGCGGTGGGGTGACGCGTGAGGCTCAGACGACGGACGACGATAAGTGAATGATTCAACAATAAGCACAGCCGTCGCCAGCCAGGCCGTTGTCAGTCGTGGCCAGGTCGTTCACGCGACTGTGCTGTTATGCCTTGTCAACATGTTCAATGCCCTGGACCGCGCGGCTCTGGCGATTCTGGTTCAGCCGATCAAGACAGACCTTGGCTTGTCCGATACGCAGCTCGGCCTGCTTACCGGATTTGCATTTAGCCTGACCTACGCATTGTTCGGTATTCCACTGGCGCGTATGGCGGATACCCGCAGCAGGGTGAAACTGTTATCGGCCTGCCTGGCCGTGTGGAGCGTTGCGACCGCGATCGCCGGCCTTGCCCAAAACTTTATTCAGTTGGCACTGACGAGAGTTGTTGTTGGCATTGGCGAAGCTGGTGGCTCTCCGGCGTCCCTGTCGATGATGGGTGAGTATTACACACCGGAAAATCGTAGCCGGGGGATGAATCTGTTTATGCTGGGCGCTGCTGCTGGCGGCTCATTGGGATTGGGGTTGGTCGGTGTAATCGCCGACCACTACGGTTGGCGAGTCGCGTTGTTTTCCATGGGGCTGCCCGGAGTGCTGCTCGCCATCGTTCTGTTGACGACTTTGCGTGAGCCCCCGCGAGGCCGCTTCCAGATCAACTCTGAGCAGTTTGATACGGACATTGCATGGTATCAGGCAGTCGCGCAGGTACTCAGTCGCCGAACCATGCGACATCTCCTGGTCGCCTATGGCATCAGCGCCTTCGGTGGCGCTGGCGTCAGCGCCTGGCTCGGCGCATTTTTTATGCGTAGCCACGGCATGTCCCTGAGCGAACTGGGTGCGTTGCTTGGCATCCTGGCAGGGGCAGCCTCATTCGTCGGTGTCATGCTCGGCGTGGTATTCGGGCCAAAGGCCGTGCGGCGGGATCGGCGCTGCGAGGTCTGGTGGCCGGGCACTGTCAACCTTGCGATCGTGCCTATCTGGATGTTAACGCTTTACATCTCCAACCTGTACATGGTCGCAGCGCTGCTGGCGTTCGCCATTGTTCTCTCATCATCCTGCGTTGGGTTCGTTCTGACGAGCATTCAAAGTGTGCTACCTGCACACCTTCGTGGCATGGGAACGGCCGCACTCATGTTCGCCTCGAATCTTGTCGGTACTGGCGCGGGCCCGCTGCTTGTTGGCTATCTTAGCGATGCAATGACGCCGGCTCTGGGGGACGAAGCTCTGCGCTGGGCCATGATCATCAGTGTCACGATTATCGGATGGGGAGCCATTCACTTTTTCATCGCTGCGAAACACTTAAGGAACGAATTGGTGTCATAAGGTGGGATTGTGTGCCGCAAATCAACAATACGAGCACCCAAAGCAACCAATTTTGAACGAACACTGACGTGTCATCATTGATTGGAAGAGGGAAGTGATGAGAGCATATCAGGTAGGAGAACATGGCAGGCTGAAACTTCTACTACTCGCCATGGTGCTGAACCCGGCCGCCGCCTTTGCGGAGAACCGCTGGCTGGCTGGTGATCATCACATCCACAGCCAGTTCAGCCCTGGATACGACTTCAGTGTGAATCCGCCGAGGCCCATTATTGGTGGTGATGCGGTCAATCCGTTGCCTGCCAATGCGTCGCTCGCAAAAAAATATGGTTTATCCTGGATCGTGGGGACCGACCATGGTGGACCAAATCACAGCAAGATCAATCGAGATACGGCCTATCCGGAATTACTAAAATCTCGCAAGGAAGTCCCAGAGGTTATTCAGTTTTATGGGATGGAATTAAACACCCCCGGTGCTGATCACAGCAGTTTGATTATTCCATACACCGAAGACGAACAGCATGTTCTGTTTAAGTTGGAACATGGTTTTGACAAGCTCGAAGTATTCCCGGTCGATGTTAGTCGAGATGTTGAAAACAACATGCTGACCGGCTTAGCGGTTATGGCAGCGTTGCCATCACCCCCGGTGGTCATTGCCAACCACCCATCCCGCTCCGCTACTGCATACGGTGAATATGGTGCCGATGACCCAGCCGAGTTTCGTCGCTGGAATGACACCGCACCCAATGTCGCTGTGGGTATGGCGG
>JABHWT010000002.1 GCA_018657645.1 Halieaceae bacterium | reverse complement strand
TTGTGCCCCGCACGACCAATGTCGCGCTTCGTTACATTGTCAGGGCAGCTCTTGATTCATGCCCCTAGATTCGCCCGGTGGTACGGGCGGTCCCCGACATGCCTGTGGGGACAACTTCAACAAGCGACTTCGTGTCGCAAAAAGCCACACAGCGTAACCGATGATTCTGGGAACCGCCTAGGTGTGTGACTAGTAACTTGCCAATACCGAATTCAGCACTAACCCGCTGATTTACTCATAGGGAATTAGAAGAAAGTGGAGGCTCGGAGCGGAATCGAACCGCTGTACACGGAGTTGCAGTCCGCTACATAGCCACTCTGTCACCGAGCCTTTAAACAGAAAATCTTGGAGCGGGAAACGAGGTTCGAACTCGCGACCTCAACCTTGGCAAGGTTGCGCTCTACCAGCTGAGCTATTCCCGCACTCATAAGCGTTTATACCGTCGCCACGGTCGCGAGAACTCGCGAGGCTAGGCGCCCCCCCTCAACCACGGCAAGGTTGCGCTCTACCAGCTGAGCTATTCCCGCACACCAAAGGAGGCGCATATTCTATTGACTGGAACTCAAGAGTCAAGAAAAACTCGGGGAATTTTCTGCAACCGACTGAATTAAAACAATTTATCGTCCTTAATAACCTCCCAGGCCGCCCTCATGTAAATAACCATAGACCAAAGGGTGAGTGCCGCAGCTGCGTATAATAATAGAAATGACAGCCCCAATAGCCAACTTTCATCAATTTCAGGGTCGATCGCTAGCAGGCCAATAATGGCTAACATTTGAAAAACTGTCTTGACCTTGCCAACATAGGACACCGCTACCGACGTGCGACGCCCCAATTCAGACATCCATTCACGCAATGCGGAAATCACAATTTCTCTTCCGATAATGACGCAGGCGGCCAGAGTGAATACAACGGTATCGTAGCGCTCTACCAGTAGTACCAACGCCACTGAAACCATTAGTTTGTCGGCGACAGGGTCGAGAAAAGCGCCGAACGGAGTCAACTGCTCTAGCTTCCGGGCCAGGTAACCATCAAACCAGTCGGTGATCGCCGCCAGTGCAAACACCGCCGCTGCCACCAGCAGGTGATTGTTGAAGGGCAAATAGAACACAACGACCAGCACGGGAATCATCAGGATTCTCATAAAGGTCAGAGCATTCGGTATATTCATAGTCAAGGTGCTATTTGCCTCTACACATTCCGGGGTTCCACAGCCAAATCACTTTTTTCAGGTGCGATTATGCCTGTAAATCATACTACCGCATCGGCGCGGCGCGGTAAAAAGAATCGATGGGCAAAAAGTACTATTGCCACCCTCCTCCGGCTACTACCGCTCGGGTTGGCGCGTCCAGGTATTCGATGTTGGGCGACAGTAGCGGCTCGTGATTGCCTGCGACCTGCCGATTATAGTACATTGCCAGGATATGAATCACTCAAACCTTGCCTACAAATCGGCCTCACCAAGCGGGAGCTAGCATACAGTATTGAATCGAGTCAGCCGGAATAGAAACGGCCCTTCTACTCTTGCCCTAAACGTCAGAGGCCGCCCCAAAACACTACTTCTGGGTGCGTGCTTACTGTTCACTGCCCACCTGCATGCTGATTTTATGGCGGAGGGTTATATCCAGGAAAGCAAAGGCAATCACGCCAAAGCTAACACGTTCTTTACCCAGGCCTGTGATAAAGGTGTTATGGCCGGTTGCTACAATCTCGGTTTCTCCTATGCCAAGGGCCTGGGGCTCAAGCAGAATTTCACTAAAGCCAATGAGTTCTATGCTAACGCCTGCGATGGCGGATACATGGAGGGGTGCTTCAGCCAGGGGCTCTCCTATGACCTTGGGCGTGGGGTTCAGCAGGATATCGGAAGTGCCAACGCACTTTACTCACGGGCGTGTGAGGGCGGTGAACTGGCTGGCTGCCTTAATCTTGGGCTATCTTACGATCAGGGCCGGGGAGTGAAACAAAGCCACGCCAAAGCCAACAATCTCTATTTGAAAGCATGTGAGGGAGGATATTCGAAGGGCTGTTACAACCTGGGGGTATCCCACGACGAGGGGCGAGGCCTCCAGCAGAGTTTTTCCCTGGCCAATGGGTTTTATACCAGAGCCTGTAATGGAGGAGAAATGGCAGGCTGCCTCAGCCTGGGACTCGCTCACGACGAGGGCCGTGGTGTGAAGAAAAACATCGGCAAGGCCAATGAGTTCTACGCCCAAGCTTGCGATGGAGGGCTTGCAAAAGGTTGTTACAACCTCGGCTTCTCCTATGACCAGGGCCTGGGTTTCAAACAGAACTATAGTAAAGCCAGTGAATTCTACTCACAGGCTTGCAGCGGGGGCGACAGCATAAGTTGCTTTAATCTGGGCGTTTTATACGAAAAAGGCAGGGGGTTAGAACAGAGTCACAGCAATGCTAATACCTTCTACGCCAAGGTCTGTGCCAGCGGCGTAAGAGAGGGTTGCTACAGTATGGGTGTCTCCCACAGCAAAGGCCTGGGTTTAAACAGAGACTACGCCAAAGCCAGAGAAAATTTCTCCAGAGCCTGTGATGCTGGACATATAAAAAGTTGCTACAACCTGGGGTTCTCATACGACCAGGGGCTGGGGCTCGAACGTGATTACACACGGGCCAACGCGTTGTTTTCTATAGCCTGCGACGGAGGATATCTGGATGGGTGTTTTAATCTTGGGCTCTATTACGCCAGCGGTGTGGGCGTAGAGCGGGATATGAGCCGAGCCAAGGGCCTGTTCGGCAAGGCATGTGAAGGTGGCGATCAGGATGGTTGTGACAATTTCAGACGTTTGGAGGACGACGGCGTTAAGTGATAGACGGGGACATTAAATGGCCTCGCTGTTACGAAGATTCTCGATTTGCTCCCAGCTAAAGCCCAGAACATCCTGCAAAACCTCCTCTGTGTGCTGTCCAAATTCGGGGGCTGCATGCCGCACTTCTGCCGGCGTTTCCGACAGACTCACCGGGTGCCCGATAACCTGCGTATCTCCGAACTGTGGGTGCTCGAAGTCCTGGACATAACCATTGGCTACAACTTGAGGATCGTTCGGGACGTCGTCTACGCTGTTGACAGCCGTCACAATGAGATCACCGGCTTTTTGGAGAATATCCAGCCATTGGTCTCGAGACTTTGTGGCAAAAACCAAATCAATAATAGCAATACACTCCTGAGAGTGTCTGGCTCGTTCCTGGAGCGTTGAAAAACGCTCATCCGTTATCATATCGCCGCGTTCTATGGCCTCACAGAAAGTGGGCCAGTAGCGATCGGCCTGGAGCATTCCCATAGCCAGCCATTGATCATCCCCGCACTGGTAGTGGTTCCACAGCGGGTTGGTCGCTCTTTTTCTATCGCCCCGTGGAATGGCGGCCCCCATCATCAACCGCGACGACAAACTCAGGTTCTGGAGCCAGGCCATACTGCCCAGGAGTGAAGCATGAACCTCCTGTCCAACACCAAAACGCTCCCGCGCGACCAGGGCCGACAGTATGCCGTGAGACAGGGTAATGGCGCCCACCTGATCTGCTATGCCCTCGGCAATTCCACAAGGAGGCATACCGGATTCACCGGCGGCCAACATCAAGCCAGACCGGGCCAGCGCCAGCCGGTCGAAGGACGGTTCGTCGGCCTCGGGACCCTGGGCACCATAGCCGGAACCGCTGGCATAGATTAGCTTTGGGTTATGCTTGCGGAGCGTCTCGTAGTCCACACCCAACCGCCTGGCAACACCGCCGCGGAAATTCTGGACAAAGACATCAGACTTGGCCACCAGGGCGTATAGAACCTCGCGCCCCTGCGGGTTCTTCAGATCAAGGGTAAGGCTGCGCTTATTGCGATTTGTGGCCTCGAAATAGAAATTGGGGCGGTCATCATGATCTAGACCCACCGCTCGGGTCAAAGACCGCCCCGGGTCGCCGTTAATCCTGTCCTCTATCTTGATGACCTCTGCACCGAGATCGGCGAGCATCACCGAGCACACCGGTCCCTGCTGCCAGATTGTCCAGTCGATGACCCGTATTCCTTCCAGGGGAGACGGCATAGGGAGTACTCCTTTTTATTGCGCTGAAGTGCTTCGCTCTCTCGAGAGTCGATTGCCGCTATGACTACCATCAACACCACGCAGCATGTTATTTTAACGTCGAGTCTAGCAAAGGATGAGTGCGGCCTCCAATACAACCACCTCGTCTATATTCCTATCATTACCGCATCGGACCGGCACAAATCAGTGCTATCGACACAATTAGAACCAGCATCTAACCGAGGCCGAGAGCCTTCCAATGTAAATGTGCTATGGCATAAAAGCTCGTCCATTTTCTCCTCTAAACTTGACTTAGCCCGATCAGGCCCCATCGTATAACATAACCCCTGGCAGGAAATCACAATGCACAGCGAAGTTCTAGTCCAACTGCTTGCGGTTGTCGGATTTATTGGCGCACTTGCAATAATGGTAAAGCTAGTGGCCTACCTGCGTCGAAAAACAACCAACACAGAACTATGGGCAACCGTGTTCGAAGGGCTAACCCACAAAACCATGAATCTGGAACCCCTCAGGGAACCGGAGGTATTCATCGAGAAGCAAACAAAAAAAGATGGCCAGGATAAAGACCCCGTGGGCTCACCCGGCGACACAAGGCCATAGCCTGACCAGAACTCACGGTAGATCTATACGGTGCCTAACCATCGTGATGTAAGTGATCATAAATTTCCCGAGCCAGGTTGGCACTGATCCCGCTGATTTTCTTCAGCTCCACCACACTGGCATTTTTTACGCCCTCGGCACTGCCAAAATGGCGCAGTAGCTCCCGGCGCCGCTTGGCACCCACACCGGGAATACCCTCCAACAACGACGTGCGTCTTTTTTTGTCGCGCCTGGCCCGGTGCCCGGTGATGGCAAAACGATGTGCTTCGTCGCGAATATGCTGAATTAGATGTAGTGCAGCACTGTCTCCCGGCAGCTGGCGCTCCCGGCCCGTGTCTCCCCAGACCAGGGTCTCAAAGCCGGCTTTACGAGTCGTGCCCTTGGCCACACCGATTACCTCTACCCCACTAATCTGTAATTCCTCCAAAACCGACATGGCTTGCGCCACCTGCCCTTTACCACCATCGATAAACAGAACGTCAGGGCAAACTCCCTCTCCCTTTGCAAGTCGTTTGTAACGCCGCTCCAAAGCCTGCTGCATTGCCGCATAGTCATCGCCCGGTGTTATACCCTCGATATTGAACTTACGATAGTCGGACTTGCAGGGACCGTTGATGTCAAATACAACACAGGAGGCGACCGTTGCCTCCCCCGAACTGTGGCTGATATCAAAGCACTCCATGCGCTGGGGCGTCTCCTGTAAATTGAGGACGTCCTGTAGCGCCTGGCGCCGTTCCAGGGCCGTTTTGCGCCCCTCCAGATACGACTTAAGGTTGGTCTCTGCGGTCTGCTGTGCAAGTAGCATCCAGCGCGCCCGTGCATCCCTCACCCGGCATTTGAGCTTTACCTTGCGCTGCGCGTAGACAGAGAATGCCTCGCTCAGGGTCTCTGCATCCGCTGGAAGTTGGTTGACGATAATCTCCCCCGGAATCGCCCGCGTACCGGCCAGGTAGTATTGGGGCAGGAAAGCCGCCAGAACCTCGGCCGCTGTTTCCTCGAGTTTCAGAGGTGGATAGTAGGATTTACTGCCCAGAACCCGCGCACCTCGCACAAACAACACCTGTACACAACAACGGCCGGCCGATACGGCAGCCGCCAGTATATCCAGGTCTCCAGCCACGCCCTCTATCCCCTGGCTGGCCTGAACGTGCTGCAGCTGACTTAGCTGGTCGCGATACAGGGCGGCCCTTTCATATTCCAGTGCTGCGGCGGCACGCTCCATTTCATCTGCCAATTGGACCATGAGCTGCTGTGACTTTCCCTGCAAAAACAGACGCGCGCTGTCTACCTGGGCCTCGTATTCAGACTCTGTAACCAGTTCGACACAGGGCGCCGAACAGCGCTCAATCTGGTGCTGCAAACAGGCTCTGGAGCGATTCCTGAAGTAGCTGTCTTCACACTGCCTTACTCTGAATACCTTTTGCAGGAAATGAAGTGACTCCCGCACTGCTCCGGCACTCGGATAAGGCCCAAAATACTTGCCCTTGCGTCGCTTTGCACCCCGGTGAAGACTCAGCCGGGGGTACTTGTCCTGGGTGGAAAGAAATATGTAGGGGTAGGATTTGTCATCGCGCAGCAATATATTATAGGGAGGCTGCTGAGTTTTGATCAGATTGTGTTCCAGCAGTAAGGCATCGACTTCGGTGGTGGTCACCGTAACCTGTATGTCCTGTATTTTCGCGACAAGGGCCATTGTCTTCGCCGCCAGGCCCTTGGCCCGGAAGTAGCTTCCCACCCTGTTTTTGAGATTTTTGGCCTTGCCGACATACAGTATCTTTCCGGCCTCGCCATACATTTGATAAATGCCCGGACGAGTGGTGAGTGATTTCAGCAGGGCCTTGTGGTCAAATGTATTCACCTCACTGCCCCGTATATCCGGGGCTCAAATTCCAGTTCCACACCAAATTCTGCTGCAACCGACTGCCGAATGTTGTCTGCCAGATCCAACAACCTAGCGCCGCTCTCGTTGCCATAGTTAACCAGTACCAGTGCGTGCTCCGGATGAACACCAACGCCCCTCTCACGGAAGCCCTTCCAACCACAGCGGTCGATCATCCAACCAGCGGACAGTTTCACTTGTTCCCCCGTCTGCCGATAGGTTGGCAGGTCGGGGTACTGTAATTTTAAATAGGCGGCTCTCTCATAGGACAGGGTAGGGTTTTTGAAGAAACTTCCGGCGTTGGGGCTAGTCTCTGGGTCCGGCAGCTTGCTGCGCCGGATAGTAACAATTGCGTCAAACACGGCTCGCGGGCTTAGCGTTGAATCAGGCCTGGCTGCAAAATGCTCCTCCAGAGCCGGATAGGAAAGCTGTAAACTTGGGCTACGAGAAAGGCGCAAATCTACTGCAGTAATGACCAATTGATCTCGCAGTTCACGTTTGAAAATACTGTCTCGATAGGCAAAATTGCACTCTGCATTATTCAGCGAAACCGGCGTCATGGTGTCTATATTCAAGGCGTGAACCGATTCGACAAAGGCATTTAACTCAACCCCGTAGGCACCGATGTTCTGAATGGGAGCAGCCCCCACCGATCCCGGTATCAGCGCCAGATTTTCAAGACCAAAATAGCCTTGTTCAAGCGTCCACTCAACCATCGAGTGCCAATCCTGGCCGGCTGCCACTCTGACAATCACGGCGCCTGCGCTGTCATGGATTACTTCAATCCCACTACTGGCCTGCTGTATAACCAGCGCGTTCAGATCCCCCGCCAGAATAATATTGCTGCCGCGACCCAAAACGACGACTTCGAGGTCGAGTTCCTTCGCCGATGCCAGCGACCGCTTCAGTTGTGCCTCGTCCTGTACGCGAGCAAAAGCACTAGCTCGAGCCTGAAGTGCAAGCGTATTCAGTTTCTGCAGGGGTTCATCGCGCCGAATGTGCACTCAGTTCCCCCTCTACAGGTTCCGCTCGAGATACGTCCGTACCAGTTGTAAATCCTGCTCTGTATCGACACCTCCTGGCACGGCAGCTATGGCAGTAGCCACATGAATGGGCACCCCGTGAAACAGGGCGCGCAGTTGCTCCAGTTGCTCCAGCTTTTCAAGCGGCGAGGGCTTCCAGCTCACGTACCGATGTAAAAAGCCAGTCCGGTAGGCGTAAATTCCTATATGTCGAAACCACTCCCCTGCCTCGGGCATCGTCGCCGCTTTGTCCGCAAAGTGCTCGCGCGGCCAGGGAATGGCCGCCCTACTAAAATACAGGGCCATACCATTCACATCCATTACCACCTTCACCGCGTGAGGGCTTTGCAATTCATTAAGATCAGTGATTTTTTCACACAAGGTGGCGATCCCCGCACCTCCCTGGTCATCCAGATTAGCGGCCACCTGGTCTATTACGGCGGGCGGAATCATTGGCTCATCACCCTGCACATTAACCACGATATGCTCATCGCTCAACCCGAGGTCTGCAGCAACCTGCTGTAGACGATCAGTCCCGGATGGATGCGAGGAAGACGTCATTCGTACCTCTGCGCCAAAGGCAGTGGCCGCCTGCTCAATCCGCGGGTCATCCGTTGCAATCACCACCCTGTCCGCGGCGCTCTTGCCGGCCTGTTCCCATACCCACTGCACCATGGGTTTGCCACCAATATCCAACAACGGCTTCCCTGGCAGGCGCGTTGAGGCATAGCGGGCGGGTATAACGACAGTGAAGGCCATGTCAGGCTCCATTTGGCAACTTAACCAGGCTCACAACCGCGCGCTGCACCGCGTCGGGTATGCGCGCGTTTATCTTTAAATACCAAGCATTTGAGTCGGTAAACGCTCGGCACTTGACAGCATCCTTTTCGGTCATGATAACCGGTTTCCCCGTGAGATTGCTGAAATCTGTCGGCGTATAATCGTGATGATCGGGAAACTGGTGGGCCTCTATTGAAAATCCTCGCTGCCTCAAGGATTCAAAAAATTGATTCGGCTGACCGATACCCGCCAACGCATGGATATTTTTGGCAAGACTGTCGGGCGCTATTACCCGCTCCTCTCCGGAGTCCAAATTGATGAGGCAGGCCTGCTCGTAGGTCACCCCGTTTGCGGGGTCGTCACTACCTCGATATAGCACGTGGTCAACCAGGGCCAGACGACCGAGTGGTTCCCGCAGTGGACCGGCCGGCAGACAAAACCCATTGCCCACTCGCCAATGTTTGTCCAGCACTGCAATTTCCATGTCCCGGTCCAGTGCGTAATGCTGCAGACCATCATCGCAGATAATAATGTCGACATCGAAGCTCGCCAGTAGCTGCTCCACCGCTGCCACTCGAGACGGCGCAACCACACAGGGACAATCGGTTCGCTGAAAGATCAACAGGGGCTCGTCGCCACAGTCTGCGGCCGTACTATGGGTGGTCACGGTATGCGGGAAACTCTCGCCGGTTGCCCCGTAACCACGGCTCACCACCGCCGGTCTAAAACCTTCCGATTGCAGGTATTCCACCAGTGCCACTACAATCGGCGTTTTGCCTGTTCCACCCACCGTAATATTGCCAACCACCACCACGGGCTTGGGAGCGTGAAAGCGCGATAGCAGGCCAATCCGGTACAGGCCACGTCGCAAGGCCGCGAGACTACGGAACAGGACTTCAAGTGGTCGCAGCAGCCAAAGCCACAAGGCACGACGGTACCAGGCCTCAGCCAGAGCGGATTGCCAGTCGGCCATCAATCAGTGAATTCCTGATTATACAGTTGCGCATATAAGCCACCCTGCGCTAACAACTCCTGGTGATTTCCAGTCATTACGACTTTGCCCTCGTCCATCACGACAATGCAATCGGCGTTTTCCACCGTTGACAAACGGTGGGCAATAACCACAGTTGTCCGGTTCTGCATAATATTTTCCAGTGCCCGTTGAATCCTGTGCTCTGATTCATTATCCAGGGCCGAGGTGGCCTCGTCGAGAATCAGCACCGGCGCATCCTTCAGAATTGCGCGTGCAATCACTATACGCTGCCGCTGACCGCCGCTCAGCCCCCCCCCGTCGTCTCCGAGCAGAGTGTCGAAGCCCTGGGGAAGGTTTTCGATAAACTGGTGCGCATAGGCCGATTCAGATGCAGCCACCACCGCCTCCATTGTGGCTTCCACCATGCTGCCGTAGGCTATGTTGTTGAACACGGTATCGTGGAACAAACTGACATTCTGCGACACCAGTGCCAGGTGACTACGCAAATTTGCCAGCTCATAATCCTGAATGGGCACACCGTCCATTAATATCCGACCGCTGTCAGGCTGGTAAAAGCGGGCCAGTAGTTGTACCAGCGTTGTCTTGCCGCTCCCCGAACGGCCCACCAACGCGACAGTCTGACCCGGCAAAATGCGCAGCGATATGCCATTGATCACAGTCTGGTCGGTGCCAGGGTAGGAAAAAAACAGATTCTCGAATGCTATTTCACCGTGAACCCGATCTACGCGCAAATCCCCCTCATCAATTTCATCCGGTCGGTCGAGTTGGGCGAAAATATCCTCTGCCGCCGCCAATGCCCTCTGAATAACACTCTGGACCCCGCTTAACTGACGAATCGGCTTACCCAGTTGTCCAGCGGCCGTAAGAAAGGCCACCAGTGCACCGGCGGAAAAACCGGCCAGGTTTTCAGGGCTCAAAGCAAACCAGATCAACAGGGCCAGGGCCGCTGCCAGCAGGGTCTGTATTACCGGCGTACTCAATGCCTCGGCAAAAGCCAGCTTGAGACTCTGGACCCGATTAAACTGACTGGCCGAATAAAAACGTGCCTCCTGTTGGGCCAGACCGCCAAAAATTCGCACCTCGCGATAGGCCCCGATACTCTCACTCGATACCTGAGTCACATCGCCCATAGAGTTTTGTATACGTTTGCTGTAACGCCGAAAATGCCTACCGACCGCCACCACAACCAGTGCTATAAAGGGCGCCACAATCATAAATACGAGGCTCAGGCGCCAGTTCAGATACAGCATGTAGGAAATGAGCCCAATCACCAGCAGGCCCTCCCGGACGAATATTTTAAGAGCCTTGGTAGCCCCACCTGTAACCTGCTCCACATTGAAAGTAATTTTTGAAATCAAAACACCGTTACTGTGGCTGTCATAATAGCTGCTGGGGGCAACCATCATTTTATTGAACAATTCGCACCGCAAATGATGAATCAGATTGCGGCCAACGTGATTCATGAAATAAGTGCCCACGAAAAAACCGATGGCCCGCGTAGACGCCAGCGCAATGGCCGCCAGGGGTAGAGCCACGCGTGCAAATTCAAGTGGTGGGGTATCCCCGGGGTCAAATAGCTTATAGGCGACGCCAGCGACGATTCCCGACTTCGGACTAACGGTCTCACTCAGCGCGTCCAGTAAAAACTGCATTAAATCTGCCAGCAGCACGCTGCCCAGTGAATAGACAATGTAACCGCACAGACTGAACAGGAAGATATACCAGTAGGGGACAATATAACGTAGTAACCGCAAGTACAGACGCCAGTCGCTGGCAGCCTCAGGCCGCCGTCTTCCAGGCGAGAGCTGTTGCCGTTGAGGGGGCACCATCAGCGAGCTTCCGCCGGCTGACGGGTGCTGATACTCAGGTGTACAAACCCCATTTGTCCGACGGCATCCATTGCAAGAATTACCGATTGATGACTCGCCTGGGCATCCGCAGATATCACCATTGGCAGCGCAGTATCGCCCTTGGACACTTTGTAAATAGCCGCCTGCAGGCTCTGTACGCGATTATCGGACAAACCATTGCCGTTGACTCGATATCGTCCCGCCTCATCGATCAATATTTCAATTTGATCAGTGCTGGGTTCACTCGGCCTCCCAACGGCCTCGGGCAGGTCGATACTCAGCTGAGTTTGGGTGGTAAATGTGGTGGATACCATAAAAAAAATCAGGAGCAAAAACACAACATCGATAAGCGGTGTCAAATTAATATCGACTTGCTCCATGCTGTGTCGACGAAAATTCAAGAGCCAGTCTCCACGTTATCCTCACTGTGTAGGGCATCAACCAGTTTTATCGTCGCCTGCTCCAGCTCCACCACTATAGAGTTAATCCTTCCTATAAAATAGCGGTGCATCACCAGTGCAGGAATAGCAACGCTCAAGCCTGCCGCCGTTGTAATAAGTGCCTCCGAGATACCGCCAGCCAGAACACTGGCATTGCCTGTCCCCTGGGCCATAATTTCAGCAAATACCTTAATCATTCCCATAACCGTTCCCAACAGGCCCATTAGAGGTGTAACGGCTGCCAGGGTACCCAGTGTATTGAGGTAACGCTCCAGGTCGTGCACCACGTGACTGGCCGCTTCCTGAATGCTTTCCTTCATGACTTCCCTGCCGTGATAGGCGTTAGCAAGCCCAGCGGCTACTATCCGCCCCAGGGGCGAGGACTGCTTCAGTGTCCGTAGTTTCGCAGCATCCAGACCGCCGGCTTTGAGCTGTTTCCAGACACTGGCCAGCAGGTGGGGTGGCGCGATTTTGCTGGTATTGAGGGCATAGAGGCGCTCCATACAAATCGCCAGCACCGCTACTGAACTCAGCACGATGGGAATCATCAACCATCCGCCGGCTGTTACCAGTTCAAGCACATTAAAATCCCGTAACCGCTACAAGAGGTCTTATTATACGCACACCGCAGTGTACACCGTCACCCATATTACATTATGCGAGGTACATAGGGTGGGGCAATTTCTGGCCTGGGTTATTGCCGGTCGGGGTTATGCTTTTTCAGGTCACCACCAGTAAGGGTGGTATCTGGCCCGGTACTCATCGATCACTACCGATTGATCCGGATAGAAATACACCTCCAGAGCACCGGAGGCTGCGGTTGAAAACCCTGTCACACCTCGTTGTCCGAAGCGCGTCAAAATACGTGCATGGGGATGTCCAAAGCGGTTCCGGTAGCCGCTACTGTAAACCACCCAGTCGGGGTCAACCGACTTGAGTAAGGCGTAGGACGATGAAGACAAGCTCCCGTGGTGTGCCGCGAGCATCCAGTCGGCCCGCAGGGCGCGCCGCCAGTAGCGCACCAGGGTCTGTTCCCGGGCCGCATCGATGTCCCCCGGTAATAACAGGGAGACACCGCCTATTTCCACGTGTAACACGCAGGAACTGTTGTTGGACGACAGGCCCGGCTCAGTAGCCGGTGACAGTATTTGAAAGGCCACGCCGGAGGGCCAGCGCCACGCCTCGCCGGCGCGACAGTGTCGACCGCCACCGACATCGGGCAAATCCCCGCCATACAACAGCTGCCGCACTGGCATAGCCTGCAAAATAGCAATGGTACCGGCGCTATGATCCTGGTCGGGATGGCTTATCAAGAGATTGTCGATCGACTCTACTCCCTGCGCTCGCAAGTACGGCAAAACCACTGACCGGGCCATATTGTTGCCGATTGGATCCCCTCCCCCCGTGTCATAGACCAGTGTGCGTGTCTTGCTACGCAGTACTACCGAGGTTCCCTGGCCTACATCCAGAATCGTCAGTTTGGCAAAGTAGTCGCTGGAAGACTGACCTGTCGCGGATTTCAAAATCAGGGGCACGACCAATAGTAATGCCAGTAACCTCAGGCGAGGGCTGTCGGGGACCACGACTAATACGATCCCCAATAGGGCCAGCACAAAGGGTAGTGGCCCGGCAAGCATATGCCGATAGAGTCCGGGGTCACTGTGACCCTGCACAGCGTAGGCAAGCGGCAGGATCTGCTCTACAGGCCAGGCCGCTGCCCGCCACAAAAGGGTCTCAACTTCGAGACCCAGGAACATTGCCATCATCGCCAGCAACGCCAGTGGCACAATTACCAACCCCACCAGTGGAACCATGAGTATATTAGCCAGTGCCGCTACCTGGCTGGCTCCACCAAACCACCAGGCTCCCATAGGTAGCATGGCCAATGACATGTAGCCGTGGGTACTCAGCGCTCGCCTCCACCCCCTGCTCTGTTGCCATTGTGACAACCACAGAAGGCAGGCTACTGCTGTAAACGACAACCAGAACCCACTACCCACCAAGGCCAGCGGATTCAGTAGTACCACTATCAGGGCTGCCAGCAGCAGGCTATTCCAGGCAGTACTGCTTCGCCCGCTAAAGCCGGCTAGCACATAACAGCCCAACATGCACAGCGCACGCACAGTAGACAGTGCAAACCCGGCCATAGCCGCATAAGCAAAGCCAAACGCCAGAGCAAACAGCCCAGGCAGTACCCAGGGGAGCCAGCTGACCCCGAGGAGTATTATCAAACGACTAACCCCTTTCCCCAGCACATACCCCAGCCCTGCGCACAGCCCGATATGTAACCCGGAAATCACTAGTAAATGATTCACACCAAAGTGCTGCATCAGGGTCCACAAGCTTGCATCGAGACCACTTTTATCCGCCACTGTTACGGCTCGCAGCACGCCTTGTACATCGCTGTCCAAATCCAGCATCGCCACTCGATTACTGACTCGCTGGCGCAGCCGGTGATGCCAACCACCATGCTCTACTGAGAGTCTTTGCGCGCCTTTAATGCGGACGCTGCCAGTGCCGTCTATTCCCTTCTGTGCGTACCAATCCTGCACATTAAAAGTCCCAGGATTGGCCAAACCCCAGGGCTTCTTGAGAATGACCTGGAACCGCCAGCGCTCGCCTGGTTGCAGGGTCTGCTCGCCGTAGTAGGACAGCAATAAGCGTTGTGGGCCCGCGCAGCGCTGCGGCTGAATCCGCTCCAGGCTAAATTCAAAGCGCTGGCGGGAGCGATCCTTACCCACGCGGGAGACGAGGGGTAGTGAGGATATACTGCCTTCAACCAGCGACGGTAGGCGCTCGCAGTCTGCCCCCAGCCTCCGGTCGAGCATTGCTTGACCGGTAAACAAGCCGTAACCCAGCCCGATCATGGCTCCGCTGTAGAGCAAAACACACTGGCTCCTATGTGCCAGAAGGGCAACGGCGCCGATAGCTAGTAACAGTAAAGGAGGCACTGCGAGCAATTGCGGAGGCAATAAGCTTGCCGCAATACCCAGCAAAACACCGATCATCCATAATCGCATGTAGAGAACCCGGCTGTTTGGAGGCATAATAACCCCCGGACCACACCTCGTTGCTTGTGGACCGTGCTCAGTCAAGCACATTACAACATCGAGATACACACCCTTACTGACCAGACCACGCATGCCGCGAAAAATACTTAGACACTATATCCCCAGCCCGGCCAGGATTCGCGAAATCAGGTCGTTGCAACTTTTGGGGGACTGGATCTACGATCCCAGCCTGTGGCATATCACGCGGCACTCGGCATCCATGGCATTTTTTGTGGGCCTGTTTGTGGCCTTCATCCCCGTCCCGGGACAGATGGTGGTGGCAGCGATTCTTGCGGTCAGATTACGCTGCAACCTACCGCTTGCGGTTGGCCTGGTGTGGATTACAAACCCGCTAACCATGCCCGCCATTTTTTACCTGAGCTACAAGATAGGAGCATTAATCATTGATGTTCCCATGCAGGAAATGGTGTTCGATCTAAGTTTCAGGTGGATTACCCATAGCCTGGGATCAATATGGCAGCCGATGTTGTTAGGCTGCGTGATCTGTGGCACCTTCTTTGGAAGTCTGGGTTACTTCCTCATCAGTGTAATTTGGCGCTGGCGAGTCAGCGTGCGCTGGAAAAAACGCAAGTTGGCTCGAGTGAAGCGTCACACCCGATGAAGAATGGCTGCAGGGGCCATGCGTGCGGCTCTTAAGGCGGGGTAAATGGCCGCCAGTACACACATGACAAACGCCACGCTACCAACCACCAGAATATCGCCAGGCAGCAAATCCACGGGTAGAAAGGACACTGGATAAACGTCCGTGTTGAGGAAGCGAATATCCAGTAGATGCTCAAGCCAGGCTACGACACCCGGTACCGCCAGGCTCAGCGAAATACCCACCGCACTGCCGAGAATGACCCCCACCAATCCAATCATGGCGCCCTGCAACACAAATATCCAGGCGATATTGGAGGGTGAAGTGCCGAGGGTTCGCAAGATAGCAATATCACCCTGCTTATCGAGCACTACCAGAACCAAGGATGACACCACATTAAACGCGGCAACAGCAATAATGGAAAACAGCAGAAACGTTATTAGATCACGCGATAATTGAATCGCAGCATAAAGGTTGCCGTGGGTCATCATCCAGTTTGTCACGTAGTATCCCCGGGGTAGTTTTCTTACAAGCTCCCAACCGATCCTGGTGGCCTGAAAAATATCGGCCGTCGATACCCTCAGGCCACTCACCGCATGGTCCAGACCCGCCAATCGCGAGGCGAGTTCCAGGTGCACAATGGCCGCTGTCTGATCCAGTTCGGTACCTGTATTAAGAATGGCGCTGACGGTAACTGTCTCAAAGCGACTGGCATGTGACGCTACGGCAGCCCCCCCCGATGGGACAATCAGGGTCAGTTTATCTCCCCGCTCGACCTTGAGTTTGTCCGCCATGGCGGCACCCAATATCAGGCCGCGACTTTCGCCACTAAAATCCTGCAGCGCTGCATATTGTAGACTTGTGACCAGTTGCCCGGACACATTCTCGCGATCAATGTCGAGGCCAATCCCCTTTGTCGTTTCTATGTTATTTCCACGCATGAGCAATGCATCGAATTGAGTAAAGGGGGTTACCGCAGTCACTCCAGGATGCCCGGAGACCAATGATAATTGCTCCTGCCACTGGCTCATGGGCAGCTGCGAGTAAATTGTAATATGCGGCACCAGAGATAGAATGCGCTCACGCATTTCCTTGTCAAAACCGTTCATCACCGACAACACGGTGATTAACAGAGCAATCGCAAGCACCAGGCCGAGCATGGAAAGCGAAGACAAGAATGTAGAGAGATGTCCTCTACCGAAAGCGAAGGTGTAGCGCAGGGAAACACGCAGTATCTCGCTCCAGGTCACGCCAGAGTGTCCCATAGGCGCGCCTCGCGTAATTCCA
>JABHWT010000184.1 GCA_018657645.1 Halieaceae bacterium | reverse complement strand
TACCTCGACCTGCCTCTGGTCGCTGGCAGGGCGGCAGCACATTTTCAGAAAACTGAGGAGTAGAGCAATGGACATGGAATCGAAGCAAGCAATTGAGGCTGAGGCAAGGGAAACCTATCTGCGCTTTGTAAAAATGCGCGATGATATCGATGCGGGAGTACATGGCTGGGATGAGCTCGCGGATTTTTTTACCGATGATGCCGTATACATCGACCCCGCATGGGGGCGACAGGAGACCCGGGAGGGAATCAGGCAATTTTTTGTCAAGTCCATGGCGGGCTTGACTGGGCACGGTTGGTCGAGCCCTGAGCAATGGATCATGGTGGACGGCCATCGCGTTGTCAGTCAATGGAATCAGGTGATGGGGGAGAAAGAAGACGGAGGCCAGTGGTCGGTTCCCGGTCTATCTATTTTGTACTACGCCGGTGACGGGTTGTTTTGCTACAGCCACGATTACCTGAATATGAAAGCGGTGGGTGAAACCTTCAAGGCCATGCAGTGGCTACCGCCGGCAGATTTTAATATGCCGCCGCAAAAGCCGGAGTGGTCCACAGCATTGCCTCAGGCATGGGCTCACCTGCCCGAAGCTTTTACGGAAGATACTCGGTAGCGAGACAGGTCTCCACTTCACAGGTGTCAATCGACTTAGACATCTACCCCTTTTCTTCGTGGCAGCAAAGACTTGATAAACTCGCCTATATTGACGTGAGCCAGGTCACGCAATTCTCCTGCGTCGAGGAAGGAGCCCAGGCAGGTGCTGCAGGTTTCAAAGGTGATGTGGGGTTGGCGGGCATCAGCGGTTGGCTTCATGGTGGCGCTGCAGCGCGGGCACTCGTAGTCCTGAACCGTGTTGTGGTGCATGCCGACAGCGACGTCACCGATGTCCAGCGCGGCCGCTGCACTTTTTGTATTTAAGGCTTCTATCTCGCCGGCGTCAAACCAGAGGCCCTTACAGTTTCGGCATCGGTCGATCTCCACACCGTCAAACTGGACTTGCGCCATACCAGTGCGACACTTGGGGCAGCGTATGGAACCTGGCCAGAACGCTGCGGCCCCAGCGCCGGCAACACCGACGGCGAAGTGCTTCGCGGGCCTGGTATTAGCTTCAGTAGCTGGCTCAGCCCTGTGCCGATAGAATAGGAGTACGATGATCATCGCTGTGACTAGCACACTCATTATCGTATAGGACTGCACATAACTAGACTGCTCGGCGAGCATGCCATATAGCTTTGATCCCACTGTATGGCCCAGATTGGCAACCGACATGTATATGGCAAACTGGGTGGCAGAAACATTGCTTGAGCAGATTGCCATGGCCAGGGCCAGTGTCGATACCATTACAATAGGCAGCATCATCACGTAAAGCGAAAGCATAACGCGCACGTAGTTTGTGTTCTCCCACAGATGCTGGGTTTGCGACAGCGTGAAGGCATGCACGCCGACCAGCGCAATGGTGGCAATGAGCATATACTTGGCTCCCGCACGGTCGATCAGTGGGCCCAGACCTAGAGCGACTACTGCGCCCGCCAGGCCCATAACGGCGACCAATTGTGACCATTGTGCCGTGCTGTAGCCAAATAGCTGCACGGCGGCGATCGGCATCAGCGCCTGACCGTAGCCGTAGATCAAGCCATCAAAAAACATGACCATCATGACAATCATGCTGATGCGAGTCCACAGCACTTTGTTAACTTCCTTCAATACGATGCCAAAAGAGGTGCTGGCACGCGTTACCGCGGCCGCCGCCCCATGGGTCCAGGGCAGCACGCGCTCACCCATGCGCTCACGAATGGAGAGAATAACCAGCGTTCCGGCTGCCGATACTGCTGCAGCCAGCATCGCTGTGGATGGCAGCCCCCAGGTGGTAAGCAATACACCAGAGGCTGCCGCCGTCATACTCCAGCCAATGGCCTTGCCAAAACTCATAAAGCCGTTGAGGCGGCCCTGTTCCCGCAAAGGTGTAACATCTATGGCCATGCCATCCACGGCTACGTCCTGGGTGGCCGCGAAACAGTTCACCAGGAAACCGATGGCCGAGAGCAGCCCAATTTGCGCCGCGGGATCCTCTACTTGCGTCAATGCCAGAAAGGATAGTGACAAGCCTGCCTGCGCGCCAATAACCCAGGGCCGCCGGCGTCCCATCGGAAGGTACTCAAAACGATCCATCAATGGACCTGTTAGCAACTTGAATGCCCAGGGCAGAGCTATGATGGCGAGATAGGAACCTATCTCGGAGGCACCCAGTCCCTCGCTGGCCAACCATGCGGGGATGGCGATACTCAACAACCCTTGTGGAATACCTTGCGCAAAATACATGAGAGAGCCCATTGCGTAGCGGGCAGTAGAGTTTTTACTTAGAAAGAGAGCATTAGTCACGGTGGTCAATACCCTTTTATTTTTGTTGCGACAGGCACAGCTGCCCCTGTCGTGCGCTGCATTCAGAAAACGGCTTACATTTTCAGAGCTCCATGAGTCAGCGCCCCGCGGGGCAACTACTGTCTGGATGCTGGCCCTACTTCATGGATATGCGAAATGACACGATAACGGTAGTCATGGCAATATACTATCCATGATTGTATAAAACACCTAGTGTAGAAGGTTGTTATGTAGGCAATTAATAGCAAAAAGATCATATATTGGCAGGCAGCGCGCAGCCCTTCTAATATTATGGAAGTAAACTCAAATTGATTTCAATATAATTCTGGAAAGACGCTTAAGAGGGGATAACGAGAATGGCACTTCCCATGTCAAATGCTGATGTCACGACGGCACCAGATGTTTAAAACTGAACTGCTCGGGCAATATATCGCCGACTTTTGCTACTTGCGCCATCAATAATCGAACGAGATTGTACGCTCTAAAGTAAATCCAAATTTTCTTTTCGTACAAATTTCTGTTGGCGGTAATACTTTATACTGCAATGAACAGCACGCCGCTTTTGCTTCCATTAACTGAATCTATGGTCTGTTTTTACTTGCGGCTTTTGTCGGATGATCATTCTTTAGCGTATGTGGCGAAAAAGAAATATTGAATAAACTGCTACCTCGCCATACCCACCAAAAGTAGGCGCATTTAGGCGAAGCACTTCATGGGGCAAAGCCCTCCATCGATTCTGCCCGCTTCAGTGCGTATACTTGACAATACTCTTTCCTGAGCTTGGTACACCGTAGTAGTATCCTTATTTGCTTGCCCAACTCATGGCTCAATCAGGACTGATAATATTCAAACTATACTAGACACTCAAGAATATGAAGATTACAAAATCGATCCGGCAGTGATTAGAAGTAACCAATGCCAGAATCGCTCTTCCTCATGGAAAGAGGACCGGTGAGTATCCTCAGGACGCCAGCCATGGCGATCTTCATGCTGATGCTGGTCAGCTACGCCTATTTCTATCAAGGAGGCGGGTCGAATCAGAATAGCCGCTTCGATCTGGTGCGGGCTATTGTCGAGGATCACAGTACCAGAATCGATCGTTTTGAACATAACACGGGTGACAAAGCCTGCCGCGGCCCCATGGGACGCTGCATCCAGGCCCGCGGTCCCTGGGATCATTACTACTCCGACAAAGCGCCCGGCTCGTCGTGGATCGCGGTGCCCGTGTATGGTGTCGCTTATTTGCTGGCGGGCTCCGACAAGCCGACGTCGCACGACCTTAATTGGTGGGCCTATCTCTGCACTGTATTCGCAGTGGGTCTACCGTCCGCTATTGCGGTAAGCGCTCTGTTCTGGCTGCTGGGGATGCTTGGCTGCTCACGCCTGGCCAGTGCCGCTTTGGCGATTGGATATGGGTTGGGAACACTGGCATTCCCCTACGCCACACTGTTTTATGGACATCAACTGGCCAGTGCGCTTGTGCTTATCGCATTTGCGTTCCTGGTACGCGAACGGCAGGGCACCGCTCTGGGAGCGTATGGGCTGGTGGGGGTTGGCGCGTTGCTGGGCATGTCCGTGGTGGTGGAGTATCCCAGCGCTTTACTTTTGATTGCTCTGCTTACCTACGCTCTTTCGTGGATGCGTCCATTTTCTCGCCTGGCCTGGCTCGCTCTGGGCATTGCTGTTCCCGGTTTGTGCTGCGCGCTCTACCACTGGATGAACTTTGGACATCCTTTCACTTTGCCCTATGAATTCTCAACAAAGCCTCATCGCTCTCAAGGCTTCTTCATGGGCCTCGGAAAGCCGGATATGGGGGTGTTGAAGGAGCTCCTCTTCGGCTCTTTCAGAGGACTTCTGCATGCAGCGCCCTGGCTTGGTGCCGCGGCACCCGGCCTGCTCCTGTGGGTACGATGTCCGGGGCATAGAGCTGAGGCAGGGGTATGCGTTGCCGCCATCGTGTTCTTCCTCTGGCTCAACTCTTCTTTAGTGGATTGTCAGGGAGGATGGGCCATGGGGCCGCGCTACCTCATTCCTGCGCTCCCATTTCTCGTTGTTCTGGTAGCTGGACTATTCACCAAACAGAGCTTCGATGGATGGTTTGGGATCGGGGGTTCTCTAGTGCGACGCATTTCTCTGGGTTTAGCCATAGTGGTCTTTGCTCTGGCAGTCCGTTCAGGGTACTGGATGCTGGCGGGCACAGCGGTCTTCCCACAAGTACCCAACAAGATCGAGAAACCCTATGCAGCATTCATCATGCCCAAATTTCAACGCGGCGAGTTGGCCCTGAACCTCTATGGCATTGACGCTAGTGAGAGTAGAGCCTGGAATCTCGGGAAGAAAGTGTTTGGCCTGCCGGGACTGACCTCGCTCCTTCCGCTCTTTGCGCTTCAGTTCGGCACCCTCCTCTGGCTGGGCTGGACTCTTCGTAGAAGTGACCCCAAAGCGCGCCGTGATGTGGGAGGAATAGGGTGTTAACTCACCTACTGATACGCTTTTTTCTATTTCCCAATGCGCTGTAACGTGTTTTACACGATTTCGATCCAGGAACTGTAAGCCAATCCGGACAGGAGGGCCCCCGAAGCAGCCATAATAAGGTAGAGGCCAAACAAGCGTGGCCTGGCTATGGTCCATACGGCGATGGCCGCAGGAATACTTGTCACACTGCCGGCGAGCATGAAAGATAAGCCAGTTGCCGGTGACATGCCAAGATCAATCAGGCCGCTTACCAGTGGGATCGCTGCATAGCCATTGAGATAGGCCGGTACACCGACAATAACGGCCAGAGGGATCGCCAGGGGGTTACCATCGCCCAGCCAGGCTATGACAGTTTCACCAGGCAGGTAGGCAATCATGAGGCTTTCCAGCACAAAGGCAAATGCAAGCCAACGACCCAGAAACCAACCGGCGTTGCCAGTCTCATTCCAGAAAGTTCGCAACCGGTCTGCCTGTCGCCAGAATCGCCAAACTGGCCTGGTATCAACAGACTTATTCGTGCATTTGACCGCTGAGCAGGAAGGTTTTGCGATAGCCTTAAGAGACCCATCCAGGGCACCGGACTTAGATATCAGTAATGTCAGGTAGCCAGTAAAGAGCCCCATGACAACGGCCGCAAAGGTCTTTACCAGGGCAAACTCCATTCCTAATCCCGCCGCTGTTAGCACAAACATCTCTGGATCCATAATCGGTGAAGCGATGCAGAACGCCAATACTGGCGCGATCGGTACCCCCGCGGCCAATAAACCCGCAACGAGCGGAATGACACCGCACGAACAAAATGGTGACAGTGCGCCGAAAACAGAAGCCAGGGCGATCGCCTTAACCGGTCTGCCTGCAAATGCCCTGGCTACCATCTGGTCTGCGTTCGAGGCCTTAAGCGCTGCAGCAATTCCTACCGACAATAAAATAAAGGGAAGAATATTCAGCACCGCCTCTAAGGTAAATATAGCGCTTCGACTTGCCTGTTCCGGCGTCAGCAAGAGCAAGGCAGCAAAAATGACGACCGAAAACAATACAGGAGCTCCAAGAAACCTCCAGGTCTTGCCGATACCTGCACGCAAAGCGAGTAGCCGGATGACTACTCGCTGCATTTCAAACTTGTGAGTACCCGGGTTGTAGATCGTGCCACTTAAAGAGTTTGGATTGTTCATTTAAATATCCATATGCCTAGAGAAGTAGATGTGTATTTGCAAAAAAAAGGGCGCTTCTATAATGTCGCTTTTGCGGAGTTTTTTTCCGAATTCTGATCTTCGCAGCACTCATCTTCCAGGCTGCGCAGTACATGCTTCAAAACATCCAGCTCGGCGTGACAATAGATACTTCTTCCCACTTTCCTCTGGGTAACTAGCCCTACGCTAACCAGACCTCTGAGGTGAAAACCCAGGGTAGACGGCGGAACTTTAAGGCGCTTACCTATCTCACCGATCGTCACACCACCGTCACCCGACTTGATCAGCAATCGAAAAATTGCGAGACGTGTTTCATTGCCCAGTTCCGAGAGCGTTTGAGTTATGTAGTCCTGTTTCATTGTGACAATGTAGCAGCATTGTTTTGCTAATGCAACTATATATCTAGTATAGTGGTTATGTAGTGTAACATTCACCACACTATACCCAAAGGTTCATTGCATTAGGACCTACTCCGATTAAGTGCAAGTTATTGGCTGCACCTTTGACTGGTTTCGCAGACCAGGATGAGAGAAAATCCTTGCGACCCGTATCTCAGCATGGATTCGATGAAGGGTATATCAAATCTCTCGATATTGTTTGGTCCGATGCGCCAAATGGTCAGGGGTCAGAGCTATTTGCATTGGGAACGCAGTTTGATGCGGACGTTGTAGACGCCCGTTAATTGATATAATACGTTTCACTACAACCACTTATTAGATGAACTGGGAATTACTCAAGCCGTACTACTTGCCTGGATCTGCTACCGAAAGCAGGGTGATCATTTTATAGAGGATAACCAATGGAAATCGCTAATTACCTTGAATTCATGGTAAAAAACCATGCATCAGATCTATTTTTTAGTACTGGGTCTCCAGTCTTGGTAAAGATAGAGGGAGTGACTCGCCCACTTAACAAAGACTTTCTTTTGAAGCCTGGTTTGGCAAAAGAACTAGCGTATTCTCTAATGTCTGATCAGCACGTGAAGAAATTTGAAGCCGAATGGGAGGCTAGCTTAGGCGTTTCCGTGTCTAATGTCGGTCGTTTTAGAGTTAACGTATTACGTCAACGAGGAGAGGTATCGATGGTGATTCGCCACGTCAAGCATGAACCACCCTCTATTAAGGAATTACACCTTCCTCCATACCTAAGAAACCTTGTAATGGAATCTCGTGGTCTAATTTTGGTTGCAGGGGCGACAGGCTCTGGCAAGTCAACCACTTTGGCTTCAATGATTGATTACCGAAATGAGCATTCCCACGGTCACATCCTGACTATTGAAGACCCTATTGAGTATCTTTACAAATACAAGAAATCCATCGTAAATCAGCGTGAAATAGGAACAGATACCAAAAGCTATTCTACAGCTTTAAAAAATGCGATGAGAGAGGCGCCCGACGTTATTCTCATTGGAGAAATTCGAGATCAAGACACGATGCACTCTGCTATTACTTATGCGGAAACAGGCCACCTTTGTTTGGCCACAATCCACGCAAGCAATGCCATTGAAACCTTGGATCGAGTGTTAAATTTCTTTCCACCCAATAATACCAAGCAATTACTGTTCGACCTTTCCAGGAACCTTAAAGCAGTGATATGTCAACGCTTAGTTAAAGGCTTAGGCGGAGAACGCTGGCCTGCGATGGAGGTCATGCAGCAGTCACCCTATATTTCCGAGTTGATACAGCATGGTAAACTCGATGAAATACGCGAAGCCATCGAAAGAAATATTGAGGGCGATATTGTTACATTTGATCAATCCGTATTGTCGCTATATAAAGAAGGAAAGATTAGTAAAGAGGAAGCAATATCCAACGCTGACTCAAAGCACAATGTAACCGTTGAAATCCGATTATTAGAAAGTGGGAGAAAGGAGAAAGAGGCCCCGCCTGGACTTGTTGATAAGTACGAGTAAAGTAACTTCTGTAAGTCTAATGTAGAGGTGGTCCATTCATAATGCTAAATCCAAAAAAGCTGTCAGAACAAGACATCAAGAAAATTGCAAAAAATGCGATAAAGCCGGATTCGAAAATATCTTTCTACGATTTACTTCTCAGTGAAAAAATTATAACGCCTGAGCAACTAAAGGAGATCAGGGAGAAAAAAAATAATCAACGCTATTTGAGCTTTTCTGAGCTAGTCGAAACAAACGATGACATCAATATGGAAAAATACATTGCCGCTTTTTGCTGTTCGTTTGATATCCCCTATATTGACTTGGAATTATTGGCCCCTGATACCAACGCGCTAACGGAAATATCCTTTGCGACAGTTGCGAAATACGATGTTTTTCCTCTTTATCTTTGGAGTGGCGAACTTGCGGTGGTTTTCAAGGACCCAAGCGATAATGGAGCAATCAACGCAGTCAACTTTGAAACACAGAACAGAGTTGTTGTTTTATGCTCTCCTGAAAACCAAATACACAGTGCCATTGAAGAACATTATCAACTTGCTGAGTTTGACAAGCTAATTGACCAAATAAGCCGCCAATATCAACTCTCAGGCAGTGGCAATATCTCTGGGCAAACAAATCTTGAGCACGTTGTTAATCAGCCCCCTGTGGTTAAACTCGCCAATGGCATTATATACAGTGGTATTCGAGAACAAGCCTCGGATATCAACATACGTCCAACCCGGTCTTCAGTAGAACTGCACTATCGAATTGATGGAAAAATGCTATTGGTTAAATCCTTCAACCTGGAACTTCTGAATGCACTGGTTGGTCGTATAAAAATAATGGGTGGAATGGATATTGCGGAAAGAAGATTACCGCAAGACGGCCATGCAAGCGTCAACTTTCTCAATCGAGATGTCGATTTGCGAATATCCATAATTCCAACGATAGAGGGGGAGAGTATTGTAATTAGAATCCTGGACCAATCGAAGGGCATTTTGACCATTGATCAGTTAGGTCTTGAGGGTCAAACATTGGAGAGATTTAGTAGCATCATTCAACACAATAATGGAATATTTCTGATTACGGGCCCAACAGGCTCGGGGAAAACATCGACCTTATACTCTATAATCGAAAGTCGAAAACACTCCAGCCGTCATATTATCAGTGTGGAAGATCCTGTGGAGTATCACATTAGCGGAATTGAACAGATTCAAATTAATCCGAAAATCGGATACAGCTTTTCCGAGTCTCTGCGACATATATTGCGTCATGATCCGGATGATGTGTTAATTGGAGAAATGAGAGACACTGCAACTGCCGAAATAGCAGTAAAAGCGGCCTTAACCGGGCATTTTGTCATGAGCACGCTACACACTAATGATGCACCAGGAGCAATCACTCGCCTAACCGATATGGGGCTCCAACCTTACAAAATTGCGTCATGCATCGTCGGCGTTTTAGCTCAAAGGCTCATTCGAAAAATATGCAGCCATTGTAAGTCCGAAGTTACGCTGGATGAGAAGCTGGTATTGAGTCAGGGCTTTGAGGAAGATATTACGTACTACGAAGGAAAGGGCTGCAAGAAATGTCACGGAACTGGTTTTAAAGGGCGGTTAATGGTATGCGAGATTATGACATTGGATGATGAGCTAAGAGGTCTTATATTAAACGGTGCAACTGCGCAGGAGCTGAGAGGACCGGCGGAGCGCAATGGCATGAGATCCTTAAAGCAGCATTCTCTTGAGCTAGTTACAAAAGGATTGACAACTTTGAAGGAAGCAAACAGCATTAACATTGAAATGTAGGGAGTCAGTTTCACGAGTCGTCCAAATCTCCATACATACAACTGGTGCGCAGCTTTTAGGGCGACATACCCCAGGATGTTAATCAGGATATTTAATAACTGAGCGGTTGTGCCAGTATTTGTGCAACTCATCCACTAGAATCAATAAAAGAGCAATTGACAGTAGCTGTGCCCACAGGGATAGCGTCACCGGCTCGAGCACTAATATCGAGCTTAGGCCAGGTATGTACATCGCCGATATATGTATGGCCTGGGCAGTAAGCATGCCACAAATTAGTAACGGATTTCCAAAGAACTTCTGCCGAAAAATTGAGAGGGTCTCAGAACGACTATTGAATACATGTACGTTTTCAAATAGAACCATGAGTAACAAGGTGACGTTTCGGGCGCTATCTACCTCTACGCCATTACTAATTTGCATGTAGAAAACAGAGAATGCCAGACATCCCATGACAACTGCGTTAACAATAATACGCTGGAGCATGAGTCGATTAAATATCGGCTCCCGAGGGCTACGCGGTGGCTGCTCCAATTCGTTACCTTCTTCGGGTTCAAATACTAAAGCCACATCCTGTATGCCATTGGTAACGAGATTGAGCCATAGTAATTGCAGTGGCAGCAAGGGCAGTGGCAGAGCCATCAAGATAGACAAGATGATCAGCGTGATTTCAGCTGCGCCCGTCGAGATTAGTAGAAAAATAACTTTACGTATATTGTTATAGACAATGCGACCTTGCTTGATACCCTGAACTATGGATGCAAAATTGTCATCTGTTAGAATTATGTCAGAGTTTTCGCGTGCAACATCTGAGCCTCGTTGGCCCATTGATATGCCGACATTGGCTTGTTTAAGGGCGGGGGCATCATTGACTCCATCACCAGTAACCGCGACAAATTCACCGTTATCAATTAGGCTCTGGACGATTTGCATCTTCTGGTGAGGTTCAACGCGAGCAAACACGCGGGTATTACTTACCAAATCGTCAAAATGTTCCTTTCCCGCGGTATGGGCGTCTTTTAATTTCGCACCGGTAGCTGCATCGTCGGAAGCACGGCTTATGCCTCCGCGCGAAATGCCCAATTCTTTAGCGAGCACTTGTGCAGTAAGCGGGTGGTCGCCTGTGACCATGGCCACTTTGATGCCGCCTGTACGACATTGTTTGACGGCATCAATTACTTCGGGCCGCAGCGGGTCGATCATGGCAACCATACCGATGAACTCCAGGTTTTCCATGCAGGAGCTGGCCTTGTTAGGCGCGTGATCCAAGCGGCGATGCGCAACTCCAAGCACACGATAGCCTTCAGCGGCGAGTTTTTCCGCTCTGTGTCCTATTTTGTGTAGTTCATCGGAAGGTACATCTACGGCGCGATTACACATCGAAAGCAATGTTTCGACGCTGCCTTTAGCAAAGAGCTGCACGTGGTTTTGGTAGCTGTTTATGCTGGCTGAATAGGCATTGTTAGATTCATAGGGAATACAGCCGAGTTCTGTATATCGCTTGCGAATATCATCCGGTTCAGAACCAGCTTTGCTTAATAGTACCAAGAAGGCGATATCGACATGGTCTCCACGGCCAACCCATGCGTCATCTTCAACCGCTAGCTCAGCCTCATTCGCTAACGCGCCACCGTCGAGTAGCATTTGCAACGCATCAGGGTTCACTCTGGAACTATTCTCTGGTGCGATGACGCCGCGTAGGTTCATTCCTTCACCACTGACTAAATAGGATGTTCCATCCGCCAGCATCACACGACGAATCGTAAGCTCATTCACCGTCAATGTGCCAGTTTTATCGGATGCAATTAGAGTACACGAGCCCAGAGACTCAACAGCGACCAGCTTTCGAATAATCACACCTTCTGCCGCCATTCTTTTCATACCAAGAGCGAGTGCGACTGTGATTGCAACGGGTAGGCCTTCTGGAATAGCGGAAACAGCCAGCGCAACACCCAACAAAAAAACAGTAAAAATGTCATCGCCGCGTGCAAGAGTGATAACAAAAATAATGGCAATAACGACCAGGATAGCCCAGGTCACCCGCTTGGTAAATTGATGTATACGCTGAATTAGCGGAGGCTGAGCTCCACTGCCACTAGTGACATCCGTTGCAATTTTTCCGATTTCTGTCTGAACGCCGGTAGCTACAACCTCCCCTTGTCCACGCCCACGCATTACAATAGTACCGGCATAGGCTCTGTCCAGACGATCACCCATTGGCATAGCGTCATCGCTCAAAAATTCAGAGTGTTTTCCTGCAGCCAATGATTCGCCTGTAAGCATGGACTCATCAATTTCAAGATCTTTTGTGCGTACGAGTTTAAGGTCGGCTGCAACTTTATCTCCGGATGCAAGCAGTACAATGTCACCGGGAACGATGTCGATGGTGTCAATAACCACTGTCTTCCCTTCTCGCAATACTGATGCCTGATGTGGCACCATTTTCTCCAGTCCGGACGCGGCTTTTTGGGCGGCAAATTCCTGAAAAGTTCCTATAGTCGCATTAAGCAGTAGAACGGCTAGTATGAAAAAACTATTAATGGTTTGTCCAATTCCGGACGAGACTACTGCAGCAACGAGAAGTACGTAGATAAAGGGGCTCTTGAATTGACTGACAAAAATCATAAACAGCCCCGGACGTTTTGGTTCGGGTAGTTTATTGGGTCCGCACTTGCGAAGGAGCTCTAGTGCTTCTCGCTGACTTAGTCCTGTAATGGAATTGTCCATTATTATCTCCAGCTAAATACTATTTCGTAATCGATTTAGAATCATGCAATCAGAAATACTGCCCCGAGTTGGTTTGGTCGTAGTTCTCGTTTAGGAAGTATAACCGGCTAAATCGACGGACTTCCAACGCATTGGTGCTGGCTTCTGCTGGGGTTGAGTCTCGATACGGAGTAATTTAGCAGAAAATTGGTGGTTGTAGTGCCCGGTTGTGGCCTGATATCGGCGCCCTAAAAGGGCATCGAAAAGGTCAGAGTTCGGCGGTGCCCGTGGGTCAGGCAGTCAAGCACGCACTTACCCTGGCTATAGCGCACCTGGTGCACAACACGAGGACGGGATGCTGTATAACTGGCAACTGCTAGCCTATATCTGTGACTCAATAGGCAGAACTCGCATGATCTGCACACCCAGGCGCTTGAAGAAACCCGTGTGTGGCTCTTTGTCGTAAGTTACTGCCCTGCCTTCCTCAAAACCCGACCAGATCACTTTTCCACGTTCGTTCAGACTTAGCGAAAAAGCAATGTTCGGCGACTTATCCAGAATAATCCGCGCTAGCTCGCCCCCGATTTCTGAAGAGTAAATCACTGAACCAATTTCGGTATTTTCCGTGACAGAGCGTGGGTCGAGATTTAGTGAGCCGATAAATGTTTTCTCGCGATCAAACACAAACATCTTGGCATGTAGACTGGTGCGCGATAGCCCCAGCCCCTTCTCCTTCTTGCCGTCTTCGCGCTGATATTGACCCGCAGGATCAGCCATCACCAGTTTGCTATTGGCCTCAAAAACATGCACGCCACACTGCAATAGCTTCTTACGGTATCTGATATAACCAGCGTGCACCACGGGGACATCGGTGGATGCAAGAGAATTGGTGAGCACTGTCACGTCCACACCGCGCGCACTCATTGCACACAGTCCTTTGGTGCCGCCTTTCCCGGGCACAAAGTAAGGTGAAAGAATGATGGCTTCTTTTTCTACATTGGCAAAGTAGGGTGCAAGTTGCTCACTCAAATGCAGCTCGGTCTGGTCGCGGCTGGCGGTTATTTTCTCGGGTAGATCGTAGAATATCTCCACCTTCGCCCAACGAAAGTCAACGCTATCGTTTTCTATATCACTGGCCAGCTTTGAGTTATTAAGTGCTTGTATATAGACTGAACTTTCCTGTGTTGAAACATACTGGCGCAGAGCCTCGCGCTGGACCGCCACCTCTGATGCCGGCGGCACCGGTTGCCCCAGGTTGCTCACCGGGTAACTTAAGGCGCTATTCCAATATAGATCAAAGGACCTGGAAACCTCTTTTACCGCAGGCCCGGCCAGCAGAACATCCATATCGGCGAAGGCCAGATCCGGGTCTGCCGAAAAGTATTCATTGCCTATATTGCGACCACCAACAATGGTTGCCTGATTATCGGCGGTAAATGATTTATTGTGCATGCGCCGTGTCACCGACCCAAAGCGCGAGATATACTGACCCATTCTGGTACGATTGCGTGCGAAAGGGTTAAACAGCCGTACCTCGACATTGGGGTGTGTCTGCAGGGTGGCAACCCCCATATCTCTCCCGGCCATGTCCATATCGTCAACCAATAGCCGCACGCGCACACCGCGGTCGGCAGCCTTAAGCAATTCATCTATCAACAACCTGCCAGTAAGATCTCTATGAAAAAGGTAATACTGTACATCCAGGCTACGCTGGGCCACATGAGCCAACACCGCTCTGGCAACAAAGGCATCGAGACCATCCCCCAGCAACAGTGCACCGGTATTGCCATTGTTCATAGATGAGTCCTTCGCTACTCCCTGACCCAAAGTGGTGTCACCTGTATCCATCATGGCGTAGCTGGGGTTTCTACTCTCATTGGGTGGCATGGAGACGCAAGCACCCAGAGACAGCAGAAAAACAACAAGCAATGAACGCCGGCCCCGTCCGCTACAGCTGTTCTTCCCCTGTGTGTTTCCGTCCTTTGCCGCTCCCAATCTCATGGTGCAACGCTATCACCTCGAAGACAAAAATGGTAGTTAAGAGCCAAACGCCATCCGCAAATTTGCGATTTCCAGATTATCGAACGAGACGGTAAGGCACTTCTGAACGATAATACTGTACCTCAGCGTGGCCTGAGTCACGCTTCACTACTGTATTCAGGTATTTGTCTACGCAGTTTTGATTAATCCAAGCAATCACTGGCCTGTGGGGACCAGACGGCGCTATAGGGGTTCTCTTTACAAACACTCGCAAAAAGAGCAGCTTTTTCTGTTTCTTGTCGCGTCTTTATTTTTTGCGACAGTGCCTGATAATCAGGTGTTTTTATAAGCTCGGAAAGGAAGTAGGCTGTTTGTGGCAACCGTATATTGTATGTCTTTGAGGCTTCATTTAAATGCGATGTAGCCATGTCGTAATGACCTTCAGCCCATTCGATTGCGGCGCGTGTCCAGCTTAGAGTCGGAGTTTTATACCCTACAGCTTCCTGTCTGATAATATCTTCCTTGATCGCTTGAGTAAGGTCATTAACTTCAGCGCTTGGGTTGAGTGCCCGTCTGGAGCCGATAAGCGCCATGGCATTCATTATATTAAACCCGCCAAAGGCAACAACTCGTCGTTCTCTGGATATCCAGACCTCTTCGAGCATAGGCAGTGCTTGGCTGTAGTTTCCGGTGGCCGCCAAAGCATGGCCTAACCACCGCTTCTTTTCTACTGACAGAGGGCCATCAGTATTTGAAAACTCAGCGATCACATCTTTATAGTGTTCTGCATTCACCAGATGAGACGGCCGAGCGGTTAGAGCGATTGAAATAGCATCGTCTACAAGGCCTAAAGAAAATAACGAACCTCCCAAGTACAGTCGATTTAACCCACTTTTTGCATCCAGACTTGCTGCTGTCAGGTAGGCGCGTACCGCAGCAACTCTGTCGCCCCTATCAAAAGCAATACTGGCAATAGCGTGTTGATAATTCATAGGCGCTAAAGCAGAGAGTGTCTTGGCAATTTTTTTAGCATCGTCAAATCTACCAAGTTGAGTATAGAAACCTGCCAAATTGGATAAGTTGGTGGTCCCCAAAGGATCGAGTGTCTGGAGCCTCTCCTGTAATTCAAGTGATTTGCTATATTCACCCCTCTCCCCGGCCACTAGAGCGAGCCAGTTGATGATCGTTGCGTGATTAGGACTGCGTTTCAGAGCGGCTTCAAAATACTCAACGGTCTCGATCGGAGCCGCTGTATTCCAGAGGACCAAACCGGCGGCCGCCAGAGCCTCAGGTAACTCAGGCGCTAGTGCCATCGCGCTCTCTACATGGGGCCTGGCAAGCGCAGACGCCTGTTCAAAAATAAGATCTCCATATTGGTCCTCTACCAACAACATTTGCGCTATAGCCATCTCAGCATGTGCGAGTGCAAAATCAGGGTCCAGCTCCAGCGCATATTTATAATGGCGCATGGCAGCGATAATCGTTTCATTGGTTCTTTGTAAGATCAGGTGACGACCTTTTAGATAAGCCTCATATGCTTCAGTATTATTGCTTCGCCCCTGATTATTAGCGGAAATTTCCGCCTTCAGGCCCAAATGCTGCCGCAGTTCAGAGACAATGGCGGCTGATATCTCGTCTTGAATGGCGAATATGTCATCGAGCTCTCTGTCATAGGTTTCTGACCACAGGTGCTTATCTGTCAGAGCATCAATTAGCTGTGCGGTAATGCGAATGCGGTTACCTGATTTGCGGACACTGCCTTCCAGTACATTATTTACACCCAGTGTCTTAGCAACTTCGGATATAATAATTTCCTTGCCCTTAAACGAAAATGCAGATGAACGAGAGGTAACGTGCAGATAAGGAATTTTTGATAATACGTTCAGTATTTCTTCAGAGATGCCGTCAGAGAAGTACTCCTGTTCTTTATCGGAAGACATGTTTACAAAAGGTAGTACGGCGATGGACGAACCTTCGGATTCCCTGGGCTCATCACCAGAGGATTTAACTTTAGTAGAAATCTGTTCAGATACGACCGTTTCCGAAGATTCCGACTCGAAGCGACTTTCATAGATGAAGTACCCCATACCTACCGCGAGTAACCCCATAATAAGAAAGTCAAGCTTACGACCTGTATGAGCAGTGATGGACTCATCAGGTGCAATATCTGACTCTCGCTTGATTCCCTCAGGAGTAATCTCAAATATCCAGGCGAAAAACAACGCAAAGGGAAATCCCACTGCTCCAATAAAAAATACGAATGTATTTACCCATTCTGGGAGATGAAGTGCTGGGACGGCTGAGTCAGTAACCTGAACGACCACCCACGCAAGCACGAGGTAAGCTATCCCGACCCTAAATACATTTCGTCGTTTGAGTTCCGTGAACAGTGATTCGGCCAATGATAATTCCCAGATCTAATTATTATTTGTCAGCTAGAATAATGTACTGCCAAAAGCGATATTTATCAATGGATATAGATTTATGTTGTTAGTAAGACATAATCTATCCGGCTCTCATTGTCCCCAGAGGAAAGGGGTTTATGGGGGGGCGAAGAGCCCTTTAACCCCAGGGCAAGAGGGCATGGAGTCTGACCCCCTGCCCCTGACCCCCTGCCCCCTAACCTCCAGGGCAAGGGGTCAGACTCCATGCCCCTGTTCTCTAATGCTAATTGTCGTGTTGTTGAAATGCCTTGACCAACCTGCGCCAGTTATCTGGGTCGCCCTTTTCTGGCTCACCGAAATAAATTAGGACTTCGTCGAGCATATCCCCATATTTTTCCTCAAGCAAAGCGGGGATCTCCTCGAAATAACCAGTTACTGCAAACTCGTCGATCATTTCATCTGTAATTTCATCGGCCATTGTGTCCCACTGGTTATTTCGAGATTTTTCCAGCAGACGATTGAAGGTTTGTTCCCAGTTATGTGCCTCGAACATGTTTTTGTAGTAGCTGGTTGCGCCGTAAAAACCAATCATGCCGCGTACCCGTTCGCGCATGATATCAATTTCCTTCTGGTTGCCGCCCATAACCGCCATCACCGGTGCCGTTATTGTGAAGTCACTGCGGCTGCGGCCAGACTCTTGCAGTCCATCTTCGATATTATTGATGACGTTTTCACGCAGGGTTCTAGCCGTGTGAAAACCGTGGCAATGAAAGCCGTCGGCGACCTCACCGGACATTCGGCAGTTCCATGGGTTGACGGCACCCACAAAGATGGGTGGTGGGCCCACTGCCAGGGGCCCGGGATTGAACATCGGGGTCATAAGGTTAAAGTTAAAAAACTCTCCATGAAAATTGAGTTCGCTACCATTTTGAAAGCAATCCCAAATCGCGCGGATGGCGAGTATGTATTCGCGCAGTTTTGGTCCAGGTGACTCCCACTTCAAGCCAAAACGACGTTCATTGTGTGCTTTTACTTGTGTGCCAAGTCCAAGTACAAAGCGACCATTGGTGGCCTGTTGCAGGTCCCAGGATGAGTAGGCCAGCACCATCGGATTGCGCGGAAATGCCAATGCAATTTCGGGGCCTAGCTTGATACGGTCGGTAGCGGTAGCGGCCACCGCCAGTTGCATGAATGGGTCGTGTTTGCGCTCAGAAATGTAAAGTGACTCGAACCCGAGGTCTTCAATAACTTTTGCCGGATTCGCCACATCTTGCAGTGAATCCACAACCAGATTGGTGCTTAGTTTCAATGTGCTTCTCCTGTGTAATAACGGCTTGCCTTTGCCCACCATAGTGTGACTATCATAGACGCCACCGCAGGCCCCTTGTGTAAATTACGCCGACCAACAAATATCAATTCAATAATCTCTATATCCAAGAAAATAGTTAAGGTGCCCAACGAATCGCCGCATGTTGGCGGCGGATAGAAATCTCATGCTGCCGCTGTTCGCTGCTAACGGCGATAGTATCCTCCGGTAAGTGTTGCGCAAGCTTGTCTATTGGTATCAGCTCTAGGCGGGGGTTAACGATTCCTTTGGTTTTTTGCATACGAAACAGTAGAGCGCCTTCAGTATGGCCAGCAGGGTCCAGCCAGTTGGGCACCCCCGGGTCCGAATGGGACAATACGAAGCGGTACTTGCCGTCACCGCTGACAACTGCCTGAGAGTCGTTATAGCTTGCGGTATGGTTAATGTAATCGATTGACTCCCACCATACATTCCCTAGTTGTACGCTCCACAGCAATGCATCGGGTGCCTCCATCTCGACAATAAGTGCCTCACCCCGGGCAACGTTAAACCACCCGCTACCGTAAGCATTGGCTGCCAGTCCCTGCTCACCGGATTTTTTCACATGAACCTTGTTTTCCAGGTACTTGCGCGACTGCTCAACCCGCCCCTGCCACTGGGGCGCCCGGGATGAAAATGTAGTGGCGGTATCCTGTAGCAAAGTGGCCATCTGTGTCGTGGTTATCGGCGTGTCTGCTGCGGTAGTATTAAGTTGCTCCAGGTAATAGCGACCTGGGCGCTCGTTCGCCCAGTCGCCAAAATACTCGCGTATGAGAACATTGTCCGTACCAGAGTTCAGCTCCAGCCAAACCCCCGACCAATCGTCTGGTTTGTGGGGGGCAATCAAAACTTCAAAGTTGCCCGCCTTATCGGCTTTAAGCTGGTCACCGGTCAGTGCGCCGTACGCGGCGAAGGTGCCGCTCATACGGGTAAGCTGCATGGCAAAAAGCCTGGCGCTGCCCAGTTGGCCGTACAGGCGGTAACTGCCACTACTGCTGATAGTTGCGACCTGGTACTTTGCATCGGCGCCATCCAGACCCCACTTGTTGATGGTTGTCGCCCCTACGCGCAATAGTGGAATCTGCCCGGGTTGCTCGATAAGTTGCTGCTGCAGGGAACTTCCCAATTGCTGTAATAGGTAACGTAAACCTTCGGCTCTATCGAGGGCCTCTGGTTGGGGGTAGCTGTTGAGGATTTCCACGCCGGCTGCTTCAACCTGCCTGGTAAATTCGCGCCACACCTTGGTTTCAGCGGTTTCTCCGTCAATTTGGGCGTACAAATGAGGATGACAAAGTACTAGTAGGGAAAATAGAAAAATACGCACAACAAATCTCCTGCTGGTGAAAGGTGGTCCAGTAATCTGATTTAGAGGCCGCGTAATCATCGGGCAACTCAGAAACGATAACTGGCCTGTAGTCCGTATGTTCGTTGCACCCCGGGTACCACGGTCAAGGTTCCCTGAGAACTGAGCTCAATATTTCCGGTGCCAAAATACTCTTCGTCCGTGAGGTTATCCATATAGACTGCCACCAGAATATCCCTGGCGCCTGGCAATTGCCAACTCACACGCGCATTCCAAAGTTGATAGGAATCCAGTGTCGAGAGCGTGGACTGGTCGGCGCCGGCCGTCAATCCAATATAAACTTCATCTCGGTAGTAACCACTGAGTCTGGCGGCAAAATCCCCCCAGCTGTTACTCCAGGTATATTTGGCTGCGATGGTGAAGGACGTCTCCGGGGTGTAACCAAAGGGCTCGTCCGAGCGATCCGCTGGAACGAATAAGCCGCTGTCCGGTTCTCGCACCAGGTCTACAAACTGATCGTAGTCCGCATCCAGATAGTTGCCACTAAGCTGAAACATCCAGTGCTCGGTTGGCATAACACTGAGTTCAAATTCAATACCCTGCAATGTGGCCTCGCCTGCATTGGCGGTGCCCGCAGCAGTCTGAATATCATTTAGCTGCCGTGTGACCGTTAATTGCATATCCTTGTAATCCATTGAGTACAAGGCGGCATTCAGTCGCAGGCGATTACCGAGGGCATCGAGCTTGATACCCAATTCGAAGTTATCAACCGTTTCGGGGTCGAAGGGTGTAAGCTCGTCCCCGAAATTTACGAAACCCCCGGCTTTGAACCCGGCACTGTAATTGGCATATAGCATGAGGTTATCGAGGCCCGTTTGTTCCAGCCAG
Organism: Halieaceae bacterium; assembly: GCA_018657645.1. Taxonomy (GTDB): domain Bacteria; phylum Pseudomonadota; class Gammaproteobacteria; order Pseudomonadales; family Halieaceae; genus JBALVT01. Next base: position 8,913 of record JABHWT010000184.1, on the reverse strand, counting down.
CTATCCGATGCTATGTAGCTGAGACCGACCATGGGGGGGAATTCGCTCCAGTTGTCATCCGCCTTCTCGAACTCTCGTCCTGGCACTCGAATGACCGGGTGTATGGTCCCGACCAGGGCATCAAACTCCTCGCGATTTAGTACTCCGGGTGATTTTGCTGCGCTCAAATAATTGCGTACCTCAATTGCCTTGTCCTCAACGCTGTACCGCCCACCCACGGTAAGCTGCCATTGCTCGTTCAGGTGCCAGGTACCCTGGGAGAATGCCGCCCAGGTTTTGTTGTCATAGGTGGAAATGGAGCTTCCCCGCCACCCCGCCACTGTGGCCGGCAATACGGCGATCTTGCTTCCTATCTCTCGACCAAGAAAACCCGCAGAGGAGATCAGGGTGCCCTCGGGATAGTGATCCAGCGACTCCATGGCGCCGAACAGGCCCACGGTAAAATCCAGCCTGTCATTGAATGCACTGCCGACCAGCTGAAACTCCTGGGACAAAAACTCACGCTGTTGATCTGTTTCGAAACCGTTGGCCCGCAATTGATTAACAACAAGTTCCAGGTTCTGAATGCTGAATATTGGAGAGGCGTCCTGATCGCGCCAATTATTAATATCATCCTGTTGCAACAGGCCAGTGATGCTCCGTAGTGTCAGCTCACCCAGTTCCAGGTCCACGGTCAATCCAGCCATAGTGGATTCCATTTCCCAGCGAACTCCCTCGCGGTCGTTGAGAACCTTTTGGCTGCTACGCAATTGTGCTGACAGGGCACAGGCTTCAACCAGAGAACGGGAATCACCCGGTGCAGTGAAGCTTTGCAGGACGGTCCCCGGGTTGGCTAGTCGACAGCTTTGAGGAGCTGCCATTTCGTCCTGCTTGCTGTGGAATAACAGCAGGTCCGCGATCAGGGCATCGCTAGCTACCCAGCGCAATTGTAAAGCCAACGCCAGCTTGTCTTCGTCACCATAGGCGTGCCGGGTCTCTGCATCTTCCATGTAGCCGTCCCGCGTCCGGCTGTCCACTGTAAAGCGACCGAGTAATACATCCTCTACCAGCGGGACATTCAGACTGGCTCGTAGGTTTTGGCGGTCAAGATTCCCCACTTCCACGGCCACCTCGCCACCCAGTTCACTTTCTGGCTTGATCGTGGTCAGCAGCAGAACGCCGCCCGCCGTATTCTTGCCAAACAGCGTGCCCTGTGGGCCCCGCAGAACCTGCACGCTTTCGAGGTCTATGGTATCCACTAGCTGGCTATCATTTCGGGGGATAAAAATACCGTCGACATAAACGCCAATCGCGGGGTCCGTGCGCACATTTTGGCTGTCGCGCGCACCAACACCGCGGATGGAAAATTCACCGGATTTGCTCCCTACCTTGGCGTCCAGCCCTGGAACACTGGCGGTGAGATCAGCCAGATTGCGGATGTTTGCCTCTCTGAGTGCATTGCTGTCAAGCGCCGTTACGGCGACAGGTGTCTCCTGCAGAGACTCCTCTCGCTTACGAGCGGTTACAATTACCTCCTCGAGTATATTGCTCTGGGCCAAACTGGACTGCGATATAGTGATCCATGGCGCGGCCGAGACTAAGGCCAGAGCCATAAAAAATGTGCTACTAGGGCTTCTTTTCATCGTGTACTCCTGTCTCATGTGCCGCTGTCGTCGAGCCACTTCACCAGCTTATCTCGTAGCCTTAGTTTCAGCGATTGCGATAGTCGTTTGTCTTTAGAAAATGACACGTCAATCCCCGGCGTATCGATTAATGCGTTGTTCCAATCCGTGGGCGGCGCCCAACCGGGGTGGGGGAAGTTATTGAAGCGCAGTTCGTGTTGGGGCGCTCGGTCTTTCCAGTCTGCCAGTAGTTGGTTGAGCTCGACCAAAATCTCCACTTGATCCCCTCCCAAATCATGTTGTTCCTGTGGGTCCTGTTCCAGGTTAAACAAAAACTCCCAAATTTTGGACCCGGCATCTGCGGATAGATGCTCCTCGCGCACCAGTTTCCAGGGCCATTGGATTACGCCGTATCGAACGGCTTCAGGAGTCAGGGTGTCGGCAGCGAAGAACATCGGTTTATGTGATACTCGCTTGTTTTCGATAATTGAAGGTAGCAGGTTCACGCCATCCAGCGTCTTTTTGCTACCCGGAGCAATACCTGCCGCTGCTGCCAGAGTCGGAAACAGATCGTAGACATTCATTACCTGGTCGTTCTGCTGAGCACCAGCTAATTTCGCCGGCCAACGGATAATTGCAGGTACGCGAATGCCTCCATCGAATGTCTGTCCCTTCCCTCCTCGCAATGGCGTGTTACGGCCACCCACAACGGGCATTCCCCCGTTGTCACTGAAAAACAACACGATGGTGTTGTCGGCAATTTCCTGCGCCTCCAGTGTTTGTAGTATCTCACCCAGCGCCGTATCCATGGCCTCGGTCATCGCCGAAAAAATAATACGTTGTGGATTCAGTTCGCCAACGTACTTTGCTATTAATCGAGCGGGAGCCTGCATTGGTGTATGAGGGGCATTCCAGGGAATGTACAACAGGAACGGACGATCCGGGTCACGATTTGTTAGAAACTGCTGAGCGGCTGTCGCTATTAATTCTGTGTTGTACCCCTCTTCCTCGATGCTGATTCCATTGCGCTGCCAGTCCAGCCCTCCGACACGGCTCTGGTGACTGTAGTAGTCAGGACCACTGGTGAGATTGCCGTAGAAAAAGTCAAACCCCCTCGCATTAGGTGCCTGGGCCCTATTGTGATGACCCAGATGCCACTTGCCAATGATGCCAGTCTGGTAACCATTATCGCGAAATGTCTCGCTCATAAAGTGCTCATCCAGTGGAATCCCGACATTGGACCAGGGCGGGATGACAGAATGGGCGAATCCCATTTCTACCGGATCGCGACCGGTCATCAAGGCGGCCCGGGTCGGGGTACAGATGGGATTGGTATACAGTCGGGTCATCTCGACACCCTGCTGGGCAAGTCGATCAAGCGAGGGAGTTGCAATTGAGCTCCCATGAAACCCTACATCATTCCATCCCAAATCATCGGCCACCATTATCAGGATGTTTGGTCGGCTCGTATCAGCCTGTACACCAGTGCCCAGCGCGACCAGAAAAAGGGCGTGGGCCAGGTTGGGGCTAAACCTCGTAATAAACCGTATCATTCAAGCGCCTCCTAAGCGGCCCGGCAGCCTGTCCAACGCTACCTTCTCCACCGTCACATCGGGCAGTACCGTCGCGGGAGTCGGTCTGGTCCAGCGAAATAGCATCATCCCCTGACGATGTCCCGTAGTGTCTATCCAATTTGGCAGACCTGGGTCCCGGTGCGCCACCACCAGCGTAACCGCTCCCTGCTCTCCCACCTGCGCTCGCAGGTGATTGCTGTGTACATTTTGATAGCGGTAATCCAGTGACTCGAACCAGCGGTTGAGAAGCGAAAAACCCCAGTAGCTCAGGCCGGACGGCGGTGTAAACCGAATCAGCAGCGCCTCATTGTCATCCAGGTCAAAATAACCTGGCTGCAGAATATGGCCCTGGGGAAGGGTTGTGTCCTCTGTTTCAGACGGTGCATCTTCTGCCCCTGGTGTGATCGGGTCCATTACCGTGTTGCTGGCTCTCAGTGAGGCCAATTTGGTGAGTTTGGGCCAGTAGGAGGCATTGTGCTCTACAGCTCGGGCAACGGCCATGAGCCGCTGTCGTACATGAGATAGCCTAAGCTCTGCCGGCGAGTTCGGCGCTATCATCGGCTCAATTGACAAATCGGCCGGTACGTCCTGTGCCCAGTCAAAACGGTACTGACGGATGAACAGAAAGTTGGTGGCCTCGGTGGTTTTTATCCAATTACCCTCGTGATGATTGGGACTGAGAATAATCTCTACAGCCCCATCCTCGCCTACCACCAGATCCTGCTCGGTGAGATGAGCAACGTGCTTGCCGCGCTCGCCACTGCGCATACGCCCCTCGTATACAGTAAGCTCAATTAGCGGTGTGGTGCCACGCTGGCCAGTAATTCGGTAGCTCCTGGTGCCGTCTATGTACGCGTCGTAGTAAATCTCGTCGGGATTATTGCCTCCAAATTTTCGGGTGGGTGTTTCCGATTGCCAGATCACCGGGCGCGCTGCGTCAAAGTGCTCTAGTTCCGACAGCAAACTAAGTCTCAATGTTCGTGTAAGGAAGCGGTATCCCTCTGCCCGGTCGAGCTCATTATCATCGGGTGAGTAAAATTCGATCGCCGAACCTGCGAGTTTGAGTTCGTCACAAAATTCCACCCACAGCCTGTCGTACTGATCACCAGCGCTGCCAAACAACATACGCCAGTCCATTTTGACGGTGCCTATGCTGGCAGACGCCGTCAGCAGGATAAGCAGTGCAAGTTTATATCCGCTCATCGAAATGCTATTTGTGAAAATTTTCATACTCAAGCGCCCATTCATTCGATCTCAATCCACAGGATTTAGATTGATGGCAGCAGTTATAGCAGTGGACACTTATTGATTCGTCCGGACTTATGAGTCCAGACAAACTATTTTAGAAACAAAAAATAATCCGCAACTCATTGAATATATTGCGGTTATTGCTATTATTCTGGTGAGAGAAGATAAGTCGGGACTCAAATTGATGACAGATACTGACGCGTGACCGAGGATTTACTAATAATTCTGAGTTCGGGAGGCATCGCCGCGGCGCTACTGGTAATCAGTCTGCTTTTGACATTGCCGCAGGCGAACAGGCGTGCCAATCGCTGTCTTGCGCTGTTACTGGGGGTGCTTGTTTTGAATCTCATTCATGGCTTTTACTCCCACAGTAAAATGATCGAGGCCGTACCCTACTTGTTTATGCTGGGTTTCCCGACCTACCTGGGTCTGGGGCCTCTGCTGTACTTTTACACCCAGGCACAAACCAACCCCAATTGGTCCTTCAGCCCCCGTCAGTGGGCGCATTTTATACCTCTCCTGGCAGTTTGGCTGGTGCTGATCCCCGTGTTTTTGCAACCGGCGGAGATTAAGCAACAAATGATTATTTTTGGCCAGGGCGGTGGGCGCGCGCAATGGGGTGCCGTGTTCATCGCCTATATACCCATCGCGCTGTCAATTATTGGCTACAGTGCCGCGAGCCTGATAGTACTGCGCGCGCACCGCAGGCGCATTCTCAATGAATTTTCTTCCATCGAACAGCTCAATCTTAACTGGCTGAGAGGACTGGCCGGGTTTATGATCCTGGTCAGCCTGAGCATATTGCTGCCGATCCCGGAGTCAGTCCCCAGGCTTTACTGGTTCAAGATTATTTCTGTGGTCCTGATTTTTTTCATCGGTCACATGGGTATACGTCAACCACTAATTTTTCACCCCCGAGGTGAACGGAGAGAGACAGAGTCCAGTGAAGCAGACACATCGACCCAAATTCAGGGGCAGTCTACACCCATTGGGCAACCCGATTCCGCCCCAGGCGCGAGTCGCAAATACAGGAGTACAGGGCTAGACACTGTGCAAGCTAAGCACTACTGGGAGCAGTTACGGGAGATGATGGAAACTGAGAAACTCTACCTCGCTCCGGATCTCTCACTCGCAGAACTCGCTCAGCGACTTGCGATTCAGTCCGCCCAACTGTCCCAGGTTATCAACTCCTGTGCCCACATGAATTTTTATGACTTCATTAACGGGCACAGGATTAAGACGGCACAAACTCTGCTTCTGGATGATGCCTCGCCCTGGTCAATTCTGGACATTGCCATGGAATCTGGGTTCAATTCCAAGTCGACTTTTTACGCGCAATTCAAAAAACACGTTGGAATGACACCAACAGCGTACATCAAGAGATAGTAAAAGGCCTGGTGTGTGCATTTGAGGTGGATCGCAGTAGCTGCTTAGGAGATGTATTGATTTCCCCATAGCATAATTGTTACTGCGGATGCTTAACGAGATAAGGCCACGGCTGGTGTGCTTCACATGTCATGCCGTACCATTTTAACGGAATAGCAAGGAGGTGGATCCGTGTTCGGCGATAATCCAAATGACGCACAGCTAAAGGCTGGCTGGGAAGACTTCTGCGATCAGCTCAAAGATGCCGGGGAGATAATCTTTCGCGACACCACACCCATTCAGGACATAGACCGGGCCAAGGGCCTGCGATTGTTAGCGCGCAATGTGTCATTAGCCCTGCAGTTCAAATTGGAAAATGACGACCCGGATTTCCCCGAGCTGCTTCATTACTTCGATCCCGTCCGCAAGCAGGGAGGGGACAATACCGATGCACTGTACGTTGGGGCTCCAATTAACGGCGAGCATACCTACCGTGTATCCGGCACGCGGGGCAATGCGCGCTATTTTGCGGTCACTGTGCTTGAAGACGGAAATACACCCTGGGGGGGCGCGGTAGTTGGCAGCTTGATCGACAATGAGATCGAGGTAGACGAAGACGGTCATTTTGAGCTGATTGTAGGGCCTGAGGAACACTCCGGAAACTACATCAGGACGACACCTGGTAGCTGGCGCCTGACTTTTCGGCAGTTCTTTGCGGACTGGGAAAACGAGGAACCTATGGTTGCGCGCATTGATCGGTTGGGCGATATGGACTACGACCCGGTGCTCACCCCCCAACGCATTGTGCAGGGTCTGGCAGACAGCGCTGCCTGGGTGCGCGAGTCTACCTGTTACTGGGCAGACATGTTGGACAAGTGGCAGGCACAACCGAATCGTTTTCTGTCCTACCGACAGTTGGACAACAACGCAATTGATGCCACGCCCGGCGGTGAACCCCTTATCTGCTATTGGCGGGTTCCGCAGGACGAGGTGCTGGTAGTGCGGGTAACCCCGCCGCAGGCCAGTTACTGGGCAGTGGAATTTGGAAACTACTGGTGGGAGTCTATGGATTACCGCCATTGTCTGTGTAGTACCAATTGTCATCACGCTGTATTGGAGGATGATGGAGAATTGATCCTGGTTGTTGCACACCAGGATCCAGGGCTGCCCAACTGGTTGGATCCCTGCGGGCATGTTGAGGGATATATAACCGTGCGCTGGATAGGCGCCCAGGCGTACCCCATTCCGGCGTGTGAACAAATGAAAGTGACGGTATTACCGGATTATCTACCTCTTGAGGCGAAAACAATCGAGAGGCAGGCGCGCGGGGAACAACTGGCAGAGCGCCGCCGGGGTGTTATCAAGCGCTTTGGCTATTAACAGAAACTGCTTTAAAGGTAGGTATTATGGATTTGGGTTTGGAGGGCAAGACAGCGATCATCACCGGCGGCAGTGGTGGTATAGGTCAGGGTCTGGTGCTTGAATTTGCTCGAGAGGGCATGAACGTGGTCAGCGCGTCTCGCGACATTAAAACGGGTGAAGCGCTGGCAAGAAAAGCTGAAAAACTGAATCTGCCGGGAAAAGTCATCGCTGTGGGCACTGATGTTACCGATCGCTCGTCGGTGGATGCAATGGTGGCCAGGTGTAATGATGTATTTGGACCGGTCGATACCCTGGTAAATAACGCCGGTGGTGTGGCACATCCAGTGGACTTTGAAAATCTCGATGAGGAGGGACGAAAGTGGGAAATTGCTCTTAATATAGATGGGGTGGTCAACTGCTGTCAGGCAATGACCAGTGATATGTTGAATCGTTCTACGGGCTCGATTATCAATATTTCCTCCAACTCCTCGCTGTTGGGCGAGGCGGCTGCAAATGTTGTGCACTATGGTGGCGTAAAAGGCTTCGTGAATTCCTTCAGCAAATCCCTGGCATGGGAGTGGGCGAAAAAGGGCGTGCGTGTCAATAATATTTGCCCGGGTTGGATTGTTCCAGAAAATGAACATAATGTCGGGGAAGGCAGCTTTTGGAATCGCTTTGGTTTTGAGCAAATGGGTAAGCCCCATGAAATGGAGAGGGCGCTGGTTGACGGTTCTTTGTGGAATATGAGTGGCTTGCCGATTCCGAGGTTGGGTCGCCCGGAAGATATCGCCTATCTCTGTCTGTTCCTGGCCTCCGACGTATCCAGCTACATTACCGGCCAGCTAATTAGCGTCAGCGGGGGGGCGTACATGCCCTAACTGGTTATAGGGCTGTCTATTCCTCCCACCCCACGATCCTGTTTCTACCGGCTTCCTTTGCCCTATACATCCTATCATCGGCCAGCCGTACAAGATCTTCGTAAGTAGAGCACTGATCTCTCTCTCTTTCACTAAGACCGACACTGGCGGTTAAGGCTGTATTGTCGGGGCGGTTGCCCAGGGCGCGCCCGACCACTCGCGCAACAAACGGCTCCAGATTTGCGTCTTTGGTCCCTGGTGTAACCAGTAAGAACTCTTCACCACCCCAGCGCACGAGGAAATCGGTTGTTCGTACTCGCTCCATAATCGCCTTGGTCGACATCTGCAAGACTCTGTCCCCTGCCTCGTGCCCAAAATTGTCATTTACGGCCTTAAAATGGTCGAGGTCGATAAATGCAATTCCAAGTGGCCTATCATAATCGCGGGCATCCGTAAAAGCGGTGCAGAGCACTCGCTCTCCGTCTCGACGGGTATAGGCCAAGGTTAAAGGGTCCTGCGCGTTTTTTTCCACCAGGGAGATCATCAGGTGCAATTGCGAGATGCCGGCCAAAGTAGCAGTTCCAAGAATAAGCAATAACAGCCAGATTTCCCCCAGCAGTTGGTACAGCTCAGCGTTGGAAGTTGAGGAAAATTCTATAGTAAAAAAGGTGACAAATATGGGCGCTGCAATGACAAAGACCTCAAATACGGTCAGTGGCAATAATGAGAATCCGCCGATGATAATAAAGGGAACGAGATCGTAGGCAGTAAAAATGAACAGCGACCAGCCTTCAAACTGGGTCGCGGAATCAAGAATTATATGACTGTAGCCGGCAAACGATGCTGGAATAAAAAACATGATGGCCGTATGTCCGACAACCAGCAGGCTCCGACCCCCGGGTCGCG
>JABHWT010000252.1 GCA_018657645.1 Halieaceae bacterium | reverse complement strand
AGTCGGCCGCCGCCGCAGTGTCAGTAGCCAGTGCGTTGAGGTCAACAATGCCTCGCTGCAGGGCAATTTGATCACCTTCGGACCCTCCCGTACCGCGCTTATCATAGACAAACACGGCCAGACCGTTTGCAGCAAAAAGATAGGGTAGATAGTGGTGGTCAACGGCACTGAAATTCTCCGAGCCATGAACCAGTATGACCACGCCCTGAAAATTGTCATCGGCAGGAGCCACCAGACGGCCTCGCAGGCGATTTTTGCCGCTATGAAAATAGTGGTCAGTAAGATCAAGGTCAAGGGGCTTAAGTGACAAATCAATCGCCGATCCGCGAAGAAAAATCCCTCCATCCGACTGGCTCAGAGTATGTTGACTGTCATCATTATCGAAGTGTCTTTCGCTGCCTTCGTAGGTTCCCGCCTTGGTTTTTTCCAAACTGCCCGTGCGCCCGCCCTGAGTAAAAAAACGCAGACCTCCACCAAAATCCGCAATGACGAGTATTTCTCCATCGGCTAGCCTATAGGCTCCAATAGGAAAGGCGGGTGCCGAGCCTGCTTCCGCGGGACATGGAGGAGCAATGATCAAGAGCCAAAGGCTTAGCAGCAACCAGTTTTTCACAATTTTTCCAAATGCAAATAACGGCCATAGTATGTCACCCACAGTAGCGCTGCAATCTCCGCGAGATGGATCGGTTTTGTCCTGCGATAGAACACCTCCCAGAGGCAAATTTCTATGGTTTTGGTAGCCGAATACTCCCTAGGTCGGACTCCCCAGAATACAGTGCTGCCATAACCTGGGCACAGCGACTCAAACAAGCATTCAATACAGACCACTACCGTGTATTTGCAAAGGAATGTGTGGTACCTATACTCCCGTTAGATCTGATACTTACTCGCCGGAGCAATCAGCATGAAAAAGTTTGCAATTGGGGCGTCCGTTTTTCTTAACCTTGTTGTGCTTGCCGTGGGAATTTGGGCATTTACAGGTGGACTCGTGGCTTTCTTTATTTCCTCATTTATTGAGCCAGCCCATGAGCGGTGGGTTACGCAGTTCGAACAACTGCCTGTTATGCCTGGTGATACCGTGTTTCTTGGTGATTCCATAACGGAAGGAGGATCCTGGCACGAGCTCTTCCCTGACTCGGAGGTCAGAAATCGAGGAATCGGTGGTGACGTCACGACAGGAGTACTGGCCAGACTGGATCAAATTACTGCTGGTAAGCCTGGGCAGGTGTTCCTGCTCATTGGGACCAATGATCTTGCGTTTGGAAGATCGGAACCAGACATTGTGAGGAATATTGTCACGATTTTGGATCGAATCGAAACAGTATCTCCGGGCACTAAAACCTATGTCCAAAGTGTGCTACCACGCGACGTTGAGTATAGACGACGGATCGAATCATTGAATAAGGCCATCGCCGTTGCTATAGAAGGCAAGGCAATCTGGATTGACCTATATCCAGATTTCCTTTCAGAAGATGGATCAATTACAGATGAACTGGCCAATGATGAGCTACACTTGCTAGGCTCAGGGTATCTTGTGTGGAGGAACAGAATTCAATCACTGGTGACTACTGTCAATTGAGGTGGTAGTTGTGGTGAAGACTCGGACAAGATCACGGCCATCCTGCTTCGCCCGATAGAGCGCTTCATCGACACTATCCCAACAATAGTATGGTAATCTGGCTCGCTTCGTAATCGGAGCCAGACACCATGCAACTAGATACTGATTTCGTCCGAGCCCAATTTCCTGCGTTCAAGGAACCCTCCCTGCAGGGATGGTCCTTTTTTGAGAATGCAGGTGGCTCCTATGCCTGCCAACAGGTAATAGATCGTCTGACTGAGTTCTACACCAAAACAAAGGTCCAGCCCTACTATCCGTTTCCAGCCTCCATAACGGCAGGCGAAAAAATGGATGAATCCTATCGCAGGCTTTCGGCCTATTTAAATGTCGGGGACGATGAAGTCAATTTTGGTCCATCCACTTCGCAAAATGTGTACGTCCTTGCCAACGCGCTGAGACCTATGTGGAACGATGGAGACGAAATCATTGTCTCCTGTCAAGACCACGAGGCCAACGCCGGCGCCTGGCGGCGACTGGGAAACACAGGTCTGGTGGTAAAGGAGTGGCATATCGACAAAGTCACCGGTCGATTAAACCCCGAAGCACTGGATGAATTAATCTCCCCTAAAACGCGGATGATTGCTTTTCCACACTGCTCCAATGTCATCGCCCACATTAATCCGGTGAAAGAGATTGCCGACCGGGCCCACCAGGCAAACGCTATCGTGGTTGTCGATGGTGTTTCATACGCGCCTCATGGCTTTCCAGACCTTAAAGCGCTGGACGCCGACATTTACCTGTTTTCTCTATACAAGACCTGGGGACCGCATCTGGGATTAATGTCGGTAAAAAGGAATTTGATGAGACAGATGGAAAACCAGTCCCATCATTTCAACAAAGATGTAGTGCGGTGCAAACTGACGCCCGCGGGGCCAGATCATGCCCAAATTGCCGCGGCATCGGGCATTGCCGATTATTTCGACACGCTGTATCAGCACCACTTTCGTGAGTCGGCAGATAGTGCGGAAAAAGGTCGCAGATTGCATGCTCTATTTGCAAAGCACGAACGGTCATTACTGGTTCCACTGCTGGATTTTCTCGATTCCAGGGACGATGTCGACGTCATTGGCCCGGTCGACCCCAATATCAGGGCCCCCACAGTTTCCTTTGTTCCAAAGAAGAAGCAGGTCGCTGCAGTAGCTGAAGCTCTAAAAGAACAAAAACTCATGGTGGGCAGCGGCAATTTCTACGGCGTGAGACCCCTGCAGGAAATGGGAATCGACCCCGGCCCAGGTGTTATCCGCGCATCATTTGTTCACTACACAACAATGGAAGAAATAGGGCATTTAGTAGGCGGGTTGGAAATAGCCCTGAGGTAGGTCACTATTAAAGATGCACCGGCACACCGTGAGTAAAGGGTATTGATAGTTATTCATGCCGCCCCGCGATTGCAGCAGCGACTAAAAGTTATGCCTCCACTGTGCCCGGGATAGGCACGAATTCTGATACAGTAAGCCCTCATTTCATCCGATAAGGTATCGCTATGAAAATCGTAATGCTGGTATACCCCGATATGACGCCTCTGGATCTACTGGGCCCGCTCCAGGCCTGGAGCATGTGGCCAGGCACAGATATTCAGATTGTCTGGAAAAACACTGAACCGGTGATGACTGACACGGGCATGGCACTGGTACCTACACACAGCTTTGCCGATGCCTATGAGTCACCGGATATTCTATTTTGTCCCGGGGGTGCCAAAGGCACTTTCGATACTATGGCCGATCAGCAGGTGATTGAATTTGTAGCATCCAGAGGAAGTACGGCCGGGTGGATAACCAGTGTTTGCACCGGTGCCCTGATCCTGGGCACTGCGGGCCTGTTAGAAGGCTACAAAGCGACCACCCACTGGTTGGCGCTGGACATGTTATCGAACTTTGGCGCGCAACCGATAAGCGAGCGCTGGGTCATAGACGGCAACCGGGCCACCGGTGGCGGCGTAACGGCGGGCATCGATTTCGGTCTGGCCCTAATGGCTGAAATTGCTGGTGAAGATCAGGCCAAAACTGTGCAGTTGACCCTCGAATATGCTCCGCAACCTCCCTTTAACTCGGGCACACCAGCCACCGCGAGCGCGGCAACGATTGAACAGGTGACTGAGGCCTTTGCCGAAGCGCTGCAGTAGTGCAGAGGGAGAGGCTATTAAGCGAAAAATGAACGCACATTCCAGAGAGTCACAGTTAATTTGAAAGTCTATATACACATCGGATCCGATAAATGCGGCAGTACCGCCATACAGACCAGCCTCAATAGAAACAGAGAGGAGTTGATCAAACAGGGCGTCTATTTACCAACCTCTGGTCTGGGACGCTCCAACGGACATTCCAGATGCTTTAAAGACAAGACCGGCGCCTTATTTCAGAGCCTTATCAATGAACTTCAATCTGTAGAAAACAATTTCGCCTCTGCTGTTATCAGCTTTGAGGGAATTCATTTCATCTCTGAGAAAGACCTTGCTCAACGCTATTATCAGCTTCAGGAATTCGACGCCACAGCGATTTACTACGTGCGAGATCAGGCAGAGTTAATTCAAAGCGGCATTTTGCAACAGTGGAAGACATCGTCCAGCTCTCCACCCTTTGAAATAAGCCTCAATAAAAACCGACTGTTTTTTGATGTGGCTGAGCGATGGAACACTTTTTTAAACAACCAGACAAATGTCGCTGTCTTTGACCGATCTGCATTTCCCAACGGGGATATCACACTCGATTTTTACACCAGGTTAGGCGTTGGGGATCTTTCCAATATTACCGCCGTGAGGTCTGACTTTAACGATAGACTGGCTTTCGAATCCGCCTATTTACTATCCGCGCTCGATAGAATGCTGCCGATGGAGAAGTCCAGGCGCCAGGGGCTCGTGGGTGCACTTATCATTGCTCAGGATGAATTTGACCTGACGAAGTATTTCTTGAGTCAATCTGACGTGGAGTCCACTCGAACGCATTATCAGAAGAATAACAAACTGCTTGAAAAAAATATGAGCTTTCCTCGATAAACACAGAGTCTCCGTGCTGGAGACACTCGTCAAAGCCGATGTCTCTACATGCGGACTTGTTGGCAAAGACTCTGGAGCTGTACGATATACCGGCACTTCTGGGGAGTGAGAGCAAAACACTTTCCCTTGCAAGACTATTGACATCAGGATGGTACAAAGCGGATAAATCCGGGGCCTGGGCGAGGGGTGATACCTCTATTGTCAAGTTCAGGTTAACGGGTAGCTTTAACAGAAATACCGGTTTGCGCAGTGAAAAAGTTACTGTCACTATCGAGGGAAAATACCTTGCCACTGTAGAGAAAAAATCTGGCATCCGCGTGAACGGGAGCGACAAGCGAGACGTGGACTTAAGTCATTTCTCTTTCGACGTGGGTGCCGAAGATATTCCAGGCAATGGATGTATTGAGATTACTATAGATAATTAGTCGACCCTGAAAAACGTATAACTCATTGATTATAATAGGTAATTCTCGACATTTGTGAGATAATTTCAACCAGTTTCACACGTATTTCAAACTAAATCTGGTCGAAATAGAGGTGGCTCTTCGATGAAAGATTCTTCCCCCGATCACCATCAAATGAGTTTTATGGCCGCCGGATTGATGGATCAACTCAATCCGAAACACCCTCTGTTACAGCTTGCACGAACCATACCCTGGGACTTTTTTGAGTCAGAGTTTGCGCCCTTGTATGCACCGATTGGCAGGCCCGCTAAACCTATACGTTTGATGGTGGGTTTGTCTATTCTCAAGCACATGGAAAATGTCAGCGACGAGGTTATCGTGCAGCACTGGGTACAGAATCCCTATTACCAAGCGTTCTGTGGAGAAGTCGAATTCCAGTGGTCATTCCCCTGTGATCCCTCCGACCTGGTGTACTTCCGCAAGCGAGTGGGTGAGAAAGGATTTGAGAAAATACTGGCGTCCTCCATCACCATTCACGGTGAGAAAGCAGTCGAAGAGGAAGTCTGTATTGACACCACAGTACAGGAAAAAAACATCACCTTCCCCACCGATGCAAAGTTGTACCGAAAGATTATTGTTCGCTGCCTGAAACTGGCCAGGAGGGAAGATATAAAACTTCGCCGCAGTTACGCGAAGGAAATCAAGCAAAGAAAGCTGGAATGTCGTTTTGCGGGACACCCCAGGAATCGCGCCAAGGCCCGCAAGGCAGTTAAACGATTAAAAACTATTGCCGGGCGTTTAGTGCGGGAATTGGAGCGTAAACTGCCACTGGACATTCTGGAGAAGCTGGCCGGGGACTTTGCACTATTCCATCGTGGACTGAACCAAAAGCGAGGAGATAGGAACAAGCTGTACAGCCTGCACGAACCTCATGTCTACTGCATGAGCAAAGGCAAGGAACATAAGCGCTATGAATTTGGCACTAAAGTTTCTATCACGACAACACGGGATTCCAAAATTATTGTCGGTGCTATGGCCTTTGATACCAACAAATTCGATGGTCATACCTTGCCGGAAGTGCTTCTGCAGTTAAAGCGTCTTAATGCGTTGAAACCGGCAGTGGGTTTATGTGACAGAGGCTACAAAGGGAAGAGTAAGATCAATGACACGCGGATCATCAGGCCCAGTACAACCACCCGGGATACCGATAGCGCCTACAAGGCACTGATGCGGAAACGATTTAGAAAGCGGGCTGGCATTGAGCCCGTGATTGGTCACCTGAAGTCAGACCACCGGCTAAACAAAAGTTATCTTAAAGGATTTGAAGGCGACCAGATCAACGTACTGATGGCTGCCGCTGCGTTCAACTTTAGGAAATGGATGAGATTGTTTTTATTACCCCCGAAAATGGCTTCCTTCTGGAATTGCCTAACGGGATTTTTTATCAAGCCGACCCATCACGGTTATGTAATGATGGCCAGTTAGGCTTTTTCAGGGTCGACTAATTACAAAAAGAAGTCACCGCTTGAAATGATGCTGGGTGGCGATCACCGAAAGCTGTCATTCAAAATTTCACGTCTGACCGTAGTGTGGGAAAACAAGGGAAAAATTAGCCACAAAAAGGTACTCAAGTTCGTAAAAGAATGATTCCTGTTTCCTCCCACAGCCCCTGGCCTACCCTCCCTTCCCAATCAGGCGTTTGAAAAAGTTCACAATGCCATCCCAAAGGACCTTAAATACAACCGCCAGCACATTAATAGAATCGTCTTCCTCCGCGGGTTGCGCCGCGGGCTGAGCCTGTGGCGCTGCGTCCTTATTCTCGCCAGGAATCGCCGCCTCCGCTGACACCTCCAGTGTCTTCTTAATATTCTTGACGAACTTACCTATAATCTGGCTGGCAACGCCCTCTATCATTCCACGGCCAACCTGCACAACCCGGCCAGTCATATCCACATTGGATTCAACGGTCGCCTCGACCTCCCCGTCTCCCTGAACCAACCGGGTGGTAATGGTACCGGTGACGGTGCCGCCCCCCTTTTCCTTGGCCTCGGCCAGCATGACACACAAATGTTCCTCTTGATCAGCTGTTGTATAGGTGATTGTTCCGGCATATTTCGCGGTGATGGCGCCTATTTTCAGTTTTACCGCGCCGACGAATTTTTTATCGTCAATTATCTCCGATACCGACGCACCTGGCAGGCAGGGGATCATCCGATCAGGGTCCATTAAAAACTGCCACACGTCTTCGATAGGTGCAGAAATTTGAAACGTTTCTTTAAGCTCAATCGCCATTGGCTGTCCTATTCTCTTTAAAGGGGGTACTTTCTATCGCACTTCCTGCAGAAGTTGCCACAACCGATTGGGTGAGGCAGGAGTCTCCGTGATTTGTATGCCAAGGGGATGAATCGCATCATTGATCGCACACATAATGGTAGCCGGCGTAGTGTGAATGGCTCCCTCACCACAACCCTTGGCACCCAAAGGCGTCACCGGAGAAGGGGTTTCCAAGGCGCCTTTTTCTGTCATTGGCACTTCGTGTATTCCCGGCAGTAAATAGTCGGAAAACAGAGAAACCAGGGGTTGTCCATCCGCAGCGTAAACATACTCCTCGTACAGCACCGCACCGACACCCTGGGCAACTCCACCTTGAATCTGCCCCTCTACCGTTGCGGGGTTCAGACGAGTGCCACAGTCATCGACAATAAAATACTTGAGCACATCGGTAACACCCGTGTCTCTGTCCACTTCTACCATTGCAATGTGGCAGGCATTGGCGGCGGTAAGATAGCTCTTGCAGCGCCCCTGCTCATCGGGTTCATTGCGATCGGGGGCGGTCCAGACAAAACTGGCCTCGGGGCAGGGCTCCATTCCAGGGGGCAATAGATCGCTGCGCCCCAGCATCGTACCCGCTACCTGCGCGATATGCATTTCAGCTCCGGGCATCCCCTTAACCCGCAGGTGTCCATCCATTAGTTCAATCTGCTCCGGTTCACATTGCATCAATGCTGCACTTACCAGGCGAAATTTCTCTTCAATTTTATTGCAGGCTCCCATTATGGCACCACTGATGGCAACGCCCAGGCGGCTGCCTCCATGACCAAAGTGCGGGGGAGCAATATCGGTGGAAGCGTAGGTGACTCGAACAGATTCCATCTCGACACCGAAATAGTCCGCCACCAGCTGTGCTGCGAGTGTGTATTGCCCCTGCCCCTCCAGGGCGAAGCCAACGGTTACCGTAATCTGCCCCAGAATATCAATACTGACTTTCACCCCCTCCGGCACGCCCACACCGGGCACTCCAACAGTGGAATAGGCGTTCCAGTCAAACACTCCGGGCTCGACCGTATTGACAATACCGATACCAAGCAAGCGCCCCTCAGTTCGGGCTTTCACCTGCAATTCTCGCATTTCCCGGTAGTTGGCCATTGCAATGACTTTGTCTAACACCACCTCATATCGACCGCTATCGTATTCATTGCCACTGGGTATAGTGTAGGGAAACTGATCCGGCGCGATATAGTTCATTCGTCTGATCTGGGCCGCATCCATCCCCAGGTCCCGAGCGGCAATATCAACCATCGACTCCAGAACAAAATTGTGAGGGGGTGGTCCATAGCCGCGATAGGGGTACGTCGGTGCCCTGTTGGTGGCCACCAGTTTCAAATCATACTGGGCAGCCTCTATTGTGTAACAACCGGTAAATGCCGCCAGAGGTTTGGCGGCAGAAATCGTTCCATAGCCCTCGGCACCAGCACCCTGATCATCCACCAGGTTCACTTTAAGCCCCACCAGAGTGCCATCGGCCTTCACTGCCAGGGAAGCCTGGTAGTATCGATCCCAGGACTGACCCGCGCCGGCCAGCAGGTACTCCACCCTGTCTTCTATGTACTTAACTGGCTTGCCATCTGCCTTGCGAGAGAGCAAAGCGGCTATATCCGTTCCCCGTGGCCCGCCCTTGCCACCAAAACTACCGCCGTGGGGATGGGCGACAACCTTTACTCTATTGGACGGCAGATTAAGCGAGGCCGCCCTACCCAGGGCTATAAAACCAGGGGTTTGATAAGATCCATAACAGGTCAGGCTATTATTGACGACGTCCCATTGGCAAACACAGCCGGATGTTTCCATCGGATTGGCGCCCACCCGGTTCCAGCGAAACTTTTCCGTATACACGTGATCCGCCTCCGCGAACACCCTGTCGACGTCTCCCCAGGTGTAATTGCGATCGAGAATTACGTTGCTGGCATTATGTTCAAACAGCTTCGGTGCGTTCGGTGCCTGCGCCTCCTCCGGGTTCGTCACCGCCTCCAGCAGTTCATACTCCACCTCTATCAGTTCCAGAGCATCCTCGGCAACATACCGGCTAATAGCAGCCACCGCGGCAACCGGCTCACCAACAAACCGAACTTTTTCAACCGCCATGGGTGTGCTACCCCATCCCTCCGGTGAGGTAGCGCCTACATTACACCAGCGTTTGATATCCTCTCCCGTTAACACGGCGACCACACCAGGCAGTTGTTCCGCGGCGCTGGCATCGACTCGAATAATTCTTGCATGGGGATGGGGGGTACGCAGGATAGCAGCGTGGGCCATTCCCGGGAGTTTCAGGTTGTCGATAAACTCAGTGCGCCCCGTGACCAAACCCGGGTCTTCTATCCGCTTCACCTCTTTGCCCACATAGCGGGGGGAAGTGACCGGCATATCCTGGGGGAGTTTGGGTATTGTGCTGGTCATTGCGCGATCCTGTTCAGGCACTACCGTGCGTACCAGCCAGCTTGCCACCACTGGTTTTAGCGGCGGCCAGGCGCACCGACTTAATAATCGACTGATACCCCGTGCAGCGGCACAAATTGCCATCCAGGGCATCTTTGATTTCCTGGTCTGTTGGGCTAGGGTTGTCAGCCAGTAATTCCAGGGTGCTCATCAGGAAGCCGGGCGTACAGAACCCACATTGCAGTCCATGCTCGTCGATAAATGCCTGTTGAATAGGGTGCAGTTCACCAGTTTCGGCGTTGCGCAATCCCTCAACCGTTTGCAAATTAGTGCCGTCAGACTGTACCGCTAACAGTAGGCAGGATCGAACGGCCATGCCATCTTTTATGATGGTACAAGCACCGCAGACTCCGTGCTCACAGCCCACGTGCGTACCCGTTAGATGAAGCTCGTGGCGCAAAAAGTCAACAAGGCTCAAACGTGGATCAACTGAGCGCTCGTAGGTAATACCATTCACCGTGACCGTAACGTGTTGCAGTGCCGTCATTGATTCCTACCTCTTGACTGTCTCATATGAGTCTTTCCTGATTACGCGCAACGCTCAACGGCCTCGGCAAGGCACCGCTTAACCAATGTTGCAATCAGGCTACGACGATAATCTGCTGTCGCGTGTACATCGGCAATCGGTTCATCCAGAGCCGCGGCGGCGGCTTCACCCGCCTGTGCAAAAATAGCCTCTCCCGGGGCCTGCCCATTTACCACCTGCTCTGCCTCCGGCAGACGAGCGGCGGTAGCATTGACACCAAAAACGGCGATCACCACTTCGGCACAACTGCCGGCCTCCAGCCTCAGGGTTACGGCGGTACCGGCCATGGCCAGATCACCCTTCCTGCGGCAGACCTCCTGAAAGGCCCAGCCCGTATTATCTGGCATAATCGGCGCCCGCACCTCGGTCAGCACTTCAGTGGCATCGATATCGGTAGTGAGGAAGGACAGGTAAAATTCATCGGCTGGAATAATCCGCTCGCCATCGGGTCCAACCACAACCATTTCCATACCCAGCGCCTGCGCAACCGCACCGTATTCCGCCGCCGGATCGGCGTGAGCAAAGGAGCCCCCAACGGTGCCCTGATTTCGAATTTGGCGGTGCCCGATATGCCCTGTGGCGGCATGCAATAACGGTTGCCTGTCCCGTAACAGTGTCGAGTCCTCCGCCGCCCGCTTGCTGGTCATAGCGCCGATTACGATCGTGCCATTCTCCTGGCGAATGTAATCGAGGGTTTTGATCTTACCCAGATCAACCAGCGCATCGGGTCTGGCCATCCGCAGGTTAAGCATGGGCATCAGGCTCTGCCCACCCGCGATGATTTTAGCATCGACGTCTTCGTTCTCCAGTTTCTCCAGGAGAGCCACCGCCTGCTCCAGGGTTTCCGGTGCGTAGTAATCAAATGGTGCCGGCTTCATTGGGGGCCCTCACACTGAATGAATTGAACGCGGGCAGTTCCTCTGCCTTGCTTCTGTCCTCAATTATACGCCAGTTGGTGGCAAAAACCTGTGCCCGACACCTCGTCCTCATACCGATTGGGTCAAGACACACACATATAGAAGGACATGTAATGAAAATATATACCAGTCCCCGTTGCTGACTGGTGAGGGAAAAGTCTAATAACTAATCCTGCCGCCCACCAATCTGCATCGGCTCAATTCCGGCCTGCATAAACTCTTTTTCGGCCACAGTGTTCAGGAACAAGGCATGCCCGGGCTGCGCATACCAGTAAACCACCCTCCATCGGCGACAAACTCCGAACCGGTGCTATAAGTGGCCTCATCGGTTGCCAGGAACAAGGTGACGTAGGCAACTTCCTTGGGCAGGCCTACGCGGGGAATGGGAAAATCGGCGTAGATGGCCTCGCTGAGTTCCTGTTCAGACATCAGGCCCGCACCGCCCATTTCGGTGTATATACCCCCGGGGTGCACACTGTTAACGCGGATACCGTATTGACCGAGTTCTATGGCCGCATTTTTTGTCAACCCTCGTACCGCCCACTTGGTCGATGAGTAGGCCGAAAGGCCGGCCGATGAGTGCAACCCATCCACCGATGACACGTTAATAATAGAGCCACCGCCGGCTTTCTTCATTGGATCAATGACTGCCCGGATTCCCAGAAAAGACCCCAATTGGTTAACATTGACGACTCGCATATAATCATCGGCGGTAGTGTCGGTGATTGAAGCCATATGCAAAATAGCGGCGTTATTCACCAGTACATTCAGCGGACCAAGCGCCTCGGCCGACACCACCGCTGCCGCCCAGTCGGCCTCCTTGCTAACATCCATGTGCTGAAACACCGCGCTTTCACCCAGTTCACCAGCCAGAGCCTGGCCCGCCTCATCCAACACATCACCAATCACTACTTTAGCTCCATGCTCGACAAAAAGGCGAACTGTCGCCTCCCCCATGCCCCTTGCTCCACCGGTGACAATTGCAACTTTACCTTCGAGACGACCCATAGAAACCTCACTGATTCCAAATAAGCTGTTGTGACCCCGGCATGCACTCAGCGTGCGATGAGACGGGCCATTTGAAGGCCATGATACCCCTTGTAGAAAAAAGGTGCACAGTGGCATTTTGTGTTCGCGATAGCAATATGCGCTAGCTAATTACCAGGGTTAGCTGGCTCCGCCCTTTGATAAGGTTACTTTACTTTCCGAACGCTCGACCTTACGATGGACTCGAGGTTGTCCGATAGCGGTGACGGCGGCGGGTTGACCGCTCCTTGGCCAGCTTAGCCGACCCGAGTTTAAGGGAGAATTTGAATGGCTCACAATATTATTGTCGAACGCGATGTCATGGTGGCCATGCGCGATGGAGTGAAGCTTGCTGTCGATATTTATCGACCGGACGACGATGTCAGCTATCCCGTCCTGGTTAATCAACACCCCTATGACAACGACATGTTTCTGGTAGTCCACGAATTACTGTTCAGCCCGCTCATTGCGGCTCAGAAAGGTTATGTTGTTGTATCTTCGGAGGCTCGGGGAAGATCGGGCTCCGAGGGCGAGTGGCGCCCCTACGGCGACGAGGGCAGGGATTCTTACGACATGGTGGAATGGGCCGCAGCCCAATCCTGGTCCAATGGCAACATCGGGATATATGGCGCATGTGCTCTGGGCCTGGCGGCGATTCAGGGCGCAGTTGAAAACCCGCCTCACCTCAAAGCTGCGTTTTCCTATATGACCGCAACCAATTTCCACAGTGGTTGGACCTACTCATCCGGGGGCGCATTGGAATTGGGCTTTCAAATGTCCTGGGTGTGGACAATTCTGGCTCGCGATACGCTTTCGCGCCTCGGCCTGGACCCGGCTAGCCTGGCGGAAGCGGATAAAAAGCTGGTAGAGGCCTCCAGTGACCTGATCAAATCGGCTAGCTACCTGCCCCTCATTGACTTTCCAGCCTACCAGAACGGTGCCGCACCCTACTGGCGGGAGTGGTTATCACACCCCAGTTACGACGAGTTCTGGAAGAACGTAGATAATGTCGCCCAGGTCGAGGACATTAAAGTTCCCGTAATGCACCTGAGTTCTTGGTACGACACCTGCATGAAGGGGCATATGGATTTCGACGCTGCGCTCAGGACCAGAGGCGACAAGAGCGTTCGCGATCAGCACCGAATGATCATCGGTCCAACAGATCACAGTGCGTACTACAATAAGCGTCCCACCTATGCGGGAGAGCGAGACTTCGGGCCAGAGGCATTAACCGGCCCGGATGTACTTGCGGCAATGCTATTTGAGTGGTTCGACCACTGGCTTAAGGGAGAGGAGAAAACATTTCTGGCAGCCAATCAGGTTCGCTATTATCAAATGGGAGAAAACATTTGGAAGGAGGCTTCATCCTGGCCCCCCGAACACACCATTGTGCCTTATTACCTCCACAGTGCAGGCCAGGCTAACAGCCGAATGGGCGATGGATCACTGGGTAGACAAGCGCCGAAAACTGAACCGTTAGATAGTTTTATTTACGACCCGATGGATCCGGTACCGACCACGGGGGGGCGGAGCATGATCGATGTGCCCACAGGTGTGTTGAATCAGGCCCAGGTAGAGGAGCGACACGATGTACTCGTATACACCTCGGCCTGCATGGCAGAACCCCTGGCGCTCTCGGGCCCTGTTTCAGTCACCCTGTACGCCAGTAGCGATGCACCGGACACCGACTTTACCGCCAAACTCGTGGATGTCGAACCCGGGGGATATTGTGCCAATATCGCAGAGGGGATAATCCGCGCCCGCTATCGTAATGACCGGGAGAGGGAGGAGTTTCTGGAGCCAGGCCAGGTCACCGAATTTACTATCGATTTATGGGATATTGCCCATACTTTCAAACCCAATCACAAAATCAGACTGGAGATTTCGAGCAGTAACTTCCCTCGTTTCGACCGCAATCTGAACTCTCGTATTACGCCTGCGCTGGGAAGCGCCGAGGATGCGCGCAAGGCGGTACAACAGATCTATCATAGCGATCAACATGCCTCTCGTCTTAACCTACCCGTTTCTGCGTCCTAAGCGCTGAATCAACACCGCGATGAGCGGGCCCGACTGAACTGGGAGATTTAGAAAATGACTAGCAACGCCATTGAATGGGATCACAGCTATGACTTTGTCATTGTCGGTACCGGTGTTGCCGCCATGGTTGCTGCAATTACCGCCCATGATCTTGGGGCCAGTACGCTACTGATCGAGAAAAGTCCCCAATACGGCGGATCCTCTGCGATGTCGGGAGGCGGTCTCTGGGTGCCCAATAACCACAAAATGGAAGCTGAAGGGTTCGAGGACTCCTACGAAGAAGCGCTGACCTATATGAAAGGCACGGTTGGCGAGGAAGTGAGCGAGCTGCGTATGCGCAGCTATCTGACCAATGCCCCAAAAATAGTGCAGTACCTGTGCCAGCAGGTGGGCATTGGGCTGAATCTGGTCCCAGACTACGCAGATTACTACCAGGATATTCCTGGTTCTAAAGAAGGTGGCCGCACTCTGGAAGCCGCGCCCTTCGATGCCCGCCAGCTGGATGAGGAGGAATTTCTGCAGATGCGGCAAACGGCGCCGCAGGAACTAATATTAAACCGTATTTCAATGAACATTCCCGAGGCCCAATCTGCGCTGACCCACTCCCCCGGCTGGATACAGAAAATGGCAGGACGCATGTTTGAGTACTTGTCGGATATCCCCTGGCGTTTTAAAAGCAAGCGAGATCGCCGCTGTGCCATGGGCAATGCGCTAATCGGCTCTCTGCGCCTGGCTCTGAAGCGTCGCGACATTCCGCTATGGCTTAATACACAAGCCAAACAGCTGATAATGGAGAACGGGCACGTGCTGGGCCTGACAGCTGTGCAGGGCGGCAAGGGTATCCAAATCAAGGGCATCAAAGGGGTTTTATTCGCCGCGGGTGGATTCGACAACAGCGGAGCCATGCGCGACAAATACCTACCCAAACCGACACTACCCGAGTGGAGCTGTGGAAATCCCTTTTCTACCGGAGATGCGATTACGATGGGACTGGAAGCCGGCGCGGCGCTGGAGATGATGGACGAGGCCTGGTGGGGCCCCACCGTTGTGGTCCCGGGAGAAGAGCGGGCTCGGATGCTGGTTATCGAAAAATCGCTGCCTGGCGGCGTGATGGTCAACAAACAGGGCCAGCGGTTTGTAAAGGAAACTGCGGCCTACAACGATATCGTGAAAGCCATGTATGCCAGCCACTCCGAGGCATCTCCCTGCGTACCCGCCTACCTGATTTTCGATGCCAACTTTCGGAAAAAGTACCCCGTGGGTCCCCTGTTGCCCGGCGCACAGCAACCGGACTGGGCAGTATCCGCCAAAATCAAAGAGCTGTTTATTAAAAGAGCCGACTCCCTGGATGAATTGGCAGAACTACTGGGCATTGATGCAGCAGGCCTCACACACACGGTTAAACAGATGAATGATTACGCGCGCTCGGGAGTGGACCCTGTTTTTAACAGGGGCGAGAATGCCTTTGACCAATTTTATGGCGACAAGTCAGTCACTCCCAACCCCTGCCTTGGCCCGATTGTGCAAAGTCCATTCTATGGTTTTGAGGTCTACCCGGGCGAACTTGGCACTAAAGGTGGACTCAAGGTAGATGAATATGCCCGGGTCCTCACTGAGTCGGGAGAATGTATTCCGGGGCTCTACGCCGCGGGCAACTGCTCGGCACCGGTGATGGGGCGATCCTATCCAGGAGCGGGCTCGACACTGGGACCGGCTGCCACATTCGGTTTTGTCGCAGCTAACAATGCCATCGAGGGAGAATTGTTTTGAGCCAACTACCTCGGCTAACATGTCATCTTCCCCCGCATATTTCGAGCCAAAAAGGTACAGCCTTGTCAATAACCCAAGCACCTGTTCGCCAACCTATCACCCTATAGGAATGTAACGATGGCAAAAAACAAGCTTAGCCAGGAAGACCTCGAGCACTACCGGAAGCACAATATCGGCCAGTCGCTAATGGAGGTTGCGAGGCACTTCCAGAGGCATGCAATGGACGGATTTGCGGCCCAGGGTTATACCCAATTACAGATGTCGCACCAGGCTATTCTCACTCATTTGAGCCTGTCCGGCACCCGGCTTACAGAGCTTGCCAGGCGAGCGGCAATAAGCAAGCAGGCGATGGGACAACTGGTCGACGAGGTGGAGCGTATGGGCTTTGTTGAACGGGTACAAGACCCCGATGATGGGCGGGCTAAAATTGTCAGGTTTACCCCTGCCGGCCACGTATTAATGAAGGCCGGTACTAATGTAGGCACTTCTGTACAGCAGGAATACAGCGCCCTGATTGGTGAAAAAAAGATGCAGCGTTTGCACGATCTCCTCGAGGAACTCTACCAGAGTATTCGTAAGGATCAGGTATAGGTGGATAATCATGGCTAAATCTGTGTTAGTTCCCATTGCCGATGGCAGTGAGGAGATCGAGGCAATTTGCATCATCGATATCCTTCGACGCGCCGGGGCGCAGGTAACAGTGGCCAGTGTCGATCTCGACGGTGCGCTAACCATTACCGCATCTCGAAGAACCACTCTGGTAGCCGACTGCCATATCAACGATTGCCTGCAGCAGTCCTTCGACCTGATAGCAATTCCCGGTGGTTTGCCTGGCGCCGAGCATTTACGCGATTGCAACTCACTGACGGGGCTGTTGCAGGAGCACAATGCACAGGGAAAATGGGTTGCCGCCATTTGTGCAGCACCCGCTCTGGTGTTCGAATCCCATGGGCTTCTGACGGGGAAAAAGGCGACGGCGCATCCGGGTTTTGTCAATCAAATCAAGTCGGGAACACCCTGCCCCGATACCCGGGTAGTGATCGATGGTAATTGTATTACCAGCCAGGCGCCCGGAACAGCGATCGAATTTTCCCTGGAGTTGGTTCGGCAACTGTTTGGCGAGGATAAATGCAACGAGGTAGCGGGCCCGATGGTAGTCAGTCACCCACAATAGATTCGGGTCGGGGTACTTCGTGACAGGGGGCAGAGCACTTTTTGACAGGCATAAAACCCCGGCATGAGCGGTTGAAGCAACTTGGGGGCATTAAACACGGCGTTCACTGAGCACGACCCACTGCCTGGGCGGCCCCAACGTTTGAAACCCCACTCCTTTCAGCGGGCCGTGCTCAGCGGACAGCTGCATGCTAACCTTCACCACAACACGGGCGCAGAAATCTCTTCGATTTCAGTCATTCAAGGGGGCGTCCAGTCCCAGTCATACACCAGGGTGTTAAATTGCACTTAAAACTGACCCAGTATTTGCATCTAATTTTGACCCAACTGGTTCGCTCAAGTATTACTCATTTTGTTGGT
>JABHWT010000003.1 GCA_018657645.1 Halieaceae bacterium | reverse complement strand
CGATGATGTGATTGTTCGCGGCGGAGAGAACATGTCACCCGGCGAGATCGAAGATGTTTTGCTGGAACACGCGTCGGTCGCCGATGCCGCCGTGGTGGGTATTCCCGACGAACAGTGGGGAGAGGGAGTTGCTGCCGCAGTGGTACTGAAGGCCGGCAAGACAGTGTCGGAGGAGGTGTTGCAGGCCTGGGTAAAAGACAATATGCGTAGCTCACGTGTACCGCAGGTGATTCATTTCCTGGATCAACTTCCCTACAATGAAACCGGCAAGTTATTACGCCGGGTAATAAAGGCCCAATTAAGCCAATAGCTGGGTCCTCCAAAACGGCTGACTGTCTGTAGACACTTCCATAATATGCTGATTTTAATGTAGTATTTGCAGATTATGCCCGACAGCCTCCTCACAAAGAACAACAAGATCGGTTATTACCTCGCTCGAATGGAGAGCCGGGGTTTTAACCCGGAACTGGTATTGGAGGGCACCGACTTGCATCAGGAGCAGGTGGGGCGTGATCAGTTTTCCCCCACCCCCAGTCAATACCGCTGCATTATTCGCAATATTATTTCACTGACAGGTGAGCCCCACATTGGTTTTGCCCTGGGAGACGAGTTTAAAGTCAGTAACCTGGGGGTATTGGGCTATGCCGCCTTGAGCGCAGCGGATCTTGCTCACTCCAGGAGCTTATTCACCAAATACGACGCATTGGTGGAGCATATTGTGCTGCCCAGTACTGAGGTCAGCGACCAACGTTGGTGTACAGAGCTCAAGGAGATTTTCCCGCTTGGCGAGTTGACCCGTTTTGCGGTGGAAGAGTTTGTCAGTCGAACCTGCGGATTGGCGGCCAGTCTCACCAACAGGCCCTTTCCGGTGCTCGAGTTACGGGTGACCTACCCGCAACCGGAAAATATGGAAGAATACGAAAAACGCTTCGACTGCCCCGTGTATTTTGATCAACCGCGCAACCTGATTTTATGGGACATTCGCAGCCAGGAGCAGAAGATAAGCCTGGCCAATGAGGAAGTGTGCAAACTGTGTGAGCAGCAGTGCAAGATGCTGATTGACCAAATGGCAGATGCCGATTTATTATCGAGTAAGATTCGCAATGCGCTGGTAAAAAGTCCAGGTGAGTTTCCAA
This sequence comes from Halieaceae bacterium, assembly GCA_018657645.1. Taxonomy (GTDB): domain Bacteria; phylum Pseudomonadota; class Gammaproteobacteria; order Pseudomonadales; family Halieaceae; genus JBALVT01. Next base: position 7,241 of record JABHWT010000003.1, on the reverse strand, counting down.
CCCTGGAGGAGATGTCAAAGCGCCTGAACATGGGGTCTAGAACGCTACGTCGGCGCCTGGTTCAGGAGAGCCTGACCTACCAACAAATTCTGGACGAGACCCGCAAGGACCTCGCCATTCAATATCTCGAATACACCTCTTTGACTCCCAAGGAAATTGGTTTTCTCCTGGGCTACACCAGCGTCAGCAACTTCAGGCGCGCCTTTAAAGGCTGGACCGGCAAAAAACTGACTGACTATCGTGCAAATGGGTAGCAAATCCACGGATTCTGCGCTGGAAGGCATTCGAGTGCTAGAAATCTGTGATGATAAAGGCAGTTATTGCGGTAAATTATTGGCAGACATGGGCGCTGAAGTCATCAAGCTCGAGGCCAGCACAGGTAATTCCGGTCTGACTGCTAATGCAAGGGCAACACCACCTCTGTGGCCGGGAGAGGGAGACTTAAGCTGCAGTTTGTCGTTTCTGTATAACAACACCAACAAGAAAAGTATCTGTGTCGACATTGAGAGCGCCGATGGCCAGCGACAAGTGCGCAAGCTTGCCAGCAGCTGTGATCTGGTCATTGAATCGCTGGCGCCGGGAGGCCTGGCAGCATTGAATCTCGGTGTCGAAACAATGCTAAGTGATAATCCGGGCCTGGTCGTTACCTCCATTACGGGCTTTGGTCAATCTGGCCCACATCGCGATTACCAGAGTGCAGATATAGTAGCAAGCGCGCTCGGCGGTGCAATGGTAGTCACCGGTTTTGCGGACGACCCGCCGGTAAAATTGTGTGGGTCGCAGTCCTTTGTAATGGCGTCTACCATGGCGGCGGTCAGCAGCATGATTGCCTTGCATCATAGCCAGCAAACCGGTGTGGGACAGCAGGTGGACATATCAATACAGGAAACCATGCTGGCGGTGACCAGTATCTGTGGTATAGGCAAATGGCTGGAGGACGATATCGTCTCAAGGCGGTACGGCACGGGGCTGTTTGCCGCAGCGCCCTCTGGTACATACCCCTGCAAGGATGGCGATATCTACCTGATTATCAATCGCCCACTGCACTGGCAGGTGCTGGCAAAATGGATTAATGAAGTCAGTGGCAATCAGGAAGTCCTGGATCCCATGTTCGAGGGGACCTCTGCTGGAAGGCTGCCCTACCGCGAACTACTGGATATATTTATCACCGAGCTTACCCAGGAATTTACGGTCGAAGAATTTTATCGCGAGGGGCAGCGCCGTCATCTGGCGGTGACGCCATTGAGCACTGCAAAAGGAGTTACTGGAGACCAGCATCTCAATGCGCGAGGGTTTTATGTCGACGTGGAGCATGGGGAGGGGAACACCCTGCGCTACCCCGGAGCGCCATACCGCTTGTCCCAGACGCCCTGGCGAATAAAAAGTCCAGCCCCGACGCCAGGGGCACACACCGGGGAGGTGCTTACAGGCCTGGAGGAGGAACGGGAGTCGCGACAAAGAAGTAGGCCAGGAAATGCGCTCAAAAAAGCAGGCGAGGGAGCACTGGCGGGCTTGCGCGTTGTCGAATTTGGAGCCGGGATGGCCGGCCCCTGGATTGGCCGCCACATGGCTTTTTGTGGGGCAGATGTTATCAGGGTTGAATCCAAGGGCTTCCCGGATGTAACCCGTCTCTTTGTGCCGCCAAAAGCACCGGAACTGGGTCTTCAACCCCAGATGTCTCCCTGGCTGACAGACTGGAATGCGGGCAAGCGGTATATCTCCCTTGACCTGACTCGCCCCGAGGCACCAGAGCTGATCCGGCGATTAATTGCCTGCAGTGATATTGTCATCGACAATAATGGAAGTGGCGTACTGGAAAAATTTGGACTGGGTTTCGACCAGCTTACTGCGCTACAACCGGAGTTGATTGTATTGAGCAGTACCGGTTTCGGCAGGCGCGGCCCCGATGCCAATTACATTTCCTGGGGCCCGAATATTGAGACCCTGTCCGGACTGGCGAATTTGTCCGGGTTTGCACATCGCGACTGCACCATGACCCAGTTTGCATATCCCGATCCCCTGTCCGCCCTTTACGGGTTGTTCTCCATTTTGTGTGCACTCCACTATCGGGGAAAAACCGGAAAGGGCCAGCAGATCGAGCTTGCACAGCTTGAGGCGACAGTGGCGTCGATTGGCGATGTCCTGATGGAGGTGTATGGCCACGACAGAGAACCGCAGAAACCGGGTAATCGCGCGCCTGATCACGCACCACAGGGTTGTTATCCCTGCCTGGATGAAAGTGGTAACAGTGATCGATGGTGCGCCATTTCCATAGCCGATGAACAGCAGTGGAAACGGTTTTGCCAGCTACTGGGAAAATCCGAGTGGATAGTAGACCCGCGTTTTAATTCGGTACCCAACAGGCAGGCCAACCACACGGTGCTCGATGAACTGATCGGAGAGTGGACCATAGCCCGGGATCCCTACGAGGTAATGCATTGCATGCAGCAGGCCGGTATCGCTGCCGGGGTTGCCCAGACAGTGGAAGATCAGTGGCTGAACGATCCTCATCTCAAGGCCAGGCATTTTTTTGAGCAGATTAACCACGCTAAGAAGGGGAGTGTTTTTGCGCCGGGCCTTGGCCTGGGCTTGTCCCGTACACCGGGTAAAACTTCCGATGCCGGTGGCGCCATTGGCAGAGATAACCGGGCAGTCTTTTGTCAGCTGCTGGGTATGGGCGATGCAGAATTCGACGAGTATGTCGCCTCGGGGGTGATCGAAAATTCAGAATAGGTGCGCGAGGCCAAATGTCGCCTAACTATAATTCGCACCCTGTCCAAATATGACATACGATCGGCCGAAACCGCATTGACCCCGAACCTGCAAAATATTCTCAATAGCTTATCTTAGCTATTAAAGAAGTACTCTTGAGGAAAACACCATGAGTTCATGCCAAGCCCCTTTAGCTGATTTACGCATTATAGAAAGCTCTCTACTGGGCCCGGCGGCCCTGACTACATCGTTTGCCGACATGGGCGCCGAGGTAATCAAGGTAGAATCTCCCGCCGGGGATTACATTCGCGAGATGACCTGGCCGATCATCGAGGGAACGTCCTTGATGCACTACCACCTGAACCGTGGCAAAAAGAGCATCGTTCTCGATCTCAAATCCGATTCCGGGAAAAAAATATACAAGGACCTGGTCAAGGATGCAGATGTCGTCGTCGAAACGATGCGGCCGGGTGGGTTAGCCAAGCTGGGTCTTGGCTATGAGGACCTCAAGAAGGTGAACCCCGAAATAGTGTTTATCAATGTATCGGGTTACGGGTCCACCGGGCCTTATCAGAAAATGCCATCTCACGGGATCGCATACGACACCTGGTCCGGTGCAGTAACACCGGCCTATGACGAGGAGGGATTTTGCTACATCCCCGAGCATGTCTCCATCGGTATTAATGCGGCGCCGTTTGTTGGCGGGCTTGCCATGTTAGCCGGTGTATTGAGAGCGCGGGAAACCGGCCAGGGCTGTGAGATGGAACTGGGGCAAAGTGATGCCGCAGCTTTTTTTGACTGGTATCGGAGTGAGAGTCATATGGCGTACTCTCGACCGGAAGACGTGGTTACCGGCAACAAGGCGGATAACTATGAGCGCCGCCCGGTTGCCACAGCGGGAATGAGAGGCGGTGTTCGCTACCAGATGTACGAGTCCAGTGACGGTCACGTTTTGTTCATGGCTTCTGAGCAGGCATTCTGGAAGAACTTTTGCGAGGGTGTGGGTCGAGAGGACTTGTTTGAGAAATGGCCGGGCTCAAAGTATGCCGATCACGCACGGGGCAATCGAGAGTTGCAGGCAGAACTGCGCGACGTGTTCAGAACAAAAACGTCACAGGAGTGGCTGGCGTTCAGCTCCGAGAAAAACACGCCCATTGCACCGGTGAATACACCACAGAATATAATCGACGACCCGCAGTTCAAGGCGCGCTTCAAGATATTGCCGCATCAAACCCACGGTGCAGATATGCTGGCATTCCCGGTTAATTTTGTGGGCGAAGAACTTCCAGAGCCGACCAGGGCACCGACTGTTGGCGAGCACACCGAGGCGGTCTTGCGCGATGTGCTTGGCTACGGTGACAGCCAGATTGGGGCCTATCGAGAGGCCGGCGCCTTCGGCAGTGATTCATCCTGAGCTGCGAGTCGATGACTGTCCTATTCTGATATTACTTCGTCCGATTGGGAATTGTCTGGAGGCAGACTAAAGGTACTTGAGTCGCTAACATCGATGAGTATCAATCGAGAGTGTTTGACTGCATAAATCCGGGACAGAACCTATGAATTTCGAATTTTCAGAACAAGAATGCCAGTTCCTGCGCGAGGTGGATGACTTTCTCGAGGAAAACCGTGATGTCGATGTCATGGACGTGACTCGAGAAAACATGGCCCAGATTTGCGATACGCCCGAGCGGCGTGCCTTTATGAAAAAAGTTGCCGCCAAGGGCTGGATGGGCATTACCTGGCCCAAGGAGTACGGCGGTCAGGACGGGGAGGGTTTTTACGAGTTTCTGCTCAACGAGAAGCTCTCCTCATTCGGCGCCCCACAGATTGGCAAGGGCGTTGGCATCGTCGGAAAAACGTTGATTAACGTTGCATCCGAGAAACTGAAGCAGGAATTTCTACCGCAGATTCTCAATGCAGATATCGAATTTGCCGTGGGCTACTCAGAACCCAACGCCGGCTCTGATGCCGCCGCCATGCGCTTAAAGGCCGAGCGCAAGGGCGACGGTTGGGTTTTGAATGGTCAGAAAATATTTACTACCTCTGCACACTTTGCCGACTGGTACTGGGTCGGTGCCCGTACCGACCCGGATGCTAAAAAGCACAATGGTATTTCACTGTTTTTGATTCGTATGGATGATCCAGGCTTGACCATTCACGCTATGCCGACCATGGGTGGAGAGCGCACTAACGGTGTGTTTTTCGACGATGTTTTTGTTCACGACGACTACCGTGTGGGTGAGGTCAACAAGGGTTTTCAGTATATTGCCGAGGCCCTGGATGTAGAGCGCTTCACCCTGTTTACATTCTCTCCCATCCGGGGTCGGATACAGTTGTTGTGCGACCACGTCAAGACGGCAACCAGGGATGGTCAGCCGCTGAAGAACGATCCCGTGATACGTCAGCGTATTGCCCAACTGGTCACCGAGAGTGAAGTAGCGCGATTGTTAGGCGTCAAGTTTGTCAACGCTGCACTGGAGGGGAATACTCCGACCTACGAAGCGTCTGCGTACAAACTGTATGCCACAGAACTGTCACTGCGAATTGCAAATGCCACAATGGATATCGTGGGCCCGGGAGCACAATTGGCACTGGGTACCGAGGAAGCTCCGCTTAATGGCCGCGCCGAGAGCTGTTATACCTATACCGTAATTGACACCATTGGCGGTGGTTCATCCGAGGTGCAAAGAAACATTATTTCCAAGCGAAAACTGGGCCTGCCCAAGAACTTCTAGAAAGGAAAACAGCATGGCTTTTCTCGAAGGTCTTACCATTCTGGATCTTGCCAGTGTAGGTCCCGCGGCTCGCGCATCGCGGGTTCTGGCAGACTATGGCATGAATGTCATTAAGGTTGCGCCCGTAGCTGCCAAGGGCGCCAAACAGATCAACCCCCATTATCACGCTTATGGCGCAGGTCGGGGCGTGAAGAGAATTCGCGTGGATCTGAAATCGGACCAGGGCAAAGAGGCGATTTATCAACTGGCCGCTAATGTCGATGTGGTCATGGAGAGTTTCCGTCCCGGAGTGGCCGACCGTCTGGGGGTGGGATATCAGGCTATCAAAAAGGTCAATCCGACGATTGTGTACTGTTCCACCAGTGGCTATGGGCAGGAGGGTCCCTACGCCCAGTGGGCCGGACACGACATCAACTATCTGGCCGTGGGCGGGTTTCTGGCTTGCAGTGGCAAGGATGGCGAGGGTCGGCCAGCTATTCCCGGTGCCACGGTTGCCGACAGCGCGGGTGGTGGCATGCACGCGGCGATGGCTATTATCGCGGCCTTGCTCAACCGTCTGCGCAAGGGAGAGGGCGCGTATCTGGACGTGGCCGCCACCGACGGTGTATTAAGTCTGATGTCATTGTATCTGGATCAGTTCACAGCGACCGGAGTTGAAACCAGACCGAATGAAACCGTATTGACCGGTGCCTACGCCTGGTATGGTGTTTATAAAACGAAAGATGGGGGTGCGGTTTCAGTGGGAGCCATTGAACCTCACTTTTATAAAAATCTGTGCCGCTTGCTGGAGCTCGATCATTTTGAGGAATCTCAATATGACCTGGAGCGACAGAACGAAATGAAGGCCGCATTTCAGGAGAAATTTCTGCAGCGGACTCGCGACGACTGGACGGATTTGCTGGCAAGTGAGAATACTTGCGTAGCGCCGGTGCTCTCTATTGCCGAGGTGGTGGAAGATAGGCACCTGCAATCGCGCAGTACTTTTATGAAAGCCAATCACCCAACCGAGGGAGAGTTTGATCAACTGGCACCTGTGCTGGCAGGCTGTGAACGCGATCAATCTACCCATGAGGTGCAGGTCGACGGGCAGACCAACACCGACGAGGTGCTAAAAGAGGCGGGATTTACCGATGACTGCATTGCCGGCTTAAAAGCAGGTGGTGTTGTCGAGTAGGGGCGGGAATTGAAATCGAGATAATCCGCTAACACACAACACAATGAGGTTGTTAAGAGGCATTTTCAATGGATCTTAAATTTACAGAAGAGCAGAACATTCTCCGCGATATGGTCAAGAGTATTGTGACCGACCACAGTTCCACCGCCGTGGTCAGGGAAATGGAGCACGATGAAATCGGCATTCCCGCCAGCTTGTGGGAGCAAATGACGGAGACGGGCCTGCTCAGCATAATGCTACCCGAAGAACATGGTGGTATGGGGCTCAGCCTGTTGGACTGCGCACTTATCTACGAGGAGTTGGGTCGTGGTCTGGCCCCCGGGCCACACTTCGTCAGCTCCGTTATATCCGTTGCCGCCATCTCAAAAGGCGGTAGTCCCGCCCACAAAGAAGATAATTTGCCAGCAATTGGTAGCGGTGACCTGATTGTCGCTCCCGCCTGGCTGGAGCCCGATAACGGATTCGGCCCCCAGGGCGTGCAAATGCGTGCTGTCGCCGATGGTGACAGTTTCACCCTGAGCGGCGTCAAACGACACGTGTTTTACGCCAAGGCGGCCCACAAATTTCTGGTACTCGCCCGCACGGGCGATGCGGAGGACGCGGTCGATTTGTTTTTGGTG
>JABHWT010000089.1 GCA_018657645.1 Halieaceae bacterium | reverse complement strand
TTTTTCGCCCGCCTCCCAGCCGGCGAGATTTTCGGCCACCACAAAAAAACGGATTAACTGCAAGAGGTCGTCATCACTCAGGGTGTCTGCGGCGGCCTTCCAGGCGCTGTGCTCCAGTTGCATCAGGCCGGCCAGGACCTGGGATTCATCCCCGACGATGAGGATCTCCAACTCGCCTAGTTGATCATTGATGCTGTAGTTGATAAAACGCTTTAAACTCGCGGCCTCTATTTCAACGCTGTGGGCCGCCGCATCCGCAGCTGGGTCCCATGAACCTAACGACATGCCGTTCTCCTCTGGAAGTGGCGTATTATAGGGGGAATCGCCTCAATTGTCCCCACGGATGTTTTCCCATCGTGTTATATTCACGCTTCTGGAAACATTGCTCGAACAATTCTCAACAGGAGAGGGAAATGAACTATTTATCAAAATTGTTCCGCGCCCTGTTTTGTGCTGCTGCACTGCTGGCTGCGCAACTACAGGCGGCGGACAAGCCCAATATTCTTGTTATCTGGGGCGACGATATTGGTATCACTAATATCAGCGCCTACAGCGATGGCATCATGGGTTATCGAACCCCCAATATAGACCGCATAGCCAATGAGGGAATGCGCTTTACCGATTACTACGGCGATCAAAGCTGTACCGCGGGAAGGTCCAGTTTCATAACGGGTCAGACGCCACTGCGTACGGGGCTAAGTAAAGTGGGCATTCCCGGTGCCGAGCTCGGACTACAGGACCGCGACGTAACCATTGCAGAAGTACTGAAAGGGCATGGCTATGCAACCGGGCAGTTTGGCAAGAACCACCTGGGTGACAAAGATAAGTTTCTCCCTACGGCACACGGATTCGACGAGTTCTTTGGCAACCTCTACCATCTCAATGCCGAGGAGGAACCGGAAGACCCGGATTACCCTAAAGACCCACGGTTTCGCAAAATGTTCGGTCCGAGAGGGGTGATTCATTCCTATGCAGATGGTCGGATCGAGGATACCGGTGCACTGACGCGTAAGCGAATGGAGACGGCCGATGAGGAGTTTGTTGCAGCTGCCAGGAAATTCGTCGACAAATCTGTGGCCAGCAATAAGCCCTTTTTTGTATGGCTCAACACCACGGGAATGCACTTCCGAACACATCCAGCACAGAAACATCTGGGTAAATCCGGGCAGGGATTCTACAACGATGTGATGCTCGGGCACGACGAGTTAGTGGGTCAAATGCTGGATCAACTCGACGACCTGGGCATTGCCGATAATACCATTGTGTTTTACTCCACCGACAACGGTGTGCATTTTAATACCTGGCCCGATGCGGGTATTACACCCTTTCGCAGTGAGAAAAACTCTAACTGGGAGGGGGCCTATCGGGTGCCCGCAGTGGTGCGCTGGCCAGGAAAAATTCCTGCTGGCGTGGTTTCAAACAGCATTATGTCGCACCTCGACTGGATGCCAACCCTGGTTGCCGCAGCGGGGGACCCAGAATTCAAGAAGAAGATGTTAAAGGGGACACAAATTGGCGCCAAAAAAGCTAAACTCCATCTGGATGGCTACAATTTTTTGCCCTATTTAACGGGCAAGACACAGCAAAGTCCCCGCCGAGAATTTATCTACCTGAACGACCTGGGTATGCCGGTCGGAATTCGGGTGGGGGATTGGAAATCCGTCTACGCGGAAAACAGGGCTCGAACTATGGCATTGTGGGCGGAACCTTTTGTGGTCCTGCGGGTACCGAAACTATTTAACCTGCGCCGGGACCCGTTCGAGCGAGCGGACCATAACTCCAATACTTATTGGGACTGGGTGATCGACAAATTTCCACAGGGCATGGTCGGGTCGGCCGTCATGCAAATGTATCTGCAGACGTTCCAGGCCTATCCCCCCAGTCAGACATCGGATTCATGGTCTATCGACAAGCTAACGGATGTTTACATCAAGCGGTAGTGAATTAACAATGGACTCAACGGAGATCATGGCAGCAGGATAGTCGAAGTCTTGAATCTGCTGTCCTAGCTGCTCCAGTCGCGGATCGTGAATCTGGCGCAGCTGCTCCTCGGATTCGGAAAACAATCCGTTGGCCGCAGTGTTGTCTTTTTCCAGTAGTTTCTGTAGGCGCTCGAGCACTTTTCGCACCCTGGCAATGTCTACATCAATGGGCTGTATGGGGGTGTTCTGTGCATCGATGTGCGCCAGACTTCGAGCGAGACGGTCCAACTCAGTCGTTATCGCCTCCATGAGTTGATGTGTATGATCATCGTCGCCATGGTCCCGCAGGTAGTCCTCCAGGGCTCCAGCGCTTGAGCAAAGGCGCATCAGGCCAAGGGTGCCAGCCGCGCCTTTCAGGGCATGGGCAACACCTCGCGCCTCGTCTACTTCTCCAGCTTTCAAGTGTCCATCCAACAGGGGAACATCCGCGCTATGACGGGCCTCCAACTGGCGCAGGAGGCGCAGCAAGCCCGCCGCGTCTCCTCGCACATTTTCCAGAGCCCTGGGCGTATCCAGTCCCTCGATGGCGGTTAGGTCATTCAGCAAGGCGCCTTGTGTGTCGATACCGGGGTCAGGTACATTGACAGTTAAAGCCCGATCCGGCTTGTCGCTCGCAGGCAGCCATTGCAGCAGGGTCAGGTAAAGACTGGCGGGCTCGACCGGCTTGCCAATGAAGCCATTCATTCCGGCCTCCTGACAGGACAGGCGATCTTCCTCAAACACGTTGGCTGTCATGGCCAGGATGGGTAGCTCCATATTTCCGGGCAATGTGCGGATGATTCGCGTTGCCTGAAGGCCGTTTACCTCTGGCATCTGGACGTCCATTAGAATCAGGTCGTACTTATTGGACTGAACCTGTTCTACCGCCTCGCTACCATTTTTCGCCAGATCGACTTTAAGCCCCGCGGCGCGCAGTAACTCGGCGGTGACATCTCTGTTAATGGGACTGTCCTCGGCCAGCAGGATGTGTGATCCTGCGCAATGCGCGTGTAGAACCTGTTCCGGGTCTGCCATCTTTATAGCAGGTGTGGTCGACTCTATCCCAATTCCACGGCTGAGCCGGGCTGTGAACCAGAATAAGCTACCCTGTCCCGGCTGACTTTCTGCGCCTACCTCGCCGCCCATGAGCTGTGCAATATGTGCGGTGATTGCCAGCCCCAATCCGGTGCCGCCGTACTCGCGCGTTGTGGAACTGTCTGCCTGCTCGAATGCCTCAAACAACTGGGGCAGTTTCTCCGCTTTAACCCCTATACCGGTGTCCTCCACTTCAAATCGCACCAGTATTTCGCCATTTTTTTCCTGCAGTTTTTTTGATCGCAGGGTAATGGTTCCCCGCTCGGTAAACTTAACTGCATTATCTGCAAAATTGAGAAGGGCCTGACACAAACGTGTGGAATCGCCTCTAAGCCATTGTGGTACAGTGCCCGGGTCCACGGCAATTGCCAGTCCTTTTGCCTCTACCCGCTCCCGCAGCATTGATTGGACGTGACCGAAGACTTCCGAGAGTTGAAAATCTGATCTATCCACTTGCAGTTTTCCCGCCTCGATTTTGGATAGATCCAGAATGTTATTAATAATGGAAAGCAGGTGATCGGCGGCGTCGTCTATTTTGTCGAGACGGTCTGTCTCTCCGGAATCGGATGCGGTGTGCTTCATAAGGTGGGTAAGCCCAATAATGGCATTGAGCGGCGTGCGAATCTCATGGCTCATATTTGCCAGAAACTCGCTCTTGGCCTGATTGGCGACCTCTGCCTGTTCTTGAGCCTCCTGCATTTGCTCTGTGCGTTGTTCCACCAGCTCCTCCAGATGGAAGCGGTGGCTGTCCAGTTCTTCCCCCAGGCGTTTCTTTTCGGTGATGTTCTCCTTTTGCGCGAGGTAGTGTGAAATGCTGCCATCGGGCTGTCGGATAGGGGCGATGTGGGCGAATTCTATGTGCGATACGCCATCCTTTCGTTTGTTATATAGCTCGCCTTTCCAGGATTTTCCGGCTATCAGTGCGGCCCACATGGCGGAAAATGTCTCTGGAGGGGTCAGCCCGGACTGGAGCATGCGGGGGTTTTGTCCCATGACCTCTTCTTTGGAATAACCTGTAGATCGGGTAAAGGCCTCGTTAACATACTCGATCCTGGCATCAAGGTCGGTAATGATAATGCTTTCAGGGCTTTGCTCTACGGCTTGGGACAGTTTGAGCAGCTCCTCCTGCACCTGTTTACGGTCGGTAACGTCCTGCACTGTGCCGACTAACATCTGCGGGTTGCCCTGTGGATCGAGGCTGACCTCGTAGTGTTCAACGACATATTTTACCCGACCGTCTGGCATTAACAGTCTGTGTTCGAGGCTATTGGACAATTGGCCACTGTCAGGTTCCGCGTAGGCCTTACTCACAGCAAGGCGGTCGTCGGGGTGGACGACTTTGAGAAAACCCTCGCTGGACAAATCGGCATCCATGGGGTCGATCTCGAAGATGCGATAGGTCTGCTCCGACCAGCTCAACTCGTTGGTTTCAAGATTCAGGGTCCAGCTACCCATATGTGATACCTGCTGCGCCCTGGTCAAGCCAAGCTCCTTTTCTCGCAGGGTAGCCTCCGTCCGCTTGTTCGCCTCCCTTAGGCGATGCGCACGTCTGTTGGCAATACCAATGACCAGCATGCACACCAGCCACACAGTGCCATGGGCTGCGAGAGTAGATTCCTTGATGGCTTGGATGGATTCAAAGTAGGGAGCGAGTGGAATGGCGATACTCACGCCTCCCCGAATATCACCGATTTTAAAGCCAAGCTGGCCGTGGCACTTTACGCAGCCTTCCTCCATAATCATGGGACGCATCAGGCGAATATAAGATTGGCCGTCAATGCTGGCTCGCTCGATGACCTCAGCAATTCCGTGCTCGAACTGCTTCAGTGCATTTAGCTCCCAGGCATCTGCCTTGTTTGCCGGGTTTAAAAGTGTTTGCCCGGTGATTTTTCCCTTGACCCCGTATAGCGCATCAAATTCCCGGGTTACCTGACTTAGCATGTAGGCAGGATTCATCAACGTGAGCTTTAAACCACCCGTGGTTTCCACATCGCGCTGTGCCAGGTGCGCCAGGAAGGGGTTTGGCGGGGTCCGTTCGTTCGGCTCTACATAGACTCCTCCGTGCCGCGTTGCCCACAGTCGAAAAGCCTGATCTTTGTTCCAGTTGGCCCGGGCCTCCTTTGTGGCGAGAGATAAGACCTGCTTATCAAGGTTGGTGATGTTCCAGTAAAGTGAGAAAACAATGACACAGGTTAAGGCTATGGTCAGGGAAATGGTCTGCATCAAGGTTGAAGAGATCGGCCACTTCGATTGTTCAGATCTATCGCTGGTGGTCTGCTGGCCAGGGTGTGGGCTAGTCATAGGTCCCTCCCTGCCCTGGTCCCTACTTGTGGGCCATGATCAATTCCGGGATTCTTCGTAATGGTGCTTGTAGATCGACACCGCCTAACTGCACAGCAACCTGAGGCATACCATACACCACGCAGGTGGCCTGGTCCTGGGCGATCGTTTTAACACCGGCGTCGTGCATTTCCTTCATTCCCTTCGCCCCGTCATCACCCATCCCGGTCATGATGATGCCCAGGACTTTATCGCTACCGTACTTTGAGACAGAGCGAAAGAGTACGTCGACGGAGGGTTTGTGTCGGCTCACAAGGGGGCCGTCCTTGACCTGTACACTGGCACCAAACTGGGTGGCCTGCAGCATCATATGCTTACCGCCTGGCGCGATGAGCACTCTTCCGGGGAGCAGTGCGTCGTTGTCCTGTGCCTCTTTAACCTGCACCTTGCATAGTTTATTCAATCGATCGGCAAAGGCCCCGGTAAACGCCTCGGGCATGTGCTGCACAATCAAAATAGGTAGCGTATGTGCGGGAAGTGCGGTTAATACTGCCTCCAGTGCCTGCGTACCCCCTGTAGATGCACCTATTGCCACTAATGGCCAGGTTTTGGTTCCGGGACGAGCGCGGCCGGCAGTTTTGCTTAGCATGGCATCCGCTGTCAGTTTCTTCTCGGTTGCGCGAAGGGGTGTAATGGGCTTCGGTTTAGCACCGGCCATATTGGCTTTGGCAGCGACACGGATCGCTGCGATAAGGTCGTGCGATGCCTCGGGGAGTGATGTCTTGAGATCGGCCTTTGGCTTTGCCACCACATCGATGGCTCCAATGCTAAGTGCTTGCACGGATGTTTTTGAACCCGCTTCGGTCAATGTAGAGCACATGACAACGGGGGTGGGTCGCTCACGCATGATTTTTTTCAGAAAGGTAATGCCGTCCATGCGTGGCATCTCTACATCGAGAAGGACCACATCCGGCCAATCGCTCTCCATTTTCGACTGTGCAAATATTGGGTCCTGGGCGGTACCCATGACCTCGATACCCGCAGCGTCCTTAAGTATGTCGGAAAGCACTTTTCTTACCAGGGCGGAGTCGTCCACAATCAAAACTCGAATACTCATTGGTTAACTTACTCCTTTATCCTATGGTTATTGGATGTTCGCTGTAGTGGCAGGTGCGACACCCAGACATCGCCTTGATGTATGTCGAATATTATTCGCCTGGCCCCCGTTTCCCCGACGTGAGAGGCCAATAACGGAATCTGCCTTTGCTCCAGGTGTGCCACTGCAGCGCTGGCGTTCCGGGATCCGACACTGTCATCCCCCATGCGTGCCTGGCTGGCATCCATATTACTTCCACCAAATATTTTGGCCTGATACTCCTGCAGGACTGTGCCGTGCAACTCTGCCTGTTGTTCTAAAAACTCCAGGGCGTCCACCGAGTAGCGTCCGTTCAGTGCCGTATTCGATTTGCTTCCTGAGTCTGTCGGCTTTTTACCCGCAAGAACAAAGTGGCACATGCCACCCAGCAAGCGGTGGGGATGCCAAAGCGTGATCGCGATACATGAACCTAACACGGTACTAATGCGATGGCTCGAGTCGCCAAAAAACAGCTCACCCGGCTTGAGATAAATTGATGTAGCCGAGACTTTCTCAGCAATTGACGGCATGGTGTAGCCTCATTTTCTTTTACCGCCGGGCGTTTTTCGGTACACCGTTGGAATGACAGCTTCGAGATCCCGGTGGACCCCCTTGATCGACTCCGAGTGGCCAATAAACAACAGGCCGTCATTATGCAGTTCCCGCACCAGATTATTAATAATCTGCTTGGTTGTTTCGGCATCAAAATAGATGAGAACATTGCGCAGAAAAATTATGTGAAACGGTCCCATTTTCCTCTCTGGTTTCTTCAGGTTGTAGGTTGTGAATGTCACATTCTGTCGCAGTTTTTTATCTATCAGCAGCGATCCAGCGTAGTCCCCTGTGCCTTTGAGACAATATCTACTCATATATTCCCGAGGGATACCGTCGATACGAGTTTGCTGGTAAAGCCCCTGTTGCGCTTTTTTCAACACCCTACTACTGATGTCTGAACCAACAATTTCCCACGGCATGCTGCCTAGCATGTCATCGAGGAGCATGGCGATACTGTAGGCCTCCTCTCCAGTAGAGGAGGCAGCACTCCATACCCTGAAAGGCCTGCCACCGCGCCACTTCGGAAGTACCTCTTTTTCCAGATGGGCAAAGTGTTTTGGCTCTCTAAAAAAATAGGTTTCGTTGGTGGTTAGAAGATCGGTTACTACCTGCCTCTCGCCCTGTGGCGGCGACTCCATGACCAGATCAAAATATTGCGAAAAACTGTCCAGTGAATAATGACGCAATCTCGAAGCCAGTCTGGAGTTGACCAACAAGGTTTTCTGGTCACTCAGTTTGATACCCGCATGGTCGTATATAAAATTCTGGAACGACCTGAATTCCTCCTCTGTTATCTTGTAGTCTAGCATTGCTGTATCCGCTTCTCTTCATCCCTGAGCAAGGGCAATAGCTCAACAATTATCCGCTGGCCAATCCTTGCTTTTCCGTGGTATTTACCGCTCGCTAATGGCCGACAGTTCCTCAACCGAGAGAATCGTCTCGATATTCAGAAGCACCAATAGCTGATTGTCGACCTTTCCCATGCCACTAATAAAGTCGGTGCGAATTTTGGTGCCAAAGGAGGGGGCCGGCTCTACCTCGCTGGCCCGGATATCAAGCACTTCATTGACAACATCCACGGTAATTCCAATTTCCATTTCCTCATCTTCATACATTACATCCAGGATGACGACGCTGCTTCTCTTGGTTCTGGCAGCGGGCTCCTGCGCAAAGCGCAGGGCCAGATCGACCACCGGGACGACACTCCCACGGAGGTTGATGACGCCGGCGACAAAATCCGGCATCATTGGAACTCTGGTGATGTTGCCATAGCTGACTATTTCCCTGATGTTGAGAATGCTGACACCGTAGACCTCGCCATTCGAAACAAAGGTCAAAAACTGGGTAACACTGTCACCCCTGGCGTCACCGGCCGATACGTGCTGAGACATCTGTTGTTGCATCGCTTTATCCCGCTTGCCTAATACCGTTCAAATTTCGATTCATCCACTTCATCAAACGCCGGCTTGCCGCCTGCGGGTGTTGAAGGAGCGGCAGTGCTCGCTGTAGCCTGGGCAAATGAACCGCTTGATGATGAATCCGATGCCAGGCGGAAAAAGCTCACCGCGTCCTGCAGGTTCGCGGAGAGCGACTGCATGGACTCTGCGGTCGCCGCAAGTTCCTCCGACCCGGCTGCATTCTGCTGGGTTACTTTATCGAGATTCTGCATGGCGTCATTAATCTGGCTAACACCGGTGGACTGCTCCTCAGAGGCCGCACTGATCTCTTGCACCAGTTCAGCCGTTCTATTGATATCGGGCACCATTTTGTCCAGCAAGGTACCGGCCTTCTCAGCCACTTTTACACTGTCGCCGGTGAGCGTGCTGATCTCTGCAGCGGCAACCTGACTGCGTTCGGCAAGCTTTCTGACCTCGGCAGCAACCACTGCAAAGCCCTTGCCATGCTCGCCGGCCCTGGCAGCTTCGATGGCTGCGTTCAGTGCAAGCATATTGGTCTGGTAGGCGATGTCTTCGATAATGGAGATCTTTTCGGCAATCTGCGACATGGCCTGGACGGTCTCGCCCACCGCCTGGCCGCCCTCGGTGGCGGCGCTGGCAGACTCGGTGGCGATTTTGTCGGTGGCCTGGGAGTTATCGCTGTTCTGGCTGATGGATGCGCCCATCTCCTCAATCGAGGCACTGGTTTGCTCTACGCTCGCCGCCTGTTCACTGGTTGCACTACTTAACGCGCTGGCTGTTTCACTCACCTGCGCGGCGGAGGAGGATATTTGATTCGAATTTGTCTGTATTTTCTCCACGACGTTAATCAGTTGCTGCTGCATTTCGACCATTGCCGCAAAAATGCCGACCCGCTCTGCTCCGGAGTATTGGGACGATAGATCGCCCGCTGCAATAGTGGAGGCCACCTGGCGTATTTCCTCCGGCTCTCCGCCCAGGCTGCCGATGAGATCTCGCAGTGTCATCCAGGCCATGATCAGCGCGGCGGCAAAGGCGATCAGGGTAACAATCAGTGAGGTGTACAGCTCCACTACAGATTCCTCATTCATGTGGGTCGCCGTTTCGATGAGTTCGGTGGACAGTTCATCCTCCATCGCCTTCAGCAGGTTGATTTTCTCCGTAATCTTCCTGAACCAGGTATCGGCTTCCACGTTGAAATCCTGATTCCTTGCCTGCTCCCTCATGTTCTCAACTTCAAAGACCACGGGCTGTGACATTTTTTTATCGAAACTTGACTTCATCTCCGGTGCGGCCAATGTCAGGTATAGCCCATTGTACGAATTCTGCTCGCTCACCAATCGTATAAACTTGTTATAGGCTCCTGCCCCGAAACTGCCCGCGGCAAATGTCCCGGTGAGAACGGCCCTCTCAATTCCCGCGCGCTCCTTTCCCAGAAGGAAACTGAAGTAGGCTGCGGTTTGAGTGCTGATTGCACCCTCGGAAGACATGGTGGGTAGTAGCCCAATGATGCTCAGCGCACCGGCATTAAAGTTTGTGTAGAACCCGATGGCTTCCCCTGCCGCGATCGAATGGCGTGAAATATCTGCGCGCTTTGCATCTATCTCATTCAGGGGATTGAGGGCTCGATTCAGCTGCGAACTGAATGACTGCCCGTAAGATTTGTCGTCAAAGGTCTCCAGGAATGAACGTAATTCCTCCCGCTTGCCGTCGGTACTCCCGCGCTGCTTGGGCAGTTCATTGGCGAACTTTGCTCCCTTGCTGTTCAGGAAGCCCGCTGTCATGCCTCGTTCCTTTTGCGTTTCGTGAACCAGGGCACTGATCTTTGTTCCAAGCGTGGCCAACCCCGACAGGCTCTCGAGCTCATTGCTCCGCTGGAGATTCTGGCTCAGATTAACCTGAACAAAGTACAGTAGCCCCAGAATTGGCGCTAGAAGCATCAGAATAATCTTCGTTCTGGTTTTCAAGTTGGAGAGTTTCATTGTGCTATTCCTCTTCAGGAGTTTCGTGTGCATTGATATTAAATAGTCAGGTTGTGGGCACTTAGCCCGTGTTATCGCCTATGCTGCCTACCATTGAAAGCTCGTCGATCGAAAGTACATTTTCAATATCCAGCAGAATGAGAAATTTGCCGTCCACTTTAGCCATGCCATTAATAAAGTCAGTCTGAATGTGATTGCCCAGTGATGGGGCCGGTTCAATCTCGCTGGCCTGAATGTCGAGTACCTCGATAACCATGTCGACGGTGACACCGATTTCAATTTTCAGATCGTCATTGGTTACCTCGAGGATGATTATGCTGGTGCGCTTGGTACGCTCCACAGAATGACCGATAAATCGGTTACTCAGGTCGATAACAGGCACCACACTGCCTCGCAGGTTAATAACACCCGAGATAAAGTCTGGCGTCATGGGCATTTCTGTGACGTCACCGTACTCGATGATCTCCTTGATATTGAGAATTTCGAGGCCATAGTCCTTGCCGCCCAGCATAAAAGTGAGGTATTGCTCGGACGCCTCCGAACTGGACTGCTCGACCTCTGCGCTAGTACCTATGTTCTGCATAGCACTCTCCATCTCTTACTGGATAATTGGACAAGCTGTCTCGCTCGCGCGCCGGGTTGCTGATTCTCTGGGGTGAGTTCATAGCGTAGCCTGCCTAGTGAACCGCACCGGATGGCGAGAAATCGAGTTGCCCGGATGCAATCACCTTATTCACCATTTCGGGGATGTCGATAATCATCGCGACCTCGCCGCTGCCCAGTATGGTAGAGCCGCTGATCTCTCTAAGATTCTGGAAAACCTTGCCCAGCGGGCGTATCACCGTCTGATGCTCTCCTAGCAATTCATCGACCACAAATCCGGCGCGTTTGCCGGCACACTTAACCACCACAATGTGGTCGCGGTGTTTGTCATGGGTCTCGCGCTCTGCATCAAACATATCGCTAAGTCGCATGAAGGGCAGAATTTCTCCGCGTAGATTGACATAGTTGGCATCACTGTCCCCACTGCGAAGCGCATCGTTCAATTCGAGGCACTCGTCAACCATGTCCAGTGGTATGATGTACTGGGTATCCCCCACTCGAACCTGAAAGCCATCGATAATAGCGAGTGTCAACGGCAACCTGATGGTAACGGTACTGCCCTTGCCCTCTTCGCTGGCTATTTCAACCTGACCGCGCAGGGTCTCGATGTTTCTACGTACCACATCCATACCAACACCGCGTCCCGACAGGTTGCTCACGCTGTCGGCAGTAGAGAAACCGGCCTCCAGAATAAGTCGGTAGATTTCCTGCTCGGTTAACTGCTGACCTGCCTGGACAAGGCCTTTTTCAATGGCCTTATTGAGTATTTTGTCTTTGCTGAGGCCGCCGCCATCGTCGCGTATCCGAATTACAATGCTACCGGAGTCGTGAAATGCCTCCAGGAAGACGGTGCCGGTTGCCGGTTTGCCAGCGTCGCGCCGCACCTGGGGCGACTCAATGCCGTGATCAATGGCGTTTCGCACCAGGTGCATCAACGGGTCACCAATCTTTTCAACCAGGGTCTTGTCCAATTCCGTTTCGGCGCCACTAATGCGAAGGTCGATATCCTTGCCCAGATCTCGACTGACCTCCCTTACCACGCGCTTGAACCGGCTGAAGGTCTCGCCGATCTGGACCATACGCAGGCCAAGTGTAGTGTCTCGAACCTCTTCGACCAGACGCAGGAGGTTTTCCATCGCCTCGTTCAGGTTGGCGTCGGCCAGTCTGCGCGCGTTGAGCTCCGCGTTGGCCGAACCAATAACAAGTTCACCCACCAGGTTGACAAGGCTCTCCAACTTGCGGGAGTTGACCCGTACGGTTTGCATTGCATTTTCGCGCTGGGACTTGAGATCGCTTTGTTTCTTAATGGCGGCGTCGACCACCTCCTGTTGAACCACCTGCTTCCCGACGGCAATTGATCCAAGTTGAGGGACACTTTCATCCTCGCCTCCAGCGATTGCTTCATCTGCCAGGCGATCCTGAGCATTGAGTACATCATCTTTTTCGCGGTCTGTGAGTGCACCACAGGCGAGCAGAATATCGCCGATGCGCATATCGGTCTCTGGAAGCTCCGCAATCATCTTTTTGTAGGCTTCAATATGACTGTGGGGTGGCAGGATGGCCACCTTGCAATCATCCATGACGAACTCAAATACTTCCTCCAGTGCCTCTTTCGTGGTGTCCGGGGCATTGACTTCAATTTCAAAACCCAGGTAGCAGTTCTCTGGATCAAACTCCGTCCAGGGGGGTATTGCATCGTCTATCAGGGTCAGGTGCTCTATCTCTCCCAGCGTATTGAGGTAGCCGATGAAGGAAGCCGGGTCCATGCCGTTCTGAAGGGCATTGGGACCATAGCGCAACGACACGTGCCAATTGGTGCTGGCGACACCTTCCGGGGCGTCCGGGTCTGCTTCTGAAGAGGTGGCTGGGCCGTTGGATTCCTGTTCCTGTGCCGCCGATTTTCCTAGATAGTCGTTGAGTTTGCCGACCAGGTCGCTGTCAACCTTCTCCAGATCGTCGTCCAGTTGCTCGACTCCGGCGAGTGCCGCTCCAACCAGGTTTTCGAGATGATCGCGGCTCAGCAGAAAGAGGGAGACCAGGTTCTGGTCCATCGCCAGGGTCCCCTCTCTAATGTTGCCCAGAACGCTCTCTACAATATGTGTAAAATTGACTATTGGGTCCAATCCGAATAGGCCCGCCGCTCCCTTGATGGTATGGAAGGTGCGAAACAGGTCGCCCACGCCGTCCTCTGTCTCGGCCGGGTTGTCGAGGTCATCCAGGTGAAGCAGGGCCTGCTCGGCGACCGCCAGAAGATCTTCGGCCTCCTCTGCGAATATTTGCAGGTTTTCATCACTCATGCGGCTGCTCCCGTGTCGAACCGATCACTGATGTTGTAAGTTGCCAATAGCTTGCTGACTGCCCCACTTACTTCAGTTACCTTGAACTGCTTGTTTCTTTTCTCCAATTCGGTGCTAAGTGCCAGTAATAGTTGAATGCCTGCCGAGTCTACTTCCTCGACTTTGGCGAGGCTCAGCTCAAATCTGTCGTAGCCGTCCAGTTCATCAGTCAGGGCATCTGTGAGTTCCTTGATGGCGTAGATCGTCATATCTTCATCAATGGCCAACTTGCACAATCCCTTGGTTTTACTGCTGCCTCGTTCTCTTCGTAATGCCACGATTGCCTCTCCGGTATTTGTCGGCCTGCTCTAAAAGCGCCGGCCGTTGAGTTCACATCTGTTCACGGTTAATCGCCGGGATTATTGCTTCGTTGTCAGGCGATGAGTTTGGACACAGCATCCAGTAATTTAGGTGGTTGAAAGGGTTTTACGATCCATGCTTTTGCCCCGGCTGCCCGGCCTTCCTGCATTTTTGCCTCGCCGGCTTCAGTGGTCAGCATACAAATGGGTGTGAATTTGTAGGAGGCAAGTTTCTTGACCTCCTTTACCAGGGTTATCCCATCCATGTTGGGCATGTTGACGTCGCTGATGATCAGATGAAAACGCTGGCCGTCGAGCTTGCTCAGTGCATCTACTCCATCTTCCGCCGTTACCACCTCGTAACCGGCGCCCTTCAGAGCTATACCGAGTACGCTGCGCACCGACCCGGAGTCATCGACAATCAGTATTCGTTTGCTCACTTTTTTCCCCTGTTAGAAAAATGTTGTCTCGCCATCATCGACCACTTCCTCTGTGGTGACACTTTCCTCACCAGCCAGTTCCATATGCCGGTCTCTTTCATTAGTGGTTGTATAGGTGCTGTGGATTTGCGCCATCACGGTGCTGCTGTCTATAGCATTGCCAGAGGCGGCCTCGCCATAGATGTGGCGCAACCCGTCGACAACGTGGAGCAGAGTTTGTGATACCCGGTCCTGAAACTGTAGGGCGACCAGAGCCTGCGCAATTTTATTTCCTATCTGGTTGGAGATATCCGTCAGGCTGGCAGAAACATCGGTGAGAGATTGTTCGTTGGCCCGTTGTTTTTCAATCGCCTCCAGAATAGTGGAGCTCGATGCCTCAACAAGATCGTCCTCTCTGGTTTTTGTTTTTTCTGCATTACTGGTGAAATCGCTAAAGCGTTTATTCACCTCGGATACGCTGGTGATCATGTTCTCGCTGAGTTGACCGGCGCGCGTAGCCAGGGTTCGTACTTCATCGGCTACCACGGCAAATCCGCTACCGGACTCGCCGGCCCGGGCAGCCTCAATTGCGGCATTAATGGCCAGCAAGTTTGTCTGCCTGGATATGTCGCCAACGTCACTGGCCATTTCCTGGAGCTGTTTGGTAAACGTCGACAGCTCCTTCAATTCGAGCGCTGAGCTTTGCTTCAGGGCAACCAGTTCCTGCAGTGAAGTAGACACCTTCTCCAGTCGTACAAGTAAGTCCCCGCCTGCCTCCTCACCATTGCTATCCTGGCTAGTCATTGAGACGGTTTTGTAGACGTAATCGACAATGCCCTCAAAATCCCCCGCAAGAGACTCGATTTCAGCGTCGGCTATGGCAACGCTGTCCTTTATCTGGCCGGCGAAAACAGGGAAACTGTGTTTGATAACGGACTTGTAACCTGCGGCAACTTGGGCTTGCTCGTCTGGCGCATCGATTACAACTAGGGCTTGCTCGTCGATAACACGTTCCTCCAAGATGGATTAACAAAGAGTGACGGATTGTTTTCGTTTGTCATGTGGGCTCTTTGTAAACTGGGATTGTCCATGATGAATGTCCAGGAAATACCAGTTTTTTGTGCAAATTTGTGCAAGAGCTCGCCGGGTGGGGTGAGGAGGGGTGAGATTCGAGTTTACGCACCGGGATTGTCCCGTCTGAAGGCGCGCTCAACGCTCGAAAGAAACTGGTCTATGTCCAGCGGTTTTCCGAGAAAGGAGATCTTGTCGTCGTCCACCCGGAGAGATTTTGTGGCGGGGTTTAAGTGTCCCGACATGATGATATAGTTCAGGTTGCGTTTGAATTCAGCTCGCGACTCCTGGATTAGACTAATGCCGCTTTTGTCCGGCATCAGAATGTCTGTCACAATCACCTGTATGTCAGCGTGGTTGCGAAGGACCTCCAGCGCTGCATCCACTCCCTGGGCGGACATCACAAGATAGCCCTCATCGGATAAGGTCTCGCTGACCTCTTCGAGGAGATCTTGGTCGTCATCGACTACCAGCACAGATCGGGTTGGAATTCGAGGGTTGGGCCTCATGGCAGGTGTCCGCAATTTTGACTAATCAGGCAGTTACTGTTAATCATAGACAACGAGTGTGTAAGAAATTTGCTATTACTGTTGCAAATTGTGCACAGTCGCAACACGAGGAGCCTGTATACATGGTCGAAAGAGAGGCTGGTCATCCGATTACGATCCTTGTTCTGGAGGATGATCCGGATACGCTGGAGGAGGTCTCGGATACGCTGGAGGAGGTCTCGGAAACGCTCTCCGACGAGGGCTTTGTCGTACTGTGCGCCAGTAGCGCCCGTCAACTTCGAGAGTTAGTTAAGCGCAACAGCATTGATCTGTTCCTGATGGATTTAAAACTGCCGGATGAAGATGGATTGGATCTTGTGAGGACCATGCGCACTCAGTCGGCCGTGGGTATCATTATTGTATCCGGGAAAGCTGGCGAAATTGACCGCGTTGTTGGTCTGGAGGTTGGGGCCGATGACTACATAGCCAAACCCTTCAGCCCCAGAGAATTAGTGGCCCGGGTGCGAACAGTATTAAGGCGAACGAAAGGCAGTACATACCCGGATGCCAGTCACGACTCATCGGCCAGGGAGGTTGTGGAATTTTCGGGTTGGGCGCTGGATTTGGCGGCGCATCATTTGATCGCCCCCAGTGGCGAAGGCGTTGACTTGACCACGGCTGAATTTGAACTGCTACGCGCTTTCGTCGAAAGTGCACATCGAATTCTATCCCGTGATTATCTTCTGGACAGGGTTCACGGGCAGGATTGGGCGGGATATGACCGGGGGATTGATGGGCTGGTTAGTCGCCTCCGCCGTAAACTCAAACAGGCACCGGGGGCGGCGCCATTTATTAAAACGATTCGCGGCGCGGGCTACCTGTTTACCGCCGATATTGTTCTACGCTAGCTCGGCTCGCTTTATTGGATGCCAGGGTTGGTGTCACCGCTCATCCAATAGCGCCCGAACGCGCCGGGCCAGGTCGAATAAAGTGTAGGGCTTGTTTATCAAATTGGTTTGAAAATGCGCCAGACCGTGGTTGGAAATAGCATCGTCGGAAAAACCAGTGCTCAGTAGAATTTTGAGCCGCGGCCTGAGCTCGAGAGCCTGCTCTGCCAGTTGGTAACCATTCATACCACCGGGCATGACAATATCGCTGATTAGCATGTCGATTTCGGGTGTACCTTCCAACGCTGTCATTGCCTGCATGCCAGCACTGGCGGTCATTACCCGGTAGCCCAGGGACGCCAGAGTCTCCTGCACAAAATCCAGTATAGCCTGCTCGTCATCCACCACCAGAATGGTCTCGTTGCCGCGGGGTAATGCCGGCACCTGGCTGCTTGTAGCGTCGGTTTGCTCTGGCGCCTCCACCGTGCGTGGAAGATAGAAACTGAAACTGGTACCAACACCGGGTTTAGAGTTGGCGCTAATGTGCCCGCCGGAACGCTGGACAAACCCGAACACCATGGCAAGCCCCAGCCCGGTACCCTTACCCCTGGGTTTGGTGGTGAAAAAAGGCTCAAAGATCTGATCCATGATTTCCGGTGTTATACCTTCGCCGGTGTCACTGATGGTCAGGCACACATAGTCCCCGGGCGTGGCCTCGGGGTTCAGGGTGCAGTAGTGCTTGTCCAGAGTCCTGTTGGTCGTTTCAATGGTGAGAGTGCCGCCGTCGGGCATTGCGTCGCGGGCATTGATCAGCAAGTTAAGCAGGTTATCTTCAAAGTCGCCGAGGTTGATTTTGGTGACCCATAACCCGGTGGCCAGATTTTTCTCGACATTGATCTGGGGTGTGAGAGAGCGCTCGATCAGGCTCTCCAACTCGATAATCGCCTGGTTGATGTCAGTGGGTGTTACCGTGGTTACATGACTTCTTGAGAAACCCAGTAGTTGCCTGGTGAGGGTTGACCCTCTCTTGGTGGCCTTCATGATGCTGGTAAGTCGCTCACGAGTCTTGTCATCGAGCTCTGCGGTTAATTCCACCAGTTCAAGGTTTCCTTGAATTATGCCCAATAGATTATTAAAGTCATGGGCGACGCCGCCGGTCAAATGGCCCAGGGCATCCATTTTCTGCGTTCTTCGCAGGGCGCGCTCTGCCTGCTTTTGCTCTGTGACATCATTAAACACCAGCACTATGCCCAGAATGTTTTCGTCACCGTGGTGAATGGGGGCTGCCGATTCACTAATTTGATGCTGTGTGCCGTCCTTGGCAATTAGCGTCGTGTCATGCCCAAAACTGACTGGCTGCACCGCAGTCAGAATGGTCTCGAGTTGGATGTTAACTGGTTCACCGGAGCCAGTATCGACGATTGAGAAAATGGCCTTTCAGGGCTGGTCCTGCGCCTCG
>JABHWT010000004.1 GCA_018657645.1 Halieaceae bacterium | reverse complement strand
AGGATTTACAACGATTCGCTTGACCTGAAATCGATCGGCACTAACCAGGGACTCATAGGAACCCCAGGGCCGGTACACTCGCCGGTGCAGCGATGCCTCTGAACGCTTTTGTGATTTGAGGTGGGTTACAATACGTTTAACGTCCTGCACCTTTGCCAGGTCGGCAACCAACACCGCGTCAGCGGTCTCCACAACCACCAAATTGTCCACGCCAAGGCCGGTAAGTAAGCGTGAATCGCTACGAAAATAACTGTTGCTGCAGTTATCGAGGATGACGTCTCCCACCGTCGCGTTGCCGCCACCATCGTGGTCAGCCACATCCCAGAGCGCCGACCATGCGCCAATATCGCTCCAGCCGCAATCCAGGGCAACTACAGCCCCACAGTCGGTTTTTTCCATTACGGCGTAGTCTATACTGTCACTTGGACAGGATTTAAATGCCTCTTCACCGGGACGCACAAAGTCCATGTCAGTGTCAGCATGGTCCATTGCCCTGCGGCAGCAGGCCAGTATTTCTGGAGAATATTTCTCCAGCTCCTCTAAATACGTTGCCGCCTTAAGCAGAAACATTCCACTATTCCACAGATAGTCACCGCTCTCAAGATAGCTCCTGGCAGTGTCCTGATCAGGTTTTTCAACGAATCGCTGCAATGCGTATAGACCAGCATCCTGTTGCTCGCCACAGTTGATGTAGCCATAGCCCACCTCCGGACTGGTAGGCACTACGCCGAAAGTGACCAATTGTCCCCGCTGCGCAACCGGCATTGCCTTGGTTACCGCCATGACAAATGCCTCTACGTTCTGAATAACGTGATCTGCGGGCAATACCAGCAACACCGCATCGGCATCGTTGACCAGTGAATGCAGGGCTGCCAGCGCTACCGCCGGCGCCGTATTGCGACCTTCCGGCTCGAGAATCAAACCATCCGTGCCGAGGTTTATCTGTCGCAGTTGCTCGGCAACCATGAAGCGATGCCCCTCGTTACACACTACAATCGGAGCAGAGGCCTCAAGCCCAGAGGTCCGCTGCAGGGTTTCCTGCAATAGGGACAGTTCGCCCACCAGAGGCAAAAACTGCTTCGGATGGGCCTCTCTGGATACCGGCCATAATCTACTACCGACACCGCCGGACAAAAGAACGGGTTTTAGCATTTTTCTCCTGACACTGTTCAGTGGTGCCCCTCCCCTTGGGGGGAGCGAGGCACCCGTTTTCTCTAGCGACAAGCTGGCAGAAATCACAAAGCAGCCAATGTGGCGGCTATACTATCCCAAGCCACCAAAGTTGGCTAGGGCTACCCTAGCCATTGTACTTTCTGCTGCGATCTATAAACTTGTAGCCCCCAGCTATTAGAATAGTCACGCTCACTGGGGCCCGATGCCCACTTGGGCAACCTGGACACTAAGGTAGTACTGGAAAACCAATGACTGGAAAAAATGCCTTCTCCAAAGAAGAACTCGTGGCCTGCGGCCACGGCGATTTGTTTGGTCCCAACAATGCTCAACTCCCCATAGATAATATGCTGATGCTGGACCGCATTACCCACATCAGCTCTGAGGGTGGCGACCACGGCAAAGGCGAGATTATCGCAGAATTAGACATCCACCCGGACCTGTGGTTCTTTTCCCAACACTTCCCCGGCGATCCAGTTATGCCTGGCTGTCTGGGCCTGGACGCAATGTGGCAACTGGTGGGGTTTTTCCTCGGCTGGCGAGGCAATCCGGGACACGGCCGGGCACTGGGCTCCGGTAAAGTTAAATTTTTTGGTCAGGTTCTCCCCAGCGCCTCAAAGGTTGTCTATCGCATTCAAATGCGGCGGATTATCGAGCGCAAACTGGTTATGGGAATAGCCGATGGCACGGTCACTGTCGATGGCAAGGAAATATATAGCGCCCAGGATTTGCGCGTGGGCTTATTTCAATCTACGGATTCATTCTAAGTTATGAGCAGACGAGTAGTTATTACCGGTCTGGGCATTGTGTCCTGCCTGGGCAACGATGCAAAAACAGTCACCGAGGCTCTGTTCGAGGGTCGCTCTGGCATTAGCACCCGACAGGAACAGATCGATATGGGAATGCGGTCCCATGTTGCAGGCGCACCGGTGGTGGATTTCAAGGAACTGATAGACCGCAAACAATTGCGCTTTATGGGGTCGGCGGCAGCCTACGCCTATATTTCCATGCAGCGGGCGATCGCCGATTCCGGACTGGAGGAAACGGAAGTCTCCAATCCTCGCTCGGGAATAATAGCCGGCTCCGGTGGCGCCTCCTCTGCCAGCCAGACCGAGGCGGCAGACATCCTCCGCGACAGGGGCCTGCGCCGGGTCGGCCCCTACCGGGTAACCCAAACAATGGGCAGCACAGTGTCCGCCTGTCTGGCAACCCCCTTCAAAATCAAAGGTATCAATTACTCGATTTCCTCGGCCTGCTCCACCAGTGCCCACTGTATAGGCAATGCAATGGAGCAAATTCAGATGGACAAGCAGGATGTTATTTTTGCCGGAGGCGGAGAGGAATTACACTGGACGCTGAGTAGTCTGTTTGATGCCATGGGTGCCCTGTCAACCAAGTACAATGATACGCCGGAGCGTGCGTCCCGAGCCTATGATGTGGATCGCGATGGTTTTGTGATCGCCGGAGGAGGCGGAATACTGGTATTGGAGGAACTTGAGCATGCCAGGGCCAGAGGAGCCCGGATTTATGCTGAATTGGTAGGCTATGGGGCCACCTCAGATGGTTACGACATGGTGTCTCCATCGGGAGAGGGTGCCGTGCGCTGCATGCAGCAAGCCCTGGCAACGGTGGAGGGGAAGATAGATTATATCAACGCCCATGGCACCAGTACCCCGGCGGGCGATATGCAGGAATTGAAGGCCGTTCGCGCTGCCTTTGAGAAGAGCAGCTCTATCCCGGTTATCGGCTCGACCAAATCGCTGACCGGCCACTCGCTGGGGGCGGCCGGTGTGCAGGAGGCCATCTACTCACTACTTATGCAACAGCAGGGTTTTATTGCAGAGTCCATTAACATCGCAAACCTCGATCCGGAGGCTGCGGGCTTACCCATTGCGATCAAACGCCAGGACAACGTCGACCTTCAGCGCATTATGTCCAATAGTTTCGGCTTTGGGGGCACCAATGCCTCGTTGGTTTTTCAAAAATACGCAGAGTAGTCGCGCGTCATTAGACCGGTTCAAAGTACTGTTTGATATTGCCAGCAATAGCATTGCGCCAGGACACCTGCTTTATCGCAAAGGTGTTGCTTATCTTGGTACAGTCCAGGATTCGATTGACAGGGTTCCCTCCTCCCATGACCCTGGTAAGTTCCACCTGGTCGGCATTACACTGTGCGTATCCAGACGCAGTCGCTAACAATACCTCGGCAAACTCAAAGCAATTGGTGACGTCCGAACTGCCGTAGTGGTAAATTCCCCACACCTCCGCCCCAGCGCTTAGCTGATCCAACAGTCCAGCTACAATCCTGGCCGCATCGGATGCTGCCACGGGGCAGCCGCGCTGTTGGCTATCAAGCGACAAGGTTCCGCCCTGCATGATTTGATTGAGCATTCGGGTGAACGCGTTTTCCCCACGATGTGACAGAACAGGCCCGAGGCGCAACAGCAGGTGTCGCTCACAGCTGTCCCTGACCGCCCCCTCACACCACAATAATAACTCCCCCAATGTATCTTCGCTGTCGGGATAATCATCTTCTGTGTATTGACGTTCGACTGATCCGGAAAACAGGCGCGCACTGGAAAGGTAGATATAGCCTATGCCATCTCGTTGACATATTCTTGCCAACCAGTTGGTGCGGTCAATATCCAGGTCGTGTAACTGCTCACTGCCATCGGCAGACGCCAGAATTCTGGTATCCACCAGAAGTTCGCAATCGGCTCGGCGCAGCGCTTTTTTGACCTGACGTTCACTTTTCCAGCGACAATCGGGGCTGGCCAGAGCCACCACATCCAGACGGCCCTGATGGAGCAGAATACTATGTAGTTCCTGCCCCAGAGCGTTGTCCGATCCTACAATAAGTACTCGCACTAGAGATCATTCAAAAGGGTATGTCGTCGTCGAAGTTCTCAAAGTCGCCAGCCGACTGCCCCGCAGCAGACTGTGTACTACCCGACGGTCCGGCAGGCGCTGCTTCAGGCGACATCTGTGGCGAGCCACCGTAGGTATCCTGTGCCCCACTTGGGCCGCTCTGAGGTCCCGCTCCCTGACCACCGCCTTTACTGTCCAGCATTTGCATTTCACTGGCCACTATTTCAGTGGTGTAACGATCCTGTCCGGACTTGTCCTGCCATTTACGGGTGCGTAAAGCACCTTCAATATAGAGCTTGGAGCCCTTGCGCAAATACTCCCCGGCAATTTCCGCCAGCCGGTTAAAAAAAACTATCCGATGCCACTCAGTGCGCTCCTGCGGTTGGCCTGTTTGTTTGTCCTTCCAGGTTTCAGAGGTGGCCAGGGTTATATTGGTAACAGCCCCGCCGGAAGGCATATACCGGGTTTCAGGGTCGGCACCCATATTGCCAACCAGGATAACTTTATTTACGCCCCGCGATGCCATAAAACCTCCACTATTTCGCTAATGCCATTGTGATTGATGCCTCAACTATAGCAACCTCACCCTCCAATTGCGACAACGCAGGCGGTCAAAACCCACCAAATGTACTCCATTGAGAAATGGGTCACCCGTTACGGCTGAGCTGCCTGGGGGGGTCTGGACCATGCCGTCCACAACCACAGAGCCGCGAGCGCCATGCACAGCACAAAGAGCGCCTCCAGACCGGCGTATTGAAGCACCCATCCACCACCAGCCCCACCGGCAAAAGCACCACAAAACTGGCAGCTGGAGTATACTCCCATGGCCGCTCCCCTGTGCTCGGCGGTCGCGGTTTTACTAACCAGCGACGGTAAGTTGGCCTCCAGGTAATTAAATCCAACGAAAAACAGCCACATGCCCAGGTAAAACAGAATCGCCCCACGAGCATAAGCCAGCACTCCAATGGAGAGCAAAACAAGGGCGATACCGATGGCAAACATTTCGCGAGACCGACCATCGCGCTCAGCCAGGCGCATCATCGGTAGCATCCCGATAATCGACAGGGTCAATACCGGCAGATAAACCTGCCAGTGGTGCTCTCTGGCAACACCCGCCACAACCTCCAGCAGGGCTGGAACCGCCAGGAAGCAGGCCATCAGGATGAAGTGGAGCACAAATATCCCCAAATTAAGCTGGGCCAATGCCGGGTTGCGAAAACTGCGAGCCAGCGAGGCCAGGTCGGTTCCCTGGGTACCTTTAATCGCCCCGCTGGCCTCGGGAGAGGGCACTAGCAACCAGGTGATGGCAATGCCTGCGACGGCGAGTAACGCGGTAAAATAGAACACTGCCGTTAGCCCACCCCAGGCCGCCACCAGGGGACCTACAATGAGAGCCAACGCAAAGGAGATGCCAATACTAACACCGACCAATGCCATTGCCTTGGTGCGCTGTTCGTCCCGGGTCAGATCAGCTACCAGTGCCATAACCGTACCGGCAATCGCGCCAGCGCCCTGCATGGCTCGACCCAGAACAATGCCGTACACAGTTTCGGCACCCGCAGCGACAATACTCCCCAGAGCAAACACAATCAGGCCGGCGACAATCACCGGCTTGCGCCCCACCCGGTCTGACAACCAGCCGAATGGAATCTGCAATAAAGCCTGGGACAAGCCGTAGGCACCCAGTGCCAATCCGATTAGAGTTGGTGACGCGCCAGGTATATCTGCTGCGTATAGCGCTAATAACGGCAGCACCATAAACAGCCCCAGCATACGGATACCATATAACAATGCCAGAGAGCTAACAGTGCGCCTTTCCAGCGCTGTCATGGGGGTTTCAGTTATCACGGAGGCGGTCTTTGAAAATGCGGTGCCAATGGTAACACTTCTATGGGTCAGAGACACCAAACTCCTGCCCACCCGGGTGGGCAGGAGCTAGTGCGCATCCGGATCAGCCATCTGGATGCACACTAACTAGGGACAAATGCGCTTTACATCTTTGCTGCCAGCCCTTCGGGGCATATACTGTTCTGTTTTTCGCAAAGCCGCTGAAATCAGGTGAAACATGGACACAATAGAAGTTCGCGGGGCGCGCACCCACAACTTAAAAAACATCGACCTGGACATCCCCAGAGATAAGCTCATTGTCATTACCGGTCTGTCGGGTTCGGGCAAATCATCACTTGCCTTCGATACTCTGTACGCCGAGGGCCAGAGACGTTACGTGGAGTCTCTCTCCACCTACGCCAGGCAATTTTTGTCACTGATGGAAAAACCAGATGTAGACCACATAGAAGGACTGTCACCAGCCATTTCCATCGAGCAGAAATCAACCTCTCACAATCCGCGCTCTACAGTTGGCACCATTACTGAAATTTACGACTATTTGCGTCTGCTGTTCGCCCGGGTCGGCGACCCCCGGTGCCCGGATCACGGTATCAATTTACAGGCCCAAACGGTCAGCCAAATGGTTGATACGGTACTGGCTCTACCGGCCGGCACGAAATTAATGCTCCTTGCACCGGTGGTTCGCGATCGAAAGGGCGAGCACCTGCACGTGTTTGAGGAGTTGCGCGGCAATGGCTTTGTACGAGCTAGAATCGACGGAATCGTCACCGATCTCGACGATGTTCCCGACCTGGAAAAAAACAAGAAACACCACATAGAGGTAGTGGTAGACCGATTCAAAATCCGCGACGACCTGGGCATCCGACTGGCGGAGTCCTTTGAGACAGCCCTTGGCCTAACCGATGGTCTTGCCAGCATCAGCTATATGGATGGCGGGGGCGAAGATTTGACTTTCTCTGCACGCTTTGCCTGCCCTGAGTGTGGTCACAGCATTAACGAGTTGGAGCCGCGGCTATTTTCCTTTAATAACCCTGCTGGGGCCTGCGCAAGCTGTGATGGGCTCGGTATCAAGCAGTACTTTGACTCCGATCGCATTGTCATGTTTCCGGAATCCAGCTTATCGGAGGGTGCCATACGTGGCTGGGACAGACGCAACGTATACTATTTCCACATGCTCACGTCCCTGGCCAAGCACTACGATTTCAATATCGACACACCCTTTCATAAACTCAAGAAGAAACACCAGAAAATTGTTCTTCATGGTAGTGGCAAAGAGGAAGTTGCTTTTTCCTACGTCAACGACCGGGGCGATGTATTCAAGCGCACCCACCCCTTCGAGGGTATCATCCCCAATATGGAGAGGCGCTATCGGGACACTGATTCGCAGTCAGTCCAAGAAGACCTGTCGAAATTTCTTGCCACCCAGTCCTGCCCTGACTGTCGGGGAACGCGGCTGTGTCGGGATGCCCGCCACGTATTCGTAGACCAACGCACTTTACCCAGCCTTACGGAAATGGCGGTAGGGGATGCCCAAAATTACTTTGAGTCACTCAGCTTAAAGGGCCGCAAGGGTGAGATCGCAGAAAAAATCCTCAAGGAATTAAGAGCCCGCTACCGATTTTTAGTAGACGTAGGGCTCAATTACCTAACCCTCAATCGCAGTGCCGAGACGCTGTCTGGAGGAGAGGCTCAACGCATTCGGCTGGCCTCCCAGATCGGTGCCGGCCTCGTTGGGGTGATGTATATTCTGGATGAACCCTCGATAGGATTACACCAGCGAGATAACGATCGCCTGCTGGGCACCCTGGTTCACCTCAGGGATCTGGGTAACACTGTACTAGTGGTAGAGCATGATGAAGAGGCCATTCGCAGAGCCGATCACATCATCGATATTGGACCCGGCGCCGGCGTCCATGGCGGCCAAATTGTCGCCCAGGGCTCGATCAAAAAAATTGTCAGCAGTCCAGACTCACTGACAGGCGCTTATTTGTCGGGAAAGAAAAATATTCCAGTGCCCGATCGACGAGTCGCTAACGACCCCTCGCGCCAGTTGGCTGTTGGCGGTGCATCAGGAAATAATCTGCAATCGGTAAATCTCAGCATACCGGTTGGACTTCTCACGTGCATCACCGGTGTATCTGGCTCCGGCAAGTCGACCCTGATCAACGGTACTCTGTATCCGATTGCCGCCACCGAACTCAATGGTGCTACCACGCTAACACCGGCGGCCTATGACCTCGTTGAAGGTATGGCCCACTTCGACAAGTGCATCGACATTGACCAAAGCCCGATCGGCCGGACCCCACGCTCCAATCCAGCTACCTACACGGGCATTTTTACACCGGTGCGGGAACTATTCTCTGGCACTCAGGAAGCCCGATCCAGAGGCTATAAACCCGGCCGCTTCAGTTTCAATGTCAAGGGTGGACGCTGCGAAGCCTGCCAGGGGGATGGCGTAACCAAGGTAGAAATGCACTTCCTCCCGGACATCTATGTTCCCTGTGATGTCTGTAAAGGTAAACGCTATAACCGCGAGACTCTGGAGATACGCTATAAAGGCAAGAGTATTCACGAGGTGCTGGACATGACCGTCGAGGACGCCATGGTGTTCTTTGAGCCGGTTCCGGCAATCGCTCGCAAATTGCAGACTCTGATGGATGTGGGCTTGACCTATGTGAAACTCGGCCAGGCTGCAACCACATTGTCAGGAGGTGAAGCACAACGCGTGAAGCTTTCGCGAGAGCTATCAAAAAGGGACACGGGGAAAACCCTCTACATTTTAGACGAACCCACCACCGGCCTCCATTTCGAGGATATAAAGCAGCTGCTGGAGGTGTTACACCGTCTGCGCGACCACGGTAATACGGTAGTTATCATCGAACACAACCTGGATGTGGTTAAAACTGCAGACTGGGTCGTTGACCTGGGTCCAGAGGGCGGCAGCGGGGGAGGTCAGATTGTCGCAACGGGTACACCAGAGGATGTGGCCCGGTCCAAAGGTTCATTTACAGGCCAGTTTTTGGCGCCTTTATTGAAGCGGACAGCTGCCAGGCGAAAGGGCGGGAAGCGTGCAGCCTGAGCACAGAATGCTGAAGGACCGCACTACAGCTGTCGCTAAAAACCTAAGGACACCCGGCCCTGCCCACACTTACCCTGGCCACCTCTATTTTCCCGGCGGCAACGGACGAGGCCTCGCTCTTGTTAGAACTCGGTGCCGTCATCATGTGCAGGGTGCGGCCATCGTCACCTCCCAGCATA
This sequence comes from Halieaceae bacterium, assembly GCA_018657645.1. Lineage (GTDB taxonomy): Bacteria > Pseudomonadota > Gammaproteobacteria > Pseudomonadales > Halieaceae > JBALVT01. The sequence continues at coordinate 10,379 of JABHWT010000004.1, read as the reverse complement.
CAGGCGTAACACAACTGGCTGGTTTCGACACGCTGTAGTACCTCTCCGCCCTGTGCCACATGGATACACTCATGTGCTATCGCGTTAGCCACCCAGACATTATTGTCCTCATCGATACAAATGCCGTCGGGGGCGCACAGTTCAAGTTGGGCCCAAACTCGACGGTTGGCCAGACTGCCATCGGCTTCAATAGTAAATGCGGTAAGACACATAGACAGGGTTTCGGCAACAATCAGGGTCCTGCCATCGGGAGTGACAACCATGCCGTTGGGAAAGTGCATGTCGGCAGACGCTACGCAAACTGTGCCGTCGGGGTCAACCCGCACCAGGTTGGTCGAGGGGTGGTCTATCAGTACCTGTTCCACCCCTTTTTCCTCTATTTGCGCATCCAGGTCAAAACCAAAATTACCCACCCAGGCTCGCCCAGTTTTATCCACCACCATGTCATTGCACAGGTGAGTTGAAAAATCGGCCAGGTCCGCGTGCACTGCAAGACCGTCCGAGTCCTGGCGAAGCAGCTTCATTTCCTTCATTGAAACAACCAATAGACGTCCATCGGGTAACCAACCAAGGCCTGAGGGTTGGTCCGCCAGCTCCAGTTCCAGCCGTTGCTTGCCATCAGTTCCCACCGACTTTACCGCGTGGGCATAAAAATCGCTGAACCACAGACGATCATTATGCCAGCGGGGGCCCTCGCCAAAATACAGATCGCCGGTAAGTACAGTCGCTTTGATCATGTCTCTACTCCTATATGAACCACGGGCACTGCTGTAAAATGCCATGGCACCCCCGGCCCCTCGTCTTGTCGCCGCAGGCCGCGCTGAAGCACTATAGTATCACTCAGAAGTGCCACCGCAGGCAAAAAAAAGCCGGGCTATGGCCCGGCTTTACTTTTATAGCTCAATGCTAGTCCTCGTCATCGCCTTCGATCTCCGGCTCGGGACGATCGACCAACTCGACATAGGCCATCGGCGCCTGATCGCCAGCTCGATAACCACACTTAAGAATACGAATATAGCCTCCCGGACGCTCCTGATACCGAGGTCCGAGCTCAGTGAACAACTTCCCCACCACGGCCCGGTCGCGCAACCGATCAAATGCCAGGCGACGATTTGCAACACTGTCTTTCTTCGCCAGAGTAATCAGGGGCTCCGCGTAGCCACGCAGTTCCTTGGCCTTAGGCAGCGTTGTTCTAATGAGTTCATGCTCCACGAGCGAGGCTGTCATGTTGCGGAACATGGCCTTCCGGTGTGAGCTGTTTCTATTTAGTTGACGTCCACTATGACGATGGCGCATTTTTCCAATCCTATACTTTCTGTGCTATCGCAGCACTGTAAACCGGTGTCGGGTTTGCCTAAATGCTCAAAACCCGGTCGTCGTTTTTCAAGCTGGCGGGTGGCCAATTATCCAGGCGCATTCCCAGGGCCAACCCACGTGACGCCAAAACGTCCTTGATCTCTGTTAGCGACTTCTTGCCCAAGTTGGGCGTTTTCAGCAGCTCGACCTCTGTCCGCTGAACGAGGTCACCGATGTAATAAATGTTCTCCGCTTTGAGGCAGTTTGCCGAGCGTACTGTTAACTCTAGATCGTCAACTGGCCGCAACAAAATAGGATCGACTACATCCTCTTCCTCTTCAGATTCAGACTCTCCCTCGCTCTCAAGGTCCACAAACACAGCTAATTGCTGCTGCAATATTGTGGCCGCTCGCCGAATTGCCTCTTCTGGATCGATGGTACCGTTAGTTTCCAGATCGAGAACCAGCTTATCGAGATCTGTTCGCTGCTCGACACGCGCAGACTCCACAACGTAGGAGACACGGTGTACGGGTGAAAATGTTGCATCCAGCTGCAGTCGACCTATAGAGCGCGTTTCCTCTTCCGAATTCTCCCTTGAATCGGCAGGCGAATAACCTCGGCCACGTGCGACAGACAAGCGCATGCCGATTTCCGCATTCTCGTTCAAATGACAGATAACGTGATCCGGGTTAATAATTTCAATATCGTGATCAACCTGAATATCGGCGGCAGTTACCACGCCAGGGCCCTGTTTGATCAGGGTAATCTCGGCATCGTCCTTGCTGCTCATTACCAGGGCAATACCCTTCAGATTCAACAGAATCTCGATAACATCTTCCTGTACGCCTTCGATTGCGCTGTACTCATGCAACACGCCATCGATCTCAACCTCGGTAATGGCACAGCCGGGCATTGAAGACAGTAAAATACGACGCAAGGCATTGCCCAGTGTGTGGCCAAAACCTCGCTCTAGCGGCTCCAGGGTTACCTGGGCGCGGGTGCTGTGCTTATCCTCAACACTAATCACGCGCGGGGTCAAAAATTCGTTAACTGCACTCTGCATTTGGGCACCTGTATATGTAGGTTAGTCCTGAGGAGGATTACTTGGAGTAAAGCTCGACAATCAGATTTTCATTGATCTCGGAAGACAAGTCCTGCCGATCTGGCACCGACTTGAATACCCCTTCCAGTTTCTCGTTATTAACGTCTATCCACTCGGGCTCGCCTCGTTGGGCAGCCAAAGCCAGGGCAGACTGGACCCGGAGCTGTTTTTTTGCCTTCTCTCGAAGAGAAACAGTATCGCCTGCCTTAACCTGATATGAGGGAATGGTTACGGCAGAGCCATTAACCAGTATCGATTTGTGCGAGACCAACTGCCGTGACTCGGCACGGGTCGATCCGAAGCCCATCCGATAAACCACATTATCCAAGCGACTTTCCAATAGTTGCAGCAAATTCTCTCCGGTAGCACCCTTGAGTCGGGCGGCTTCCTTGTAGTAATTGCGAAACTGCTTTTCTAAAACACCGTATATGCGGCGAACCTTCTGCTTCTCGCGAAGCTGTATACCGTAGTCGGACAACCTGCTGCGACGAGCACCATGCTGCCCAGGTATTGCTTCTGCTTTACACTTACTTTCCAGCGCACGCACGCCGCTCTTCAGGAACAGATCTGTTCCCTCGCGACGGGAGAGCTTGCACTTGGGTCCAATATATCGAGCCATGTCAGTTCTTCCTGTGGGCGTTATACGCGACGTTTCTTGGGGGGACGACAACCGTTATGCGGAATCGGTGTGACGTCTGTAATATTGCTTATCTTGTAGCCACAAGAATTAAGCGCGCGAACGGCCGACTCCCGACCGGGTCCCGGGCCCTTTACCTGGACATCGAGATTTTTCAAACCGTATTCCTTGGCGGCCTCACCTGCGCGCTCAGCTGCAACCTGGGCTGCAAACGGCGTGCTCTTCCGCGATCCTCGAAAACCGGACCCACCAGCGGTCGCCCAGCTCAAGGTATTACCCTGGCGGTCTGTAATTGTAATAATGGTATTGTTGAAAGACGCATGGATATGCGCGATCCCATCGACCACAGTCTTGGTAATCTTTTTACGAGAGCTTTTGGCTCCTGGCTTAGCCATATTTCGTTCCTGATTTAATATCAACACTGCACATTGGTGCAGCTACACTAAAATGGATTCGCTGGACTCCTGTACGGAGTGTCTACGTTACTTGCGAATCGGTTTACGCGGCCCCTTGCGGGTACGTGCATTGGTTTTGGTGCGCTGGCCACGTAGGGGCAAGCTTCTGCGATGGCGAATACCTCGATTACAACCCAGATCCATTAAACGCTTGATGTTCATGGAAACCTCGCGTCGCAGGTCACCCTCGACGTTCAGTTCACTGATTTTCGCGCGCAGTGCATCTAATTCCTCCGATGACAGGTCACCGATCCTGGCATCTTCCGCGACGCCAGTTGAGGCGCAAAGCCTTCTGGCCTGGGTCCTGCCTACACCATAAATGTAGGTCAGCGAGATAACAGCATGCTTGTTATCGGGTATGTTGACGCCGGCAATACGAGCCATCCATCTTTCTCCACTTACTCATTAATCGCGATGCGTTTTGCTCCAACCACGATCCTGATTCAACTCACGTTTTCTCAGGTCGGCGCGAAAGGCGCAGCATTCTAGCGATATCGTTACTAAAAATCAACTGCAATACGGCACAAGCCGAACTGCCCTTAGCCCTGCCGCTGTTTGTGGCGAGGATCTGATTTACAAATCACTCGAACCACTCCATTGCGACGGACGATCTTGCAATTTCTGCAAATCTTTTTTACCGATGCACGTACTTTCATGTCTCTCTCCGTTAATCGGGTCCAATGTCTCAGTGACCTGATATTGAAAGGTCTGGTGCGACATTGTTGCCGCTATCAACCACTGCGGCCAGAACCACCATAATTCTTCAAATTGGCCTTTTTCATCACCGAATCGTACTGGTGAGACATCAGGTGACTCTGCACCTGAGCCATAAAATCCATTACCACAACCACAACAATCAGGAGTGACGTTCCACCCAGATAAAAGGGTACGTTCCACATCACCACAAGAAACTGAGGCATCAAACACACCAGCGCTATATAGGCCGCGCCAAATACAGTCAGCCGGGTCAGCACCCCATCAATATAATTCGCGGTTTGTTGCCCGGGGCGAATACCGGGGACAAATGCCCCCGAGCGCTTCAGGTTGTCGGCCACTTCCACCGGATTAAACATCAACGCGGTATAAAAGAAGCAGAAAAACACAATGAACACCGTAAACAATAGAATGTTCAAGGGCTGGCCAGGACCTATTGCCACCGCCAGATCCTGCAGCCAGTCTGCCGAACCGGCGGAGCCAAACCACTGGGCCAGAGAGGCAGGGAACAACAGAATACTACTGGCAAAAATAGCTGGGATCACACCTGCCATATTGACCTTCAGAGGCAAATGGGAGCTCTGAGCCTGATACATTTTTCGGCCCTGCTGCCGCTTGGCATAATTAACCGTGATCCGCCGCTGACCACGCTCTATGAACACGATCATGTAGATCACGGCTATCGCCAATACCAGAACAAACAACAATACCAGAATATTGAGCTCACCCTGGCGCGCCTGCTCCAGAGACTGACCTATAGCAGCGGGCAATCCCGCTACAATACCGGCGAAAATAAGCAGTGAAATGCCATTACCCACGCCTTTTTCCGTGATCTGTTCACCGAGCCACATCATAAACACAGCCCCTGTTACCAGGGATGTCACGGCAATCACGTAAAATACTATCGAGGTATCGTACGACATGCCTTGATTGGCCAGACCAACAGTCATTCCACTGGCCTGCATAACGGCCAGTACGACCGTCAGGTACCGGGTGTACTGGCTTATCTTGCGGCGCCCAGATTCACCTTCTTTCTTTAGCTGCTCCAACTGCGGTGTTACCGCCGACATGAGCTGCATGATGATTGATGCAGATATATAGGGCATGATACCGAGAGCCAGGATACTCATTCTCTCCAGCGCGCCACCGGAAAACATGTTAGCCAGTCCCAAAATGGTGCCCTGATTCTGGTTAAACATTGCCGCTAATTGCTTGGGATCAATTCCCGGCACCGGAATATGCGTTCCAATGCGATAAACAATAATGGCAATCATGACGAAACGAAGGCGAGCAAATAGCTCGCCTAATCCAGCCTTGTTAGCGGTGGGCAATTGACCTGTGGACATTTAGCTCTCTATTTTCCCACCAGCCTGTTCAATGGCTTCGCGAGCGCCCTTGGTAACGGCAAGGCCTTTTACGGTAACGGCTTTATTCAGTTCGCCTGACAAAAATACGCGGGCTCGCGTTATATTTTGTTTAATCAGATCTGCAGATTTAAGAGCTTCGATATCAATTACATCTGATGTGACTGTATTGAGTTCAGCCAGACGAACCTGCGCTGTGGTACGCGCGATGCGTGAGCTAAAACCATACTTGGGCAAGCGCTTCTGCAAGGGCATTTGCCCACCTTCAAAGCCCGGCCTGACAGAGCCTCCAGAGCGAGCTTTCTGACCCTTATGACCCCGACCCGCAGTCTTACCGTGGCCACTACCTATGCCACGACCGACCCGCTTTGCTGCCTTCTTGGATCCCGGCGCGGGGCTCAGGGTATTCAGTCGCATTACTTCAGACATGATATTATTCCTCAACCCGTACTAAGTAGTTCACTTTGTTGATCATGCCACGAACAGAGGCCGTGTCCTCCACCTCTACCGTGTGACCAATACGACGCAAACCCAAACCGGCGACACAGGCTCGGTGGTTTCTCAACCGACCATTGCTGCTCTTTACTTGCGTAACTTTGATTGTTGCTTTAGCCATGACTACCTAATCCAATAACTAGTTCAAAATCTCTTCGACAGCCTTACCGCGCTTTGCGGCAACGTCTTCCGGTGAAACCATATTCTGCAAACCCTTAAATGTTGCGCGAACCACGTTAACCGGATTGGTCGACCCGTAACACTTGGCCAGTACATTGTGGACCCCGGCAATTTCCAATACTGCGCGCATTGCACCACCGGCGATTACCCCGGTACCTTCGGATGCGGGCTGCATGTACACCTTAGAGGCGCCATGATTGGCCTTGATCGGATACTGAATGGTGCCGCCCGCCAGATCTACCTGGATCATGTTGCGACGCGCAGACTCCATGGCTTTTTGAATGGCCACAGGCACTTCTCGGGCTTTCCCACGCCCAAAACCAACTTTACCCTTACCATCGCCGACCACGGCGAGAGCCGTGAAACCGAATATCCGGCCGCCCTTGACCACTTTGGCAACGCGGTTGACCTGCACCAGCTTTTCCTGGAGGTCACCTTCCTGCTGCTGCTTTTTCTGATCGTTAAACGCCATATCTATATCCTAGAATTCCAATCCACTTTCACGGGCAGCGTCGGCCAGAGCCTTAACACGCCCGTGGTACTTGTAGCCGCCTCGATCGAAAGCTACCTTTTCAATTCCCGCTTCTTTGGCCCGCACCGCTACCAGTTTGCCAACTGCAGCAGCAGCTTCCGCATTACCGGTCTTGCCATCTCGCAAACTACTATCCAAGGTGGAAGCGCAAGCTAAAACCTGATCGCCAGAAGGTGCAATAATCTGGGCATATATATGCCGCGGAGTACGGTGCACACTGAGACGGTTTGCCCCCAGTCCAGCCAATTTGGCTCTCGCACGCCTCGCGCGACGCAATCGTGAATCATTCTTTGCACTCATATCTAGTTACCTATTTCTTCTTGGCATCTTTGCGGCGAACGTATTCGTCTTGATAGCGAATGCCCTTGCCCTTGTACGGCTCAGGGGGGCGGAATCCACGGATTTCTGCGGCGGCCTGGCCAACGGCTTGCTTGTCAATACCCTTCACTACAACTTCGGTTTGCGAGGGCGTTTCTACAGAGACACCTTTGGGTAACTCGTAGTTCACTGGGTGGGAAAAACCTACAGTAAGGTTAACAACGTTTCCGGTTGCCTTGGCTCGGTATCCGACACCGTTCAAAACAAGTTTCTTTTCCCATCCTTCACTGACACCAATGACCATGTTGTTCACCAATGCCCTTGTTGTTCCGGCCATGACTCTGGATTTCTCGCTGTCGTAATCAAATGTCAGAATATTTTCATCCTGACTCACCTGAACACCGTCGACCAAAGCGAGCTCCAGTGTGCCTTTGCCACCCTTTACGCTGACGTCTCGGCCATTCAGCTTAACCTCTACACCCGCGGGTAGTTGTACCGGGCTATTTGCGATTCTAGACATTTCGAATGCTCTTTAAATCAATTTAGTTAGAAAACAGTGCAAAGCACTTCGCCGCCTACACCAGCAGCCGTAGCCGCGCGCCCTGTCATCACCCCTTTGGAGGTAGACACGATCGCGATACCCAGGCCATTGCGCACCGAGGGAAATTCATCCCTACCCGCGTAACTGCGAAGCCCGGGGCGGCTTACCCGGTCTATTTCAGCGATTACAGGTTTTCCCTGATAGTACTTGAGCTCAATGGACAATCGAGGTTTACCGTCTATCTGGGCAGATGCATAATCTGCTATATAACCTTCCTGCATCAGCACGTTCGCGACTGCTGCCTTAAGCTTGGAACCTGGCATTTCAACATCTGTTTTGCCAGCCATCTGTGCGTTGCGAACGCGTGTCAGCATATCTGCCAGAGGATCTTGCATACTCATAGTCTATATCTCTCCGTTACCAGCTGGCCTTAACCAGACCAGGCACATCACCGCGCATTGCTGCCTCTCGCAGCTTGTTGCGGCACAGGCCAAATTTACGATACACACCGTGTGGACGACCCGTAATTTGACAGCGGCGTCGTTGACGAACAGGACTGGCATCGCGAGGCAGTTTTTGCAATGCGATTTGCGCGTCCCCCTTTTCTTCATCGGACGCCTTGACGTCGGTCAGGACCGCCTTGATGTCTGCCCGCTTCTGGGCATACCTGGCGACAGTTCGCGATCGCTTGTGCTCACGGGCAATCATAGATTTTTTAGCCATGTATAAAGCCTCTTAAGCCTTCAGAGGGAAGTTGAAAGCGCGAATAAGTGCGCGACCTTCGTCGTCCGTACGTGCAGTTGTAGTAATTGTAATGTCCATGCCGCGCAATGCGTCGACCTGGTCGTAGTCAATTTCCGGGAAAATGATTTGCTCGGAAATGCCCATCGCAAAATTTCCTCTTCCATCGAACGACTTGGGACTAATGCCGCGGAAATCTCGTACACGAGGAATAGCAATGCTTATCAAGCGCTCCAGAAATTCGTACATGCGATCGGAGCGCAGCGTCACTTTGCAACCAATGGGCCAGCCCTCACGAACCTTAAAACCAGCAATGGACCTGCGAGCCTTGGTCACCACCGGCTTCTGGCCTGCAATTTTGGCCATATCAGACATCGCGTTTTCCAGAACTTTCTTATCGCCAAGTGCTTCGCCGACACCCATATTCAAGGTGATCTTGGTGATTCGCGGAACTTCCATCACATTAGCCAGACCCAGCGCTTCTTGCATCTGGGGAGCAAGCTCGCTCCTGTATTTTTCCTTCAGTGTTACCATGTTTTGCACCTATAAACTCAATCAGCCAACAGGCTTATGAGTCGATCGTCTCCCCATTGGATTTAAAGACTCGTACTTTGCTATCTCCATCCACCTTAAAACCCACGCGATCAGCCTTGCTTGTCTGGGGGTTAAATATCGCCACGTTCGAAACCTGAATAGGCGCTTCCTGCTCGACAATACCACCAGCCACACCCTGTTGAGGGTTGGGTTTTGTGTGCTTCTTTGTCATATTAATGCCGGCGACAAGCAATCGATTGTCATCCAGCACTCTGCGAACCTTACCGCGCTTACCCTTGTCCTTACCGGCCAGGATAACCACTTCGTCGTCGCGCTTGATCTTCAACATTTCCTATCCTCTCCCTGCAGGCAGTCTTATATAACTTCAGGTGCCAGAGAAATAATCTTCATGAACTTCTCGCCACGCAGTTCGCGAGTAACCGGGCCAAAAATTCGAGTTCCAATTGGGGCATCCTGTGCATTCAGTAGAACCGCAGCATTGTCATCGAACTTAATCGAAGACCCATCCTGACGACGGATGCCCTTCCTTGTACGAACAACCACTGCGGTCATAACCTGGCCTTTTTTGACCTTGCCCCGCGGTATTGCTTCCTTAATAGTCACCTTGATCAGGTCGCCTACTCTTGCATAGCGACGCTTGGACCCACCCAACACTTTGATGCACATTACCCGGCGCGCACCACTGTTGTCGGCGACTTCCAAATACGACTGTGTCTGAATCATTTCCTACTCCACACTGCGGCCGTGACCGCGATTGCTGCGCTTATACCTGGACGACGCTTTCAACAACTTCCAATAATTTCCATGTTTTGCTCTTGGAAATAGGACGCGACTCTGCGACGGTTACTGTATCGCCTATGCTGCACTCATTGTTTTCATCATGCGCATGAATCTTGGATGAACGCGTAATGTACTTACCGTACACCGGGTGCTTCTCCCGGCGCTCGATCAGCACAGTAATTGTTTTGTCCATTTTATTGCTGACAACCTTACCGGTTACAGTACGTGTACGCTTTTCCGCACCTGACATGCCTATTTACCTGCCTTTTCATTCAGTACAGTCTTAACGCGTGCGATATCCCGCTGGTTAAGCTTGAGCATGTGTGTCTGCCCAAGTTGACCAGTAGATTTTTGCATGCGCAACTTAAACTGCTCCTCACGTAAAGTGAGCAGCTGCTTGTTGAGGTCCTCTGGGGACTTCTCCCGCAATTCGCTTGCTTTCATCACATCACCGACCGTTTAACAAATGTTGTAGCAACGGGAATTTTAGCTGCGGCCAGCGCAAAAGCCTCCCGCGCCAGCTCCTCGGAGACGCCCTGTACTTCGTAAAGCACTTTGCCGGGCTGAATCTGAGCTACCCAATATTCAACGTTACCCTTACCCTTGCCCTGACGCACTTCCAGTGGTTTTCCAGTGATTGGCTTGTCGGGGAAAACACGAATCCAGATT
>JABHWT010000305.1 GCA_018657645.1 Halieaceae bacterium | reverse complement strand
TATTGGCGGCCGCGTGGTTGGGCATAAGAAACGTCGACCCGAACGGCCCCGTAACCAGTACCTCGTCGTCCTTCTGCAAGTCGCACACAAAATTAGACCCAACGCCTCGAATGGTTTCACCGCCCTCCTCGTACACGACACGCTTAACCGTCAGTGACAAATTGTTAGAGCCCGGTCGCTCACCGTCGCGCGGACTTGCAACTGAGTAAAGTCGGACCAGGTGTGGCCGGCCTTGTTCATCGTTGCCAGGAGGTAGAATACCAATACTCTGCCCCTCCAAAACTGGAAATGTGCTGGTACCAAAATCCAGAACGATGTGGTGAATATCGGATTCAACTTCTTTATCAGTAATGCGGAAGTTGCCCGCGACTCGGGCCACTGCAGGCTTGTCACGACTGTAAAGGTTGATGTAAGGGTGTGCGGCTGATTCGGGCGGCAGCACTTTACCCTTTTCTCCAGCATGGGCGACGCTTAATATTGCACTCACATCCTGCTCACTGGCCTCGCTCTGTACCAGGTCGGCGGGCGCAACGTCATTTCGGTCACACTCCTCGGGCAGCTCTTCCCAGAAAAATTGGTCCTCCTCACTATAGGGTGTTATCACCATGCGCCAACTGTCGATAGAACCGGTCGGACAGGGGGAGATGCAATCGAGACAGTCATCACATTTTTCTGCATTTACAACGTAATTATTATCATCGTGGCTAATGGCCTCTACCGGACAGGTTTCCTCACAGGTGCCACAGCGGATACATATTTCCGGGTCAATTAGGTGTTGGCGTAAGAGGTTCATAGCTGTAACCATTCGGGGCGAGGCCCCGGTCATTCGCTCAGTTGATTTTGACGTACTCGTAATCATCAGGTTGCTTATTAATTCCAACCCGTGGCGCGGCAATCCAGTTGGCATATTGGCCTTTTTCAAGGCAGGGTTTCATCAGCGATCCGATGTACTCTCCATCGGCATCGGAGATCAACCACTCATCCTTTTGGTCCTGCCACTGCTGCTCGCTGACGACCTCGCCGTCGGGGGTTATAAAGTGCCCCGAAAATTCTCCAATTTTGCGATGAAATCCCTTGTAGGGCAGAGTCAGCTCAAATTCAAAACCGGCCTTACTTATAATTTTATTCCACCGACCAAGGCCACCCGCAGCATCCTTGTGGTAGTCGTCAAGAAGACGTGCATTAATCGCATTGAGCGCGGGCTCTTCCATGTCGACAACCTTGCCATCCACTACACGCGCTACCTTGTAGGTATCATTATTCAGCACATGATCATCATCAATTCGGGTCTCAGCAAATCGTCCCTTGATGCCAGCTGAGAACGAATTCGCTGCATTAGTGGATAACTCGGCACCGAACAGGTCCGAGGTTACCGAGACATGGAAGTTCACTTTTTTCTGCAGCGTAGGCAGGTCAATCACCCCAAGTTTCCGTACGGCTTCTATGTCCGTGACATCGCTTATGCCTGCCTCATGCATTGCCTCACAGGTTCGTTGAATCACCCGACCCACACCCGTTTCGCCCACAAACATATGATGAGCTTCCTCGGTTAACATAAAACGGCAGCTGCGCGACAGTGGGTCGAAACCAGACTGCGCCAGTGACTCCAATTGCATTTTCCCGTCTCTATCAGTGAAATAGGTAAACATGAAGAAAGTCAGCCAGTCCGGCGTTTGTTCGTTAAATGCGCCTAAAATGCGTGGCTTGTCTACATCGGCGGAGCGACGTTCCAGTAACCCCTGTGCCTCCTCACGCCCATCGCGACCGAAGTACTTTACCAGCAGATAAACCATGGCCCAAAGATGGCGCCCCTCCTCCACATTGACCTGAAACAGGTTGCGCATATCGTACAGTGAAGGGGCGGTCTTGCTCAGATACCGCTGTTGTTCGACCGATGCGGGTTCGGTGTCTCCCTGCACTACAATCAGACGCCGCAGCAATGCTCGGTATTCACCCGGCACTTCTTGCCACGCAGGCTCCCCTTTGTGTTTGCCAAATGGGATGACGCGCCCCTCTTCTTTCGGAGCCAGTAGAATACCCCAGCGATACTCTGGCATTCTGACATGCCCAAACTTGGCCCAACCCTTGGGGTCGACCCCCACAGCGGTACGAAGGTAAACCTCCATATCACCGGTGTCCTCCGGGCCTGCCTCGTTCCACCACTCGACATACTTGGGCAGCCAATTCTCAAGCGCCCTTTGCAGTTTGGTATCGCTGGCAAGATCAACATTGTTGGGAATCAACTCATCGTAGTTCACCTCTACGATAGCTTCGCCGGTATCTGCTTCGCTCATTCTTTGTTCCTCTATTTTGTTCAACAAGTGCTTTTAGCCGGGTGCTAGCCTGCCAGGTGGTCCTACACGCGCTTCAAGTCATAATTGGGACGCGCTCCACTGCCATACAGCTGTAATGCTCCCTCTGCTCCCACGGCATTGGGGCGCTGAAAAATCCAGTTCTGCCAGGCAGTCAGACGACCAAATATCTTGGTCTCCATCGTTTCGGGGCCCGCAAAACGCAAATTTGCCTCCATGCCAGTCAGGCAATCCGCTGAGAAGCTTGCGCGCTCCTCTATCAAAAGGCGTGTTTCATCGTCCCAGTCGATAAAATCTGGAATGTAAGTGACCAGGCCCAATTCATCGCAGGCCATTGCATCGAGAGGTTTTCCAATGGTAGCCCTACAGAGATCTTCGGTTTCGGGCTCACCGAGAAATCGGGTTTGCAGGCGCGTAATGCCGTTAGACATAGGGTAGGAACCGAAATTTGACTCTGTCAGCCGAATCGTCGCAGCGGGAAGCGCTTCATCTTCAAACTGGCCATCCAGCATATAACTTCGGTCAACTGAAAACAGCAATTCTGCCAACATGCCAGTGAAACAACTACCCGGTTCGACATAGGCAAGGGTACTGCGCGATGTCAGGTCGACACGCTTCAAGGTGCGCCGCCAGTAAAGCGCTATCTCCCGCATTAGCCAATGGCCCTGGTTATTGCTGATAATGTCGTCGTAGGCCTGGACAATATCGGCATTGCCCTCGGTTTTAAAAATCAGGGTGCCAGCTTCCAGTTCGTTGAAACGCAGGTGCAATATGGCATCATCCAATTGGCGACATGCTGCCAGCGGCCAGAATCCCGCGCCCTGGCCAACTGCTTCCTCGACCCCGCTGTCTGCGGGAACGGCACTGTCGGGCGCTCGTACTATGACAGTGGCAACGCGACTGCCGCGATCGATGCTAACCTCGACATACTCATAATGTAGGCTGTTTTCCCGAACCTCCTTCACCAGCTGTGTAAGCTCTACACCCCCTGCCTGCGCCGGTCGGTCGGAGGAAGCGGCCATTTCGAGGGCTCGTTCTTGAACTGCCGCGTCAAATTTGGAGCCGCGGACCACTTCATCTACAAGACGCCAGTCGACCGCGCGCGGCCCCCTCACGCCCTCTTCGATAGTACAGAACACATCTGCGCGATCTCGACGAACTTTGCGTTTGTCTACAACCCGGGTAAGGCCACCCGTACCAGGCAATACAGCCAGAAGTGGGACCTCGGGCAGAGACACTGCAGAATTTCCGTCATCAGCCATTAAAATGTAATCCGTAGCCAGGGCCAATTCGTAGCCTCCACCAGCCGCAGTGCCGCGAATCGCACACATATAACGCTGCTTTGAATTCTCACTGGCATCTTCGATAGCATTGCGGGTTTCGTTGGTGAACTTGCAGAAATTCACCTTGTGCGCATGGGCCGCCCCACCCAGCATACGAATATTAGCCCCGGCACAGAACACTTTCTCCAGGGCCGAATCCAATATCACGGTTTTAATTTCGGGATGTTCGAACCGGAGACGTTGAACCGCATCGTAGAGCTCAATATCGACCCCAAGGTCATAGGAGTTGAGCTTTAATTGATACCCCTCAAACAATGTTGAGTCCGGATCCACATCCATGCTCAATGTGGCCACAGAATCCTCAAAAGACAAGCGCCAGTGCCTGTAGCTACCGGGAGTAGTCTGAAATTCAATCATGATCGGAGTCACCTTATTGAGGCTTTTGTCATACCTCTTATAAACACCATAATGCACTATTGTGCATCTTTAAACTAAGCAATAGTTCAAGTGTACGGCGCAAAGTTATTGAAGTCAAACGCTGTATGCACTATATTGCCTGCTTTAGATAAAACAAATCGACTGCCTATGCGCCGTCTATCACAAACTAACTGAGAAGATGCTGTGAGCAGCGCTGAAGATATTACCGAGTCCGGTCATGAATTCCTGCAACAGGTAGGTAGCCGTGTCCGTGGCAGGCGCGCAAGTCTTGGTATGACGCGTAAAATGCTCGCTCACGATTCCACTGTATCAGAGCGCTATCTGGCCAATCTGGAGCAGGGCAAAGGCAATATCTCCATTAATTTATTGCGTCAGGTTGCAGAGGCGCTTCGCACAGGACTGGCAGATTTACTCCCTTCCGACCGCCAGCAGACGCCGGAGCAGTCACTGATCAATGAACTCGTTGGCCGATTATCGACCGAGGACCAGAAAACTGCCCTGCAAACGCTTTATCAAAACTACGCATCTACAAGCAACGCCCCTACCCGCGTTGCATTGATCGGTCTGCGCGGTGCGGGCAAGACGACATTGGGTCAACTGCTGCATAGACGACAACAGCTGCCCTTTGTCCGTTTGGTTGATGAAATTGAATCCATAGCAGGCATGGCTATTTCGGAGGTTTTGTCGCTATCTGGCCAACGTGGCTACCGGCGCCTGGAGGAAAAAGCACTAATCCAGACACTCGACACTTACCAGTCATGCTGTATCGAGGCAGGTGGTGGTATTGTGTCTGAACCCAAAGCCCTAAACCTTCTACTGACCACTTGTCTGGTCATCTGGATCCGCGCCACACCGGAAGAGCATATGAGCCGAGTTATAGCTCAGGGAGACCTACGCCCAATGGCTGACAATCGCGATGCGATGAAAGACTTACACCGAATTCTGGAGGAGCGCAAACCCTACTACGAAAAAGCGCATGCCACTCTCGACACATCGGGTAAATCGATAGAGCAATCCTACGGTGAGTTGGAGGCGCTTATTCAAAAGCGTGAGCAACACAGCGGGGCTCCAACGCCCGGTAGAAGCTTCTAGGAGTTTGTCGGGCTTAACCGTTCAGCGGCCTTGCCCCCCTACTGCGTACCAATAACAGCTTCCTTGATCTCTACCAATTTCTCTTTCACCATTTTTTTAATCGCTTCTTTCTTAATTGCCGACATCGCCAGTTCAAGTGCCTCCTGCGAATACAGTGGCAGCTCAGCCTCAAAAATCTCGGGCTTTTCACCGCCAGGTAAAATGAGGCCGTATTTTTGTACGCTGTGAACATATTCAAATGATGGCTTCAAAACCGATGCCAACAACCACAAATTCTGCATAGCCAGATCATGCTGCTCCTTGGGATCAAGCTCCAGATTATAGGCCGCCGGTGCCCACAATTTATGGTATCCGCGTCGGTTTATGTCGGCGCTTTCACCGTGCATGTATATCTTGAACTGTCGCCACTTTACAGCCATAAACTGGTCACCGGCAAAGAGCACCACCGTATCGCGGTTCGATTGTTCCTGCTCGCCCAGAAAAAATGGGCTTTGATCAACACCGTCTATGGCACGATCATCGGGCACCTCTCCATCGACAATGGCTGCCAGGGTGGGAAAAATATCGTTGATCGACACGATCTCATTACTGACTCTGGACGCGGGTACTTTCCCCGGCCAACGCATCATCATAGGCGTGCGAATCGAGCCCTCATGGACGGTTCCGAGATAGCCGCGAAAGGGCCCGGTGTCACCGACATAAGGATATTCGGCACGATCCGGACCATTGTCACTGGCATAGATGACCAGGGTATCGTCCTCGATACCCGCTTTTTTAATCGCGTCGAGCACCTGGCCGACTCGATAATCGTGCTCCATCATGGCATCCCCAAACTTGCCAGCACCAGACTTCCCCTGAAAATCAGGATGGGCAATCGATGGGTGATGAACCAGAGACCAGGGAATATAGAGGAAAAAGGGGGCCTCGGTGTTCGCGTGTTGTTCGATATAGGCAACTGACTTCTCGGCAATGATAGAGTCCACCAGGGGCCGTACGCTTTTATCATAAGGTTGGAGGGGTTTTACACCTTCCCCCTTGCGACCCTCGTAGAGCCGCGGCACATCAAACAACGTTGGGTCAAATCCTACTGCATCGGGAAACCAGGCCATGTCGGTACTGAAGGGAAAACCCCACCATTCATCAAATCCCTGGTTAATGGGTAGCCGCTCGTCAACATAACCCAGATGCCATTTGCCATAGATGGCCGTGTCGTATCCTTTGTCAGACAGCATTTCCGCAATGGTATATTCCCAGGGTGACAGGCCGATGGGTAAACCGGGAACCGGAATCGCGCGGGTCGTACCCGAACGTATTGGCATACGCCCCGTCATCAATGCCGAGCGCGACGGCGTACACTCAGCCTCCACATTGAAATTTGTAAAGCGCATCCCCTCCCCGGCCAGTTGATCAATACGGGGGGTCGGGGCACCGCGAATGATACCGCCCCCATAGGCTCCGAGGTCACCATAGCCCAGGTTATCACTAAGCATAAGCACAATATTGGGTCGATCGGCAGCCATCGAGAAGCCCGGCATAAACAGCAAGCAAACCAATAGCGAACGAAGTCCATTCACAGAGTTAAACCTAGAAACCGCAGTTGGGCGCGAAAAAGATGTGTAAGATATTGGTGTGCATAGGAAATTTGAAAAAGTCGTGGTCACCTTGTTGGTGATGAGAGCTTTTTCACATTTTCTAGGTGCATTAATAGCTTGTGCAGACTTTCGTGACGGAAGGCCGCCCCATCCAACTGCGGTTTCTAGGTTAAACACAGCACACCTCCAATCTCAGATTCATGTTCTTTCTTTTCATACGGACAGATAAGACAGTATTAAGCCACAATATCCTATATGCTTCAGCTATGCGTCCGCACCAAATTGCTCGTACCCCTGGAGCGAGATTTTTATCCGCCTAAATCGGCTCGGACACATTGTCGCCAAGTCGGGAGTATATTGCAGCTACACTGGAGGGTCTTATGATCGGTGGCTTCAACCTGAAATCGACAAACTGGGTAAAAATTGCTGCGTCCCTGTTGACGCTGTGGGTAATAAGCTATTTGACCCTGGCCTACCTTGGCGCTTTCGGACGCCTGGAGCATGCGGGCATAGTCAACGACATACCGCGTCCGGCTGCCCAGTTCAAACAGGCTCGCAGTCACCAAAAAGTAGCAGCGATGGCCCTTGCTGTCGATGACAACCAGATTTTATTCGGGGACCTCCACGCCCACACCACCTACTCCATCGATGCCTTTCAATACAGTCTTGGCCTCATGGGTGGTGAGGGTGCTCACCCACCCGCAGATGCCTGCGATTTCGCACGCTATTGCTCTGCCCTGGACTTCTGGTCCATCAACGATCATGCCGAGCACGTCACACCGGATCACTGGATGGAAACCAAGGAGAGTATCCGCCAGTGCAATGCCACCGCCGGAGACCCGACCAACCCGGATATGGTGGCGTTCCTGGGCTGGGAATGGACCCATGCAGGCACCCGGCCCGACAATCACTTTGGCCACAAGAACGTTATACTGAAAGATACCGAAGAGGACAGTGTTCCAGTCCGGCCCATACATGCCAAAGGTGCTGGTACCGTGATTCGGACTGCGACTGCGGCAGAGCGACTGTTCCTCCCTTTTCTCGACCCCGGTAATCAGCAACGCGTCTATGACTTCAACAAATTAACAGATACTGTCTACGCTTATCCCGATTGCCCCGAAGGGGTGAATGTACGCGATCTTCCAGTGGATTGCCGGGAGGGCACAAAAACGCCACGGGAACTGTTCGAGAAACTGGACCAGTGGGGGGGCGAGGCCATGGTCATACCCCACGGCAATAGCTGGGGCATCTACACGGCAGCCGGTACGACCTGGGACAAGCAGTTGAAAGACGGGAATCAACGCAGCGATTACCAATTTATGATCGAACTCTATTCCGGCCACGGCAATTCTGAGGAGTACCGGAATTGGCGAGCGACAAATATCGACGCTTTGGGTAACCTAAGTTGTCCTGCTCCTAGCGACAACTACCTCCCCTCCTGTTGGCGGGCTGGACAACTTGTTGAAGGGAGATGCCTATCCGATGGCGGAGCAGTAACCGAGTGCGCAGACCGTGCGACCAGAACCCGACAGCTCTATGTCGACTATCACCAGGCGGGTGCCAATGTCGTGGGCGGCACCTCCATTGAGAACTGGTTGAACGCTGGCCAATGTACCGACTGCTTTCAACCCGCCTTTAACTTTCGCCCCGGTGGCAGCGCCCAATACGCTCTCTCAGTCACCAACTTTGACCAGGGGGATAAACCGCAACGCTTCAACTTCGCCTTTATGGCCTCTAGCGACAACCACGTTGGCAGACCGGGTACCGGCTACAAGGAATACGACCGTTACGACAACACGGAAACCAGTGGCGTACAGGGAGAATTCGCGCGCAAGCTTGTCTACCACCAAACCGAGTACAGCGCGATGCCGCGGGAGGGCGACTTTGCAAACCTGCCGCCTGTAAAAAAGTTTGAGCACGAGCGAGCGAG
>JABHWT010000290.1 GCA_018657645.1 Halieaceae bacterium | reverse complement strand
GTGAATATGGATAAACAAGCCGTTGCGGAGTTTACTCGCGCCATGGGCAGTGTATTGGACGGCCAACCCTTTCCACCCAATGCATCCTCGATGATCGGTGTTCAGTCGCTGGCGATGGACGGTATGCTGGTTGAAATCAGCGCCGTTGCGGTCCTGGATTGACGGCCTCGTGCTTGAGCATGATTAGGTTTCACCGGGCCTGGCATGAGCCGCCGGTTTTGGACGGGAGGCCGCCTATTGACACCATCAGAGGGTGGCTATACCATGCGCGGCGTCTGAGCAGCGGGTACCTGTCGTAGCACGCAGAAGCGCGGTGAGGTTGTCATAGCGGCTCCAGACTGTGTATCAGCACTTTTCAGTGGTGGCCGTAGCTCACCAGGTAGAGCACCGGATTGTGACTCCGGAGGTAGCGGGTTCAAGACCCGTCGGCCACCCCATATAACCCATTGAATTAATTGAATATTTAATCCTCAAAACCCGTCTTGTGTGGTGTTTGAGTGGTGGGCGGTTCAAATCGGCTGAAATCCTGTTTATTTGCCATTATCTTGAATGGACATTTGAATAACCAGAAACTGGATTTATCACTTGGCCTGGTTTTGTGATTTTGCATCTGCAATCGCTTTTTTCATGCCCAGCCCGGCAGCGATGGTTGACCATCTACGTGGCAATATTTTGAACAACGAGATAAACGCATAATTCACAAAACCTGGGGTGACTACCATTTTTTTACCCAAAGCACCCAGTGCTTTTTTCGCTACAAAAGCAGGTGATTGCAAACCAATAAGCTGATCCTTGGTCATACCCTGCTTAAGCGGTGCAGCGGTATCGGTAGAACCCGGAGCCAGCAACAGTACATCCACGCCATGCTGTTTCATTTCCAGCCACAGGCTTCGTACCAGGCTGTGAACAAATGCTTTACTGGCCGCATAAGGTGCTGAATATGGAAACGCCACCTCTCCTTCTACCGAACCGGTGAAAATAAAGCCGCCACGTTTATTCTCAACCATTTTTGGTAAGAGGTGATAGGCCAGTTTGCTTGGTGCCAGGCTATTGGTCTGGTACATGTTTTCTACTTGTACGTAATCGTGCTCAAGAAAGTCGCCTTTGGCACCAAAACCCGCATTACTGACTACCAGTCCAAAATCCGTAGCCTTGGCCTTTTCAATCAAGGCATCCAGTTGTTTCGTATCCGATAAGTCACAAGCTACAATTTCAACGTCTATATGGTGTTTTTCTTTTAATTCATCGGCCAGTTGTTGTAGCTGCTCTTCTTGGCGTGCAGTAATCAACAAGTCAAAGCCTGATGCCGCCAGTTGCCAGGCAAACTGCTCACCAATGCCAGATGAGGCCCCGGTTATCAGTGCTTTGTCTCCGTATTTTTCCCGTAGATTATGCATGTCGTTGACGCCGCCAACACGGGCGACCAGAATGCGATGTGGCGAGTTCAGCGCAACTCGTTGTGCGACTGAGTCGGGCTTTGTTATGTGCGTACTTGATCATTAACTGCTTGAATATAATGGATGTGATCCAACTTTGTCTTCTTTCATTACTACCCCGGAAGTTACATAAGCATTTATACCTTTTACCACACTCTCGAGGCAGCTTGCTATAACATCGCCGAATACCTGTTCGTAAGTCTGTCTCTTGGCTTACGTCTCGTCTGCATATTGCGAGTATTTCCCATGAAAAGCGGTCAATATGTTGACTGGGATAAGGAAGTACCCTGAGTTGTGAGGAATAGTCGCACTCGCTTTGTGGTTTGCTATTGGGCTACAATCTGCGCACAGCCTTTTCCATATCATTAAAAAAATACCAAGGAGAAGTAATCAGATGAGTAAATTACTCACCATGTTATACGGGTTTGCCTGCTATTCATTTTCAATGGCGGCACTGGTCCTGTTTATTCTTTTTGCCAACAATTTCGTGGGGTTGCTGGGCGTAACTGAACTGACCTCGCTCAACATCAATTCAGTCAATGGCGCACCCTCTGATCAACCCCTGTTGGTTAACATCGCATTACTGGCCCTGTTTGGCATCCAGCACAGTGTGATGGCCAGACCGGGCTTCAAGGCGATGCTTACCAGTGTGCTGCCCGATAGCTGGGAGCGCAGCACCTATGTGCTTGCAACCGGTGTCGTTACCATTGCGCTGGTATGGTATTGGCAACCGATGCAAGGGAGTTTTTGGCAGCTGGATGACCCGACATGGCGTACCCTGATCACTGTACTGTATTTTGCTGGCTGGACGATAACCGTATTGGCCACTTTTATGCTGAATCACTTCCACCTGTTTGGTCTTCAACAGTCCTTTCGCTCCGGTGACCCAGATGCCGGTGCCAAGGAATTTAAAACGCCGGCTTTTTATCGCCTGGTTCGCCACCCCATTCAGACGGGCATATTAATTGGCATGCTTGCAACACCCGATATGACCACTGATCGCGCAGTGTTATGTGCTGGTATGCTGGTGTATATGGCAATAGGGTTGTATTTCGAGGAGCGGGATCTGCTAGCGCACTTTGGCGACACCTACCGGGACTACAAACGCCGTGTTCCGGGTGTGCTGCCATTTATCAAAAAGCCCTGGAAATAGTGAAAAAAATACTACTTCCAGGGGTACACATTAAGGCGAGTGTTAGCTTGTTCGTCATTGTTCTGTTGATGATTACAGGCAAAAGCGCCCTTGCTCGGTCAGCACAGGTTGGTGACAAGACTCAGATATTTGAACCCGATTTGGTATTGATCAATGGTCAGATAAAAACCCCGTCCGGATGGCAGGAGGCTGTTGCGATAAGCGATGGTGTGATCGTGTCTGTTGGTGATACACACACTGTAAGCGCAATGGTCTCAGGGGAAAGTGAAGTAATTGATCTTAAGGGCAGCACCGTACTGCCGGGCATGCATGATATGCATGTACATCCACTTTTTGCCGGTATGGAGCAGTCTTCATGTGGGCTGGAACCTGGAGCCTCCCCGCTGAGCATAGCGAAAGCGCTGAGGACCTGCGTGGCGGACAAAAAGCCCGGTGAGTGGATAGTGGGAGGTAACTGGGTTGCAGCGGTTTTCAAGCCGGGTGAGCAGACCAGAGAGTTTCTGGATAAGGTGGTCCCAAATAATCCCGTGCTTCTTAACGATGAGGCCCATCATAGTGTGTGGGTCAATTCCATGGCCCTGGAGCGTGCTGGTATTACGTCTGCAACACCTGATCCTGAAGGCGGAATAATTGAGCGCAACGCAGCGGGTGAACCCAATGGATTACTAAGAGAAAGAGCCGTGGGTATTGTTGCAAATATTTTGCCACCCGCGTCAGAAAAGGAAAAGAGGGAGGCCTTGATCCTTTCAACAAATATCATGTTATCCCATGGCATTACATCATTTATGGTGGCCAGTGTCCGGGACACTAATATGGGTGTTTTGTCCGCTCTTTCCGAGGAGGGTCTGATAAAGCAAAGGGTGCGCGGTTGCCTAGTCTGGTCACACGCGCCTGACGATCTGAACAGCATTAGCGAAGCTCTGATCCGCGCACGAGAGTTTTATGCGCGCCCCCGCTTTGCAACGGACTGTATCAAAATATTTCTTGATGGAGTGCCCACGGAAAGTCACACCGCGGCTATGCTAGCCCCCTATGCGGACACGCAAACCATGGGCAAGGATGAAAGACCTGAACGGGGTTTGCTGTTCATCCCGCAGCCTGTTCTCGATGCGGCAGTGGCCCGGTTTGATGGTCAGGGTTTGCATATAAAGTTTCATGTTGCAGGTGATGCATCTGTCCAGTCGGCAATTAATGCAGTTGGCGTGGCACGGAAAACCAATGGCCTTGGTGGACCAGTTCATCATGTGGGTCATAGTAATTTTGTGAGCCAGGCTGATATCCCCCGGGTCGGTGAACTGCAAATGGCGTGGGAGTTCTCTCCTTATATATGGTACCCAACTCCGATTACAGATCACGACGTTCGTAGAGCTGTCGGTGAAGAGCGTATGAAGCGTTTTACTCCCATAAAAGAGGCCCTTGATACCGGCGCACTGGTCACTGTTGGCTCCGACTGGTCTGTTGTTCCATCGGTGAACCCCTGGTTGGCGATAGAAACCATGGTGACGAGGCAAAAACCTGGTGGGAGTTCCAGCACGGTTGGAGTACAGGAGCGCGTTAGCCTCGATGATGCAATCAAGATCATGACAGAGAATGGTGCTAGATTGATGGGGCATCGAGACAAGGTAGGCGCCATTGAAGTGGGTATGCGGGCCGACATAATCGTAACAGAGACGAATCCTTACGAGGTACCCGTCGAGCAAGTCCATACAACCAGGGTGAAAATGACGTTTATTGATGGAGAAAAGGTCTTTGATTCTGCACTGACATCAAAGGCAGGAGCAAATTAGATCGGGCAACTGCCAATGTCCTAGACTACGCACTATGTTATTACACCTGTGGCATTTGCCTATGGCTTGGGTACATGTTCATCGGAATATTGGAGCCGGCTATCCTACTGTTTGTCGGGACTTGCGCACGGATTTTGGACGCTTGTGGTGTCGGATATCTGCAATGTGTATACTGCCGCCCGACACGTTGGGGTTGTTTGCCAACAGTACCAACAAAAGTGCCAACGATTGTTTCGCGCCCATAGCTCAGCTGGATAGAGCAACGGCCTTCTAAGCCGTAGGTCTCAGGTTCGAATCCTGATGGGCGCGCCAATAACTCCCTGATAAATAAAGATAAAATCGCCAAGGCGGCTTCTTGGCGTATAGTCTGTCATAGTCGTATGCGCAAAGAAGCCTGATACCCGCAGGCCCCGGATTGGTTCCTGGCAGGTCAGTCGGGATTGGCCTGACTCCTGAGTGCCTCTACGTGATTACCCATAACCACCATGGTGTCTACCACTTCGTCTAGCAGCACAATCATGCCTTCGTGTGCTCCGCACTACTGCCGCAGACGACCACTTGCTGCGGAGCCCCGTCAAACAAGGCGACAGTTGAAATATCTTTTAATTGCCATATTTTTCGTTTTATGGACCGCCTTTGTGAAATGTTCGGGAGAGGTGGACCACAGAAATTGTCATTAGCCTTATTGCTGATTCCGGAAACACATAAGCACCAATGGCTCATCCCCGGTATTAATAATCTGGTGCTGCTCATCTGCCTCAAACTCAATAAAGTCACAGGGCTGAAGTGGTCTTCTGCCCTCATGTGTTTTGAATTCTCCTGCACCTGACATCACAACGAGCCGCTCTTTGTCTTCATGATTATGGTCGGGACTACTCCCACCAGGTTCCAGTTCAAGGCACACGGAATTTTCAGATAACAGCTTTACCTTCATTTTTTCAGCCCCCTGCAGGCCTAATGCCAGTGCGTCTATACCATCGACATCAGGGAAGTGAGCGTGTTTCATCGTGTTCTCCTAGTGTTTATCTCAATAGGAACCGTGTATTTGTTTGCGATATAATTATAAGAAGATAGAAGCGTTGCAAAAATACCAGGCTTTGGAAAGTACAAGACGGGCAAACGCCGCCTTTTCAATCAATCCAGTATACACAACTGGCCGCAGACAACCATTAGCAACGGCATTGCACTTCACACCCCGAGTCTCGATAGTGAGGCCATGGCGCTTCATAGCCCGGCGCACCTTCACACAGAAGAAACAGGCCTCGTGTTGATACAGCGTCAGGCTGGCGGTCTGGTGGTCGATGCTGGCCTGGAAATGCCGGTTCTGAATGAGTTGTAGCGGTGTATACTGGATTGATTGAAAAGGCGGTGTTTATCCCCCTTGCTTCATATAAACACGAATTTTCGATGTCGTAGTTGCCAGCGCGGTTGACATCCTTACATGTAAAATACGTGATGTCGGAATTACAAGTTTCAAGCTTCTCGTTTTCCAATATGCCATTGTACTGGTATCTTGATTGTCAAAAACTGCAATCGTGCAGGCGAGTGTTCTGGATGGGGCTACATTGAAGCTTTTGTATCGATCAAGGCGAGGAGGCTATATATTGCTCGATATCACGCGACGGGTTCAAGAAACTTGATGAGGATAGATCGGGTATCAATTGATCGATTAGTAGATGTCGATGTCAATGCATTGAATGGGGCTGTCATTCCCTATGACGACCATTATTGGCTTATCGGCAATGACAGCTATGCACAAAGGAAATCATATCTGCACAAGCTAGACCGCGATTTTCATATGGTAGGTAAACGGAAGTTTTTAGTTGAGGGGCAGGAAGATCACAGAATTATTCTTTGTGACGGCACCTATCACGTATGGTCTAATTATGCTGATGGAACCGAAATGTGGAATGGAACACTCAATAGTGATGCACAAACCGTCAAAGTCGCCAGCGTAAATACACTGGGTATTGAACTGAAACAAAGGGAAAAGAACTGGTGTCCCTTTTGCTTCAACAATGAATTATTCGTGGTGTATTCCCTGTTTCCTAAGTTTGTCATTTTGAAATTGAAGGATGGATTACACGAGAAGGTCTTTGCCGAGACAAGCATCTATTTTCACAAATGGGCACTGAGTAACCGGTGTTTGTCAACAAAGATGTCGCGTCCATTGATCATGCGGCGTTAGATTCCTGCTCTTTTTCCGCCTGATGCTCTTTGGGTGGGTTTAGCCAGACTTCCTCCACCGGATTCCAGTTTCTTATCTTGCCAGACCAGCGTTGTGGGTTTTGCTTCCGGGCGCTTT
>JABHWT010000005.1 GCA_018657645.1 Halieaceae bacterium | reverse complement strand
CGGCGGGAGAGGATCTGCCACAGGCAGTGGCCCTGGCCAATATTGCCGCTGGAATTGTTGTAGCGAAACTGGGCACGGCGGTTGTCAGTACCCCGGAATTGCGGCGGGCAGTGTTGGTTGACCAGGGGTCCGAACGGGGCGTTGTGACACCGGACCAACTTAAAATCGCTGTCGCAGATGCGCGTAGCCACGGGGAGCGAGTCGTGTTTACTAATGGCTGTTTTGACATTATTCATGCAGGCCATGTAGGTTATCTGGAACAGGCGCGGCAATTGGGTGACCGACTGATTGTCGCTGTTAACAGCGATGAGTCGGTGCGCCGTTTAAAGGGAAAGGGTCGGCCCATTAATCCCGAGAGTCGACGCATGGCGGTGCTAGCGGGTTTGGAGTCTGTGGATTGGGTCGTATGCTTCAGCGGTGATACACCACACCCTCTGTTGGAGGCAATCGAGCCTGATATCCTCGTCAAGGGTGGAGATTACGATAAAGCCGGTGTGGTGGGTTGGGAAATAGTCGAGGCCTATGGTGGCAAGGTTGAAGTGTTGGGATACCTGGATAATGTATCCACCACAGCCATTGTCAGCAAGATTCAACAAACTGACTAACTAGGACTCGCCGAGACCCAGTGCACGACGCGCCGCAAGTACATTGGCCTTGAGGTGGGAGGCACGAATCGTACCAATTATGGCGGTGCTGGTACCGGGGTGACTGAAAACCAGGTCCATGCTGGCTTGCACCGGGTCTGCATGGTCTTGGGCCAGGTGGCCGCTGGCAAAAACCTTTTTAATCATGGCCCCTTTCCCCAGACGGATGCACTCATCCAGAACTGCCGCGTCCTCCTGCTCTTTCAGATTATAGGTCAGCATTACCAGGTCGCTGGCAGCTGCTGCGGCAAGCCCTCCTGGCACCGATTTTGTCGACATGCCAAAGGCCCGGATTAACCCCCTGTCTTTGAGCAGCTCCAGGGCCTCTAAGGTGCCGTGCTGATTGATTATTTGTAGATCATTGCCATCGGAATGCACTAATACCATATCGATGGTATCTGTTTTCAGGCGAAGGAGGCTGCGCTCGATGGATGTTATTGTATGCTCGGGAGAGAAATCGAAATGAGACGAGCCCGCATCGAATTCCTCACCTACCTTGCTACAGATTAGCCAGTCGTTGCGTTGCCCGTTTAGCAAGGCTCCGAGTCGCACCTCGCTCTTACCGTAGGCCGGGGCAGTGTCCAGAATATTGATGCCCAGAGCCTTTGCCTGGGCTAGCAGGGCAGTGGCACTGCGGTCATCGGGAATAGTGAACCCTTCGGGATATTTGGTTCCCTGATCGCGACCAAGCTTCACTGTACCTAGCCCCAGCGCGCTGACGTTCATTCCAGTACTGCCCAGAGGCCTCATCCAGCTCATGTGAATACCGTGTCCCAATGGTTGGGTGTGATGTCGGGTTGCCCCATGAAAGCCAACAAAGACAGGTCTGGCTTATGCAGGGGAGCAATGCCATCTCGAACCAGGTTTTGCTCTAAATTGTCCGCTAGATTGGGGGACAAGGTTAATTTTGTCGGCCAGGCCACCAGCACATTGTCAATTTCATCGACTTTGCCCACGTAGGCCTGATCCGGCTTTAGCCGCGATGATTGTAGTGGCTCGCCGCGGTCTATTTTCATGGTATACCATTGGCAATTACCAAAGTCGATCCAGGGAAACAGCTCCCGGAGTTCTGTCTGAGCTTTTGCAATCAGGACCTGCGGTGGGTCGTTCATGCCCTCAGTGGCCAGATCGCCGCCCAGTGACCAGACTGGTTCATCGAGCAGGGTACGGTGGCTGGATATAGTGAGTCTGGGCGAAGGGTTTCCTCCCATACAGTGGGCATACAGGGCCTCGCGATATTGATGCTTGACCAGAACCTGCTGCAGGGGCCGCCTTTGCATCGCTGGCTTGCAGCCCCCTAGCTGTGAAATCAAGGCCTCGTTACCGATGCCGGCAGCGAGTAATAATCGCCGTGGGTGCAGGGAAAGGTCGGGCAATTCAAGCCTGGCCAGACCGCCTTCGTGCACCAGGCGGGCGGTATCCCAGTCTATCCTGAAAATGGCCTCCCGATGCGCGTTGGTAAGAGTTTCGACCAGAGAGTGAACATCTATTACAAGGTCGGCGAGCCGGTACACTTTGCCTCGAAATTGGGCATTGCGAAAAGGAGCGGGATAGTCGTCAGTGGCCACTTTGGCTACACGTCCGCGCAGCATTTTGCTGGCCAAGAAAGATGTGAGTCTGGACTGCAGACCAGCACTGGACCAGAGATAAAACTCCTCGCTGAGCACACGACTTCCTCTGAGGTCGACTTTTCCGCCTCCCTTCAGGCAGCGTCGCCAGATATCTGGCATCACAGAGATTGCCTCCGAACCACCACTCAAGGCCCCCCCTAGCGCGTATTTGATACCACCGTGTATCATCCCCTGAGAGGCGATGGTCTGGCAGCTGCCCAGAGTGTCTTGTTCAAACAAAATGGCACTGTAACCGGCGTTTCGCAGCTGGTTAAGAGCCCAAAGGCCGGCTATGCCGCCGCCGATAATGGCGATGTCAGTTTTAAGGTTTTGCCTGCCCATAGGGATTAGCCGGGAACAAAACTGCGATTATAGCCTGAATTCAAGCGGATAACTCCGTCGATGATAACTGGTCATAGCTGTTCCCGGCGGCTATGCTGCGGCTATGCGCTGCCTATAGATTCCAGTGGAGGTATTCATGCGCTTTTTGTACAGCACCCTGTTTTACTGCCTGATGCCATTTATCTTGCTGCGTATGCAGATTCGTGCGCGTCGGGCTCCCGCTTATCGCCAGCGCTTGCTGGAACGCTTTGGCATTTTCAAGGGTGCTGACCAGTTTCAGGTAAATCCGGCCATATGGGTGCATGCGGTGTCGGTGGGAGAAACTATAGCGGCGGTGCCGGTTATCGAGGCCTTGCTGGAAAACTATCCTCAACACCGCCTTATAGTTACTACTACAACCCCTACCGGATCAGAGCGAGTTCAAGCGCTGTTTGGCGACCGGGTATTCCACGTATACGCGCCCTGGGACCTGCCAGGTGCAGTGCAGCGATTTCTGCGGCGGATCAAACCCGAATTACTACTGCTTATGGAGACAGAGTTGTGGCCCAATATGCTGCACTATGCCAAACGCGCCGATTGCCAGATTGTGTTGGCTAACGCGCGTTTGTCGGCCCGATCAGCGCGCGGTTATGGTCGAGTCAGGCGCCTTTCAAATGCCATGATGAGGCAACTGGATAGTGTTGCCTGTCAATCGCGGGAAGATGGAGATCGATTTCTTGCGCTGGGTTTGCGACCCGAGAAGCTGACGATTACCGGAAGTATCAAATTCGACCTGGAGCTGAGTCCTGACTTACGCAAACAGGCGCATCAACTCAGAGCGTCCTGGCGTGCGGGAGAGCGTAGCATAGTGGTGGCGGCCAGTACCCACCCAGGAGAGGATGAACAAATTCTGGACGCCTTTAAACAGGTTCGACGATCGATAGATGACTGTGTACTGGTTCTGGTACCGCGCCATCCAGAGCGATTTGACGCTGTCTACTCGCTGTGTGTAGCACAGGGCTGGCGCGTGCAGCGACGTTCCTCGGGCCATAGCCCCGGGCCCGGTGATGATGTGATTGTCGGTGATACCATGGGAGAGCTCTTGTTACTAATGAGCGTTGCCACGATTGCAGTTATCGGCGGTTCCCTGGTTGAACACGGCGGCCATAATGTACTGGAAGCTGCGGCCTGGGGGGTCCCCGTTGTAACGGGGCCTCATATGTTTAACTTTGGCGAAATCAGTGCTTTGCTGACCGACGCAGGAGCGATGATCAAACTATCACAAGCCACAGATCTGGGGTCCTGTTTGAGTCGCTTACTGGCAGATTCCTCGCGGCGACAACTAATGGGCGATGCCGGCCAGCGTGTTGTGACTAATAATCGGGGAGCGAGAGCCAGGCTGCTGACTCAGATAGCTACCCGGATAAAACCCGGGTGCTAAGCTGGGTCAGCTTTTTGGAGAGTTTTACCGGGATGTCGACGCCGTGGGGGGCGGGGGGCTCTCTAGAAACTGGTTGAGCTTGTAGATATCCTCGGGGCTAAGCAGGCCAGCCTGTTCTTTCAGGCGAAGTATGTTCACAATGTAGTCGTATCGGCTATTGGCATAATCACGCTGAGCCGAGAACAGTGTGTTCTGGGCATTCAATACATCTACGACGTTACGGGTTCCCACTTCGTAGCCAGCCTGCGTGGCGTCCAGGGCGCTGCGCGATGAGACAATGCTCTGCTTGCGCGCCGCGACTCGGGATACATCGCTAACTACAGTCATATGCAAGGACCGGGTTGCGGCCACGGTGCTGCGAGACAGACCGATACGGCCCTCTCTGGCGGCGTTGAAGTCTTGCGCGGTCTTGCGTCGATTAGAACTGATGGCACCTCCACTGTATAGCGGCATGTCCAGGCGAATCTGCCAGGTGGAGAGCTCTACGTCGTTATCCGGCGAGGTGTCGAAGGCCGTTTCGGGCTTGCGTGATAAATCGCCATCCGTGCTGTAATCGGAATACGCGTAGCTGCCTCTAACCTTGGGAGCATGCTCCAATCTGCTGCTCTTGGCGGTTTGTCGTGCCGCCTCCTCGGTATAGCGCGCCGCCTGCAAGGTAAAATTGTTTTCCAGGGCAAATTCTACCCACTTGGCTCGCTCCACGGGCTCCGGATTAAGTGCTTCAAAGCTCTCTTTAAGAATGTCCAGATTACTGTGATATTGGCCTGTTAACACTGACAGACCCTCCAGTGCTACCGAAACATTATTCTCATCGACGATGCGGTTCACTCCTGCAAGGTCGAAAGCAGCCTGGGCCTCATAAACATCGGTAATAGCAATCAGACCGACTTCAAAACGTTGTTGGGTCTGCTCCAGTTGCCGCTCGAAAGCCCGCTCCTGTGCCATGGATGCCGACAAATTGTCCTGGGCCCGCAATACCAGCAGATAGGACTCGACCACCCGAACAATCATATTTTGTTGGTTGGCTGCAAAGGTGCTCTCGGCCTCCTTGGACAGCTCTTTGCCAGATTGAAAGCTAAACCAGGCAGGCAGATCAAATAGTGCCTGGCTCAGTGAAATTTGATAGCCGTCGCGATCGACATCGAGATTGCTGAAGGTATCAATCTGAGTTACACCGTCACTAAAATCAAAGCTCGTTGCCTCTGTGTCCTGATCCGTGTCGGTGTAGTCGTAATTGGCGTTGACTTGTGGCAATAGTTGCGACAATCCAAGCTTTTCCGATTCCAGCTTGGACAGATATTGGGCCTGCTCGGCTTTCAACTGGGCGTCATTTTCCAGTGCCAGTTCATATATGTCTTGCAGCGACTCCGCCCATCCAGCGGTGGATGCTAATGATAGTGTCAGCGCAAGTAGCGTGACTCCGGTCCTGTTCATGCAGTAGTCCTCTATGGTCCACAGGTTTGGGCGGCAACATTATAGCAGTCTAATGCATACTGCGCTCGTAAATAGCAGACAGCAAAAGATGTAATTTGCCCGTAGCCTGTACCATCTTAAGTGCTACACTCTAGTTTAGTCCATGAAAACGCCGGGAGTTCATCGACAATATCAGTGCGCTTGTCGCAGAATTCGGCTAAAGTCCTCGGGAGGTGGAATTGCGGCTCGCAAATAAGAAGAATTTCAAACTGGACCTGACAGAATTGCATGCTGTCTGTGAAGGTAATTACGCTCGGTTGTTACGGTTATTCCCCGATTACGAAACATGTAATGGACGCGTGTTTGATGTTGGTACTGCCAGGGTGCGGATGGAGGTTACAGAGCGATGCCGCTACACAACTATTTTTAAACTCTACCAGCAGCGTGGGGATGATAACTGGATGGGCCAGATACAAATGGAGGTTCGTGCCTACCACGACGCCAGCATGGTGGAGGTAGTGACCTTTCAGTCTCACCATCAAGTCCATGCACGCTATCCGTATCCCAATGACCATATGTATCAGCAGGATGAGAAGTCTCAGCAAAACCGGTTTCTGGCCGATTGGCTGGAACACTGTCTGAACGGCGGTCGCGCAGCAACGAAACTGTCGTTGTCGGCGACCCACTCCTGACCAGAGGACTGCGGCACTGTTACGGCGATGAAAAACCTTCAGCGGACCCACCAACTAGATCACACCCGGGATGTTGTTCGGGTCGTACAGGTCACCGATTCACACCTGTGCCGCACCTCGGGTGGGACACTGCTTGGTATGGACACAGATCATTCGCTGCAAGCGGTTCTGGATTCAATTCAACGGGAGCAACCGGAGGTAGACTTGGTGCTGGCAACTGGCGACTTGTCAAACCAGGGGGCAGTAGAGTCTTATGTGCGATTTCAGACCTATATGGAACAACTAGGCGCACCAGCCTTCTGGCTGACGGGCAACCATGACAGCCACGCCGACATGCTGAAAGTAGCGGCAGATTCTCCCTTATTCTGCAATGAGATTCGAACTGCCACATGGCAGATTCTAATGCTGGATACTCAGGTTCCAGGTGCAGTGGAAGGGGAGCTGGGAGCGGACCAACTGGGGCTACTGGAGGGCGCGCTGGAGCATGCGGCAGAGCAGAGGCTGCATTCTCTGGTGTGCCTGCATCACCAGCCCATTGCCATCGGTTGCAAGTGGTTAGACCAGCAAATGGTAGCCGATGCCGATAGCTTTTTTCGTGTGCTGGACCGCTATGGTGGTGTCAAAGGCGTTCTATGGGGGCATATTCACCAGCAGGTTGATAGCGAGCGTAAGGGGGTTGCGCTAATGGCGTCTCCCTCGACCTGCATACAATTTGCGCCAGGAAGTGAGAGTTTCAGAGTTGATGATCAATCGCCGGGTTACCGCTGGCTGGATTTGCATCGGAATGGAACGATAGAAACAGGCGTTTCGAGGGTAGTGGACGTATCGTTCAAGGTTGATCTGGATTCGGGCGGCTATCTATAATTTCACCTGCCCGTCAAAGCCTCGTGTCAGGCGCAATAAGATGACCAACTTATTTATTGCTTTTTTATTGAAATAGGCCTCCTTTGCATCTCAAGGGCTTACTGAGAGCGGAAAATATGAAAGAATGAAATTATCGATTGACAGGTCACAGCCCATTCAGAGCCAGCCGGATTTAAAATGACCTACTCAATTACCAAGAGTTCACTCCCCTATCACGTTGTTCCAGGATGTAAATGACCCGAATGAGCGACTATAACGCCGAAGATATTGAAGTTCTCACCGGGTTAGAGCCCGTGCGCAAGCGACCCGGAATGTATACCGATACTACTCGCCCCAATCACCTGGCTCAGGAGGTGATTGATAACAGTGTTGATGAGGCGCTGGTGGGCCACGCGGACCTGATTGAAGTGGTTTTACACAAGGATGGCTCATTGACTGCAACCGATAATGGGCGCGGTATGCCGGTGGACCAGCATCCCGAGCAGGGCAAGAGCGGTGTTGAGGTGATTCTCACAACGCTTCACGCGGGAGGAAAGTTTTCGAGCAAAAATTACCAGTTCAGTGGCGGTCTACACGGGGTCGGTGTTTCGGTTGTCAACGCCCTATCCAGTCAGTTGGAGATTACAATTCGCCGGGACGGACAGGTGCACCAAATGCGCTTTAGTGGTGGTGAGAAGACCAGTGAACTTGAAGTGGTTGATACCTGCGGGAAGCGAAACACGGGAACATCGGTGCGTTTCTCTCCGGACCCTGCTTATTTCGACTCGATTAATTTTTCGGTGTCGCGGCTGCGTCATGTATTGCGAGCCAAGGCTGTTCTGTGCCCCGGTCTAAGAGTGCGTTTTGCCGATGAATCCAAGGGGGAGACGGACGAGTGGCTCTACGAAGATGGGCTTAATGATTATCTCATGGGGACCACCGCCGACTATGAGTGCCTTCCCGAGGAGCCTTTCAAAGGTAGCTTTTCTGGCTCCAATGAAGGCGTGGATTGGGCAGTTCAGTGGCTACCGGAAGGTGGTGAACTCATCACCGAGAGTTATGTCAATCTAATACCTACTCTACAGGGCGGTACACATGTGAATGGCCTGCGAACGGGCTTACTGGATGCCCTTAGGGATTTTTGTGAGCTGCGAAGCCTGCTTCCCCGAGGTATTAAATTAACACCGGACGATATATGGGATCGCTGTGCCTATGTATTGTCGTCGAAGCTGGCTGATCCTCAGTTTTCAGGTCAAACCAAAGAGCGCTTGTCTTCCAGAGAAGCCGCGGCCTTTGTATCCGGCGTGGCCAAAGACGCGTTTAGTCTGTGGCTGAACCAGCATACCGAGGAGGCCGAGAAGCTGGCAGAAATGTGCATAAGCAATGCCCAGAGCCGGCTTCGCACAGCTAAAAAAGTAACGCGTAAAAAAATAACCTCTGGCCCTGCGCTGCCTGGAAAATTGGCCGACTGCTCGGGCGAGGACCCCAGTGCGGGTGAACTATTCCTGGTCGAGGGCGATTCTGCCGGCGGTTCCGCAAAACAGGCAAGAAGCCGAGAATTTCAGGCCATTTTACCTTTGCGAGGGAAAATTCTGAATACCTGGGAAGTTGACTCCCAGGAAATTCTGGCCTCTCAGGAAGTTCACAATATTTCAATTGCATTGGGTATTGACCCCGTGAGCGATGATCTGTCGGGCTTGCGGTATCACAAAGTCTGTATCCTGGCCGATGCCGATTCGGATGGCCTGCACATTGCGACGTTGATCTGCGCCCTGTTTTTACGCCATTTCCGTCCCCTGGTTACTGCGGGTCATGTGTATGTGGCAATGCCTCCCCTGTACCGCGTAGACGTGGGTAAAGATGTGTACTACGCCCTTGATGAAGGAGAGAAACAGGGTGTATTGGATCGTATTGAAGCGGAAAAGAAAAAGGGCAAAGTAAATGTGCAGCGCTTCAAAGGTCTGGGAGAGATGAACCCCCTGCAGCTTCGGGAAACAACCATGGACCCGGATACCCGGCGCCTGGTGCAGCTTGTTTTGGAGCCCGGCGACGATACCAATGAGACAATGGATATGCTGCTGGCCAAGAAACGGGCCGGGGATCGCAAAGCCTGGTTGGAGACTAAAGGCAACCTGGCAGAAACGGGTTCCTGAGTTTTCCTGGACGGGCACTAATTAGTTGATAATTGCTTGTATAAGGTCTGGTAAGAGGTATTTTTGGGCGCAATTTCGAGGAGTTTGCCAGCGTAACGTTGGGCCTTGTCAGCTTGGCCCAACTCGGCGCTGTAATTGGTCAGGGCCAGCAGTGCTTCTTCGTTGCGCGGCGTCTGCCTCAGTAGGGCCAATAGTGCATTAACTGCGTTTTGGGGCTGCCCGAGGTCGTGCAAAGCAATGGCGTAGACAAAGCGATGGCGAGTACCCATGGTTTCCAGAGCAGCGGCCCGGCCCAGATAATCCAGTGCCAGCTCGGGGTTTGCGCTGCGGGTTTCAAGTAAACCCAAAGCGTGAAGGGTGGCACCCTGTTGTGGAGCAATCGCCAGTGCCTGCAACAGGATTTTTCTGGCTTCGTTTTCTCTGGCTTGTGAACGCAATAGATCGGCAAGGTTAAGCAGGGCGGGAATCAGCTGCGGGTTGAGATAAATAGCCTCACGGTAGGCTGCCTCTGCGGAGGGGCTGTCGCCTCTTGCCGTGTAGAAAATGCCAAGTTGAAGCTGTACGCTCGGCATGTCCGCATGCTGCTTCTGAATCGTGGTGTATTGCTTGAATAACTGTCGCAGCTGTTCGGCTTGTTGCTCCGTTATCTGATCCAGAGGTACGCCTGCCAGCGACACGGCTACCTCCATACGCACGGCCGTGATTTCATCGTCGATCAGCGGTTGCAGTAACTGGTAGCGCTGATGTAGTGGCAGGAATTGCAGGGAGCGTACCGTACTTGTGCGCAGCAGGGGGTCGTCGGTGTACAAGATCGAAGTAGCGCTCATCAAGGCGTCCCTCCCGCCGAATTCTCCCAGGGCCTCCATCGCCGTTGCGCGCCAGACCATTGCAGCGTTGTTATCGCCGGCCAACTGTACGAGAGTCGGTAGTGCCCGGCTGTCGCCCTGGTCGGCTTGCATAAAGGCCCGGGCCGGATGGCTGCCCGTGTCGCGAAAGTGGATGTTCCATTCACGCAGAGACTCCAGAGCCCAGGACGGCTTTTGATCCCGGTGGCATTGAGTGCAGGCATTGGGCGTTCCCATTACAACGCTGAGGTCGGGCCGGGGAATCCGCATACTGTGGTCCCGGCGCGGGTCGATTCCCATGTAGGTGGTTTCCGGCATGTGGCAGTTGGCACATTCTGCGCCGGCGGAACCGGGCTTGTGATGGTGGTGTAGCGAATTGTCGTACTCTGCAGGTTTGTGGCACTGGGCGCAGACAGCATTTTTTTCTGCTCGCAGCTCCAGGCTGTGGGGCTCATGACAATTGCTGCAGACCACCCCTGCCCTATGCATTTTGCTCTGGATAAAGGATCCGTATACGTAATCCTCGTCGCGAACCTGCCCATCGTGATAGTACAAGGGGTCCTGCGGCAGCGATAGGCGATGGGTGTCCAGTAGGTCGGCGCCGTAGTGATAGTCACCCAGAGTGCCCCGGCGCGAGTGGCAGCGACCACAGCTATCGATCTGAGCGTTGGATTGGAGCGCCGTATCGCGGCGAGCAATGGCACTCTCTGGCTCGAACGACCACCGTCCACGTTGTGCCAGTGCGGTCGGGAATCCGCTGTTGCTGGCGCCCTCTAACTGATTAGTGGAGACTAAATGGAGGTGGCGCTCACCGGGCCCGTGGCAGGCCTCACAGCCAACATCGATCTCTTTGAATGTCGTGGTAAACGTTCTACTGACCCCGTTGTAGTTCTTTTCCAGGTGAGTGCTATGGCACTCCGCGCACCGCGTATTCCAGTTCTGGTAGGGGCCGGTCCAATGCAGAGGATCTTTAAAATCTATCGATTCCCCAGGATCCAGGTGATACCAGCGCTGACCACCCTCCGCCGCCGGGCGCGCATCCCAGGTAATACTGAGAGCCTGCCAGCGTCCGCCGGGAAGGGGTAACAGGTATTGCTGTAAAGGGTACACCCCAAATACATAATCGACTGTGAAATCGGTCAATTTACCGTCCTCGCCATCGGTGCGTACTTTGTACTGGTCGCCTTGGCGAAAGAATCGAGTCGTGATGCCGTTATAGACAAAAGAGGCATTGTTAAAATCGCCCAAAACCGTATCCGGTGTCGGGAGCTGCATTGCCAGGTCGTGGTGAGAGTTCTGCCAGAGGCTGTGTTGTGATGGATGGCAGCTTTGGCAGGCAGCTGATCCCGTGTAGGCAATGGCGGTCTCGATCAGGCTCGACAGCAGGATTGCTGCAATCAGGTGTTTCACGAGAGGCCTCATATTAATTGGTCTATGGCAGTTGTTAAAAGAGCAACCCAGGACATCACTTACTGTCAGCTGTATTGCGAGTTCGGCGCAGTTTAAATTGCCCGTTGGCTCGCACTACAGGCCCCTCGGGGCCGGTAACTGTGGCGGAGATAAAAGCCAGGCTGGCTGTGGTGTGTATGAAGTCGATTTTTGCCTCTATCCATTGACCCAGCCTCGCTGCCCCGACAAAGTCTGTAGTCAGGTTGATCGTGGGCCGAAAATCCATTTTGCCCAGGTGGTGATTGAGTCCCATGACCAGCATATTGTCCACAAAAGTCACCAGGGCACCACCGTGACAACTGCCGGCTGCGTTACAGTGGTGCGCTTCAACTACCAGGCCGGTACGCAATTGAGCCTGGTCTTTGCAGTAGTAGAAGGGCGCAATAGTATCGGTGTAGTCTCCCATCTGGGGGGCTTGCTTGAATCCCGGAGGCACTTGACTCACATTAATTCCTTGGTTGCTCTGCGCGGTAGTCCACTGGACAGGGCCACAGAGCCTACTTATTATGGGCGCGTTTTACAATATTGTCTTGCTCAACGAGAGAGATGAACATGAGATTAGGTCTCCTTAAAACCGACGCCGTACGTCCCGAGTGGGTGCCGGAGTTTGGCGAATACCCCGACATGTTCGTAACCTTGCTCAGTAGAGTCGACTCATCGGTCGAGTTCGTTGTCTACGATGTCGAGGAGGGTCAATATCCCGCCGATGTTGATGAGGTGGACGCCTACCTGATCACCGGTAGTAAATCCAGTGTCTACGACGACAAGCCGTGGATTCCGGTACTGATGGATTTTGTTCGCACTTTGGCTGGCCGGGACAAAAAAGTTATTGGCATTTGTTTTGGCCATCAGATTATTGCCCAGGCATTGGGAGGCAAAACTGAAAAATCTTCCAAGGGCTGGGGCGTTGGAATTCACTCTCACACATTTACCGAGTTTCCCTCATGGCACGAAGGACACGACCCCGAGTTGCAGATTCTGGTCAGCCATCAGGACCAGGTGTCACAGCCGGCTCGGGGAGCTACTGTATTGGCTGGGAGTTATTTTTGTGAAAATGCGGTTTGCCAGATTGGTGACCAAATGCTGACCTTTCAGGGGCACCCGGAGTTTGTACCTGCCTATTCTCGGGAAATCATGGCGTTTCGGCGGGAGTTAATTGGCGAACAGGCCTTCACTGAAGGTAATGTATCTCTCGAGCGCGAGCACCAGGGCGACCGTGTCGCGCGATGGATCTTGCGTTTTCTTCGAGCTTAGCCAACAAGCCTACGCCGCTCCCTGGACAGGCTTCAAGCGCCAATAGCCTCGCTGTCCCAGGTAATGCTACCAGCTCCCGGTATTATCCATTGATGCCCAGGGCTCTTGGGGAGGCAGCGGATTTCCTGCCTGCAGTAGTTCGATGGAAATACCCTCTGGGGACTGAATAAAAGCCATATGGCCGTCCCGGGGAGGGCGATTGATCGTGACGCCCTTTGCCGCCAATTGCGCGCATAGATCGTATATATTTTCAACCCGGTAGGCCAGGTGGCCGAAGTTGCGACCGCTGTCATAGGTTTCGGGGTCCCAGTTGTGCGTTATTTCAAGCAGGGGGCTCTGCTCCTCCAGCGCACGTTTGGTGTCGCCCGGCGCCGCCAGAAAAATAAGAGTGAACCTGCCGGCCTCGTTGTCGTACCGGTTTACCTCCACCAGACCCAATTTGTTGCAATAGAAATCCATGGATTGATCCAGATTACTGACGCGCACCATGGTATGGAGAAATTTCATCGTTTTGTCCTAAGCTCGAGAGCGCACTACCGCCGAGGCGGCAATCCCAGCCATTCTACCGGAGAATGTAGCATCGCCAACAGACATCCCGCTGCTATATCCCTGGCCGGTGCGGACCACGCCGCATGCGGTTCTACCCGCGGCGAACAGGCCCTGTATTGGCTGGCGCTGTGGGTCGACAACTTCACCACTTGGCAGAGTGTCCAGGCCGCCCAGGGTAAAATAGGGGAAAATGGCTCCACGTCCGGGGGTAACATCCAGTGCTGCAAGGGGTGGCTTCAGGGGTTCCAGCCACTCGGCGGCTTTGTGTTGCATTGTATCTTCTCCCGCCTGGCAATCTTCGTTATACAGGGCGATGGTTTGCTGAAGGCTACTTTTACGCAGACCCAGCTCTGACTCCAGCTCTGCCACGGACTCTCCAGTGGCCACCACATCGGCGCTCAGGTAGCTGGTTTTCTCGTAATCGCCGTACTGATCGACAGTAAGAATGTAATAGAAGCGCTCCGACTGCTGATTTAGAAGGTAGGCACCCATGCGGCCGTGGTAGACGTCTTCATTAATAAAACGCTGCCCCTTGTCGTTGATTAAGATGCCGCGGGTCATGGAGGCGGGTGGGTAGTAGGGCAGGCTGATAAAACCCTCGTGCATGTTAATGGCCGTGCCGCCTACAGCCATTCCCATCAGAATACCGCTTCCGGTATCCCCCGGGTTGCCGCAGGGGACATTGCCCCTGGCCAGCATTGGTGCGAATTTGTTGACCATTTCTTCGTTCATGACAAAGCCGCCGGCACATAGAATGACGCCCTGGCGGGCGCGTACGTTGTGCTCCTGTTGATTTATGCGCACTACCAGGCCTGTCACTCTATTGTCGTCATCGACGATAAGGGTTAGGGCACGCGCCTCATACTCAACAGAAATGGCATCTCTTTGCTCCACATTATCGGCGATGATTTTGATAAACAGCGGTCCGCCGTTGTCTCCCTCTACCTGTAGGTTATGCCCCCGGGGACAGGGTTTGGCCTGCTGAGCAAAGGGGTAGGCTTTCTCGTTGCCCGTATAGAGCAGGCCGTCGTCGGTCAGGCAGACAATGGCCCGCTCCTGGTGGAAGCTGTCTTTGAAGGTTACGCCCCGATCCACCAGCCACTGAAAGTGACCCAGACTATTCTCGCAGTAGTTACGGATTTTGGCTTCGTCAGCCAGGGGGCCCGCTGTCATCATCATATAGGTGAACATGTCCTCGGTGTTATCATCAAAGCCGCATGCCCGCTGAACCCTGGTACCGCCGCTGCCCCCCATGTATATCTCAGCACTGGACATTGCGGTAGAGCCGCCGCCGGCACTGGCCAGTTCAAAAATCACGACCTCGGATCCACTGTCTGCCGCTTCGATGGCGGCACAGCCTCCGGCGCCTCCGAATCCCACAATGGCAACGTCGGTTTCAATGTCCCAGTGGTGCACATCTCGCATTCTGCGCGGCTGGGACGGGTTGGTTCTGGTTGTTGCTGACATCCTGAGCTTCCTTGATAACCGTATTGGGGACAGCGTATTGGGGACAGTGCACCAAATTAAAACCCTTTCAGCCGAAGCAATCAACCGTGCCAGGGGCCAGCCGGGTTAACATTTTGTACACGCGCTACTTTTTTAGTGGAGACGGACAAGCGCAGCGGGATTTCTGTCTATTTGCATCG
>JABHWT010000006.1 GCA_018657645.1 Halieaceae bacterium | reverse complement strand
TACAACAAAACATCTATTTCTGGATGGCCAGTAACTAGTTTGACGGCAACACCTCAACGCCAGCGGAACTCAACCCGGACCTTGCTACCCGCCGGTGCCTGCGCGCCCGGTTCCTTAAGAGCGTAGCTGAAACCCGCCTCGGGGATGGCCGCGCCGCCAAAAGGCAATTTCGGGTTCTGGTAGCGATTGGGCCGGGCGTCGCTGAACTCGCTGACCGGCGCAAAAGCCGTGGCACTCTGGCGCATCATTTCACCGTTCACGCCCTTATAAAATTCAACACCATTGGCAAACGGCTGCAGCGCAAAGGGGGCATCGGCCGAGTGCAGATTGCGCAGCGCTCGATCGTAGAGCCGGTACTGGGTTTTACCTTCCCGAATGCGCAGGTCAAACAGGGTCGATGCTGATTTTCGAGCTTGCCTCTCTGGTCCGGGCAACAACTCGTTGGCAATAGTATAGCCATACATCAGGGGGCGCTCATTCCAGGACAGTGATTCCATTTCTGGCAGGCCGTCCCGCAAGGCGTCTTTACAACGCTTCATCTCTTCACTGGCCACGTCGGTGGAGTAGTAACTGGCTCGGCGTTGAAAGCACATGGTGTCGACATAGGCATCTCGCAGCATGGGCTGGGCCGCCTCATCAAACGCCCAGTAACTCCAATTTCCGTCGCGTTTATAGTAGTTCGCCGGCAGGTTGGGCAGTTCGAATTCCTGTGGATTGGAATCCACTACCAGCAAAAAGCCATTACCGGGACCCGATTCCGCGGGCTCGTTCTGGCTCCAGAGGTACTCGCCATTGTAGTACCACATCACTACGCCCGGGCGATAGTTGACATTGAAGGCCTGCATGCCACCTCGACCATCTGGGAAAAACTGGAAACCGGGATGAGAGAGCCCGGCATCGTAATTCTTAACGTTGGAAAATTCTGCGTAGGGGTCTCGATACTCAAGCAGGTAGAAATGCGGTACTGCCAGATGATGGCTACCATTGGACAAAGTGAAGCCCTCAACATCCCAGCCCGCCAGACTATCGCCTTCGAAGTCCTCGCTGAAGCCAATCGCCGGGATGGCGATGTTGTCGAGCAATGCACCGTCTTCCACCGCTGCCATATCGGTGAAGTAGGTGAAACGAAGAGTGACTTGCTGGCCGCGATAGGCACTTAAATCAAACTCGGCTGATACCCACTGGGCGCTTTCGCAGGGGTCTACATCAACTCTACCGATCTTGTCCTCGGCCAGTGTCCGCTGTTCCTGCGGATTACAGTTTTCGGCCGTTTCCACCTTGCCGTCGCCGTCGAGGTCACCACTACGACCGGTAAACCCCGGCCGGGTACCCTTTCCCTCGTGGCCCTTCGCCGATGGCATAACACTTTCGTTGTCACCTACGGCGGTTTTGTCGGTGGGCATGAGGCGATGAAAATCCTGTTCCGGAGTCGCAGCCTCGACATAAAGATAGTCCCACTCCGCCTCAATCACAAACCAGGTATCGAGGTTCATAAGAACGGGCACATCTTTCGCTACAGAGCGCAAATCAAAACGCCGGCTCAACGACCGGTTCATTCCATTGCCCTGTCCCGAGTACAGCGCCTGAGCGCCATTGCGCGATGTTAGCGGTCCCAGTTCGATGTCGCGGAACTTCGGTGGCAGCACCACCATCGCCGCATCACAGACGCCTTTGCCTGTTGCCTCTCCGGTCACGCCCGACCAGTCATTCATGGTTTTTAATACCAGCGAACCTTGTTTTTCACCGCCCAGATCACCGGGCCGAATGACACAGGGCTGCATCCACCCCAGGACCATGCGCGCCCAGGA
Organism: Halieaceae bacterium; assembly: GCA_018657645.1. Classification (GTDB taxonomy): domain Bacteria; phylum Pseudomonadota; class Gammaproteobacteria; order Pseudomonadales; family Halieaceae; genus JBALVT01. Next base: position 10,259 of record JABHWT010000006.1, on the reverse strand, counting down.
GCTCAACTCCTGGGGCTGTGGCGACGCGGTGCCGGACATCGCCTCCCATGATCCGGTGGAATTATTTGTCTGACGCGCATAGACATCGGGTAGTCCCACGGAGTGACCAAATTCGTGGATAAATGTTGCCACGTCGGTATATTCAGACTGCATGTTGTAGTCCAGCACCCACATACCATTGCCGATATCCACTCCCCCCTGAGTATTGGCCTGTCCTCCCACTGTCGGCCCTTTGCCCAGATTCTGGCTAAGCGTAAAGCGGTGTGGCCAAATGCGATCGGCACAGGCCTGCTCGTCGGCTGTCAGACCAAAAAAGGCATCCGCCTTGGCATTCACATTCAGTTTTTCGCCCAGGTTATACAGGCCCTGACACGACGCCTGCCCCTTGCCCGCGACAATCAGGACAAAGTGGTCCAGATACCCATCGGGCTCGTCGCGATTACCATCGCCATCGAAATCCTTCGGGTCCCACTGGTCGTAATCCTGCCACGGGAAATCCGGTTGGGCGGCATACGCGCTCTGTAATGCATCGACTACCAGCCGGGTAGGATTTTCATCGCTGCGCCAGGAACCATCACTGCTCTGTACCGGCCGACCGTAGTAGGCCAGCGGCTTGGACAATTCGACTACTGAAAAAATATCGCCGGTGACATTGTATAGGCCCCGCGACTGATGGTTATAATAGTGCGAAAGCGTCCCGGCTTGGGGTGACTTCGCCCCACCCGCAAATAGCAGCTGCTGAAAGTACTCGCGATTTTTGTCATCTTGGGCAGGATCCCCGACAAACCTGTCATAGCCCTTGTCGGCAAACCGTATCGGCAATATCAGTAGCTTGTGCGGGCGCGCACTGGATGCCAGAACGGGTTGGATCGAATCGCTTTGAATCTGGGGGTGACCCAGCTGGTCAAAGCGAAAGCTGGCTAGATTCTCCACCATAGCAAGAGCATCCTTGTCCTCCACTTTGGCTGTCGCGCCAGAACCCAACACAATGCACAGAACAGCAAATACTATTTTTACTACCGTCATCTCTAGCCTCTATAGTATCGGAATCGATCAGCGCAGCTGCGATCCTCTGATAATTTGTCGCGCAGAGCTTACCTTGTTTTGATCTTGAGTAGGCCAACCCCACATATTTTTGGGATGAGCCGAGTGATCCAGGCGATGAACGGCTTGTTCCCTCTTAGTGCGACACCGATGGACGAGGACATAACGAGTAAATTCGCGCGCATTATGTGCTACCTGAAGGGCTCCCGGCTGCGCTGTGTAATCTAGCTCCATCGTGTAGACTGTTGCGCAAGGGGGGGCAAGACCAAGATGCGAACACTGATCAAAAATTACCGCAATCTAACCGCGGGGCATTGTGGTAGTGGCGCTATGCGAAACCTGCTGTATCACTACTGCAATCTGGAGTTGGACGAGGGCGTGGTATTCGGCCTGGGCGCCGGGCTGGATACTGTTTTCTTTACCGCGAAGGGAATCGATCCGCCCTTTATGCTGTTTGGGCGCGGCGCCTCTATGGAGGCAGACCTGGCCAACACACTGGGTATCGACTACCGGGAAACTGCGCAGCCGGATAATGACCTCGCCTGGCAGGAAGTTCGCGAAGAAGTCATCGCAGGGCGCCCCACCATGTTATCCGGCGATATATTCTATCTCGACTATCGGGACTTCAAGATACATTTCCCGGGACACCGCTTTGTGCTGCTGGGCTTTGACGATGAACGCGAACAGGTATACGTCGCAGATCGCACCGACGTGGAGCCCCAGACCTGCTCCATGGGGGCCCTGCGCCTGAGCCGCAATTCCCCGGAGGGATTATCGAGCTGGAATACCTGGGGCAAGTTTCACTCGACGGTGCCCCGGCATAGCCTGCCGGAAGCCTGTGGGCTGGCCCTGCACATGACGGTGCAGCGAATGCTGGGCCTGGATAAATCCCAGCACCATGCCATGGAAGAATTTCAGGGCGGTTTGGGAAACGAAGTCGCAGTGGGCCTGGCCGGTTTACGTACTTTTGCAGATCAGCTCCCGCTGTGGTCGGAGCGAGACAATGCCGCTTCACACGCCCAATATGTGGAAAACGCCATCATCAAGTTCGGTACCGGGGGCGGGTTTTTCCGCGACCATTTCGCGGCCTTTATCCGATGGGCAAAAGTGCAACGACCAGATCTGGTAAACAGTGACACCGTGGGCCTGGCGGAGCAAGCCGCCGCCGCGTGGAACGATCTGACTCCGACCATGCGAGACCTTGCGTTGAACCCTGAAACAGAGGGGCACTGGGCAGAAGCGCGCGAGCAGGTACTGGATATTTACGAAACCGAGTATTCACTTTTCAGTCACTTAGCTGATACCGTATTGTGAATCTGAAATAACCACATTCACAACCGGTTAGGGACACTGCCACACTGCAGGAGATAACATGCCATTTAGCCGATACACCCTGGTTTTGCTGGGACTACTGCTGGGAGCTTGTTCCCGGGAGGATGAAACGGCAAGTTCGACTTACCAACCGGTGGTCGATGTCCATCAAAGCATGGTCTGGATCATAGATCCCGCCGCCGACATGATTTGGGATTCTGCCGGCACCATTATCACAGCCGAGGGACAACAGGAATTAGAGCCCACTACCGACGAGGGCTGGCAGAAAATAGTCAACAGTGCTGCAGTGCTGACTGAAGCGGGTAATTTACTGATGATCCCCGGGCGGTCCGCGGGACAAGACTGGAATGAATACGCCCAAGGATTGATAGCCGCAGGTAGCGAAGCTATCGAGGCTGCGAGAAACCAGAATGCCGATGCACTGTTTGATGCCGGCGGACGCATTTATTCCGTGTGCAAGGCCTGTCACGACCAGTACATGGTTGAAGTGGACGACACCGACGAGTGAGCATTCTCGCCCTCCTTCGCTGGGGCCTTACCCTGGGCCTGTTGATCGGCGCACCACTGTCCTGGGGACACGATATCTCTGCCGAAAACGCTCTCTTTGTCCAAAACCTGGCAGGGCCGGCAGCGGGTCCCTTCCTGTATCTGGGTGCCAAGCATATGTTCACCGGCTACGACCATCTGCTATTCGTTCTGGGTGTTATCTTCTTTCTGTATCGGCCCAGTCATATCGTTCTGTATGTCAGCCTGTTTACCATTGGCCATAGTACTACCCTGCTTCTGGGCGTACTCGCGGGCTGGCAGATCAGCGGCCACCTGGTGGATGCGGTCATTGGTTTGTCCATTGTCTACAAGGCGTTTGAAAATATCGGCGGCTTTGAGCAACTACTCGGATGGCGACCAGATAGCCGGGTTGCGGTGCTGGTATTCGGTCTCTGTCACGGTCTTGGCCTGGCAACCAAACTGCAGGGCTACGTCGCGTCCAACGACGGTCTTTTGATCAACCTGATGAGCTTTAACCTGGGTGTTGAGCTGGGCCAGCTGCTGGCCCTCACTTTTATTTTGTTGGCTCTGGCGGGCTGGCGCAGGCGCGAGAGCTTCGAGCGGCAGGCATTCTTAATGAACAGCGCATTAATGTGTGCCGGCTTTATCCTGGCTGGATACCAATTTACGGGGTATATGTTGGCATGACCGAAAAGCACAGTCCGCATCGCATCGTAATAGCAACTTGCTCAGCACTACTGGCGGCGGTCATTATTCTGGTGACCCTGATACTGCCGGCCGAGTATGGCTGGGACCCCCTGGGCACGGGCCAAATACTGGGACTGATGGGGCTGTCGGACGAGGGCAACACTGCCTTACAGACTCAGGGCGAACCCTGGCGAAGCGATCATCAGGTGTTCGAACTGGCCCCCTTTGAGGCGCTGGAGTACAAATACTATCTGCAGCAGGGAGCGGCTATGGTCTTCGCCTGGCAGGCCGACGGCGAGGTGCTATACGATATGCACAGCGAGCCAGAGGGTGCAGCGTCAGGCTATGCCGAGAGTTTTGCCAAGGCGCGGGACGACCACAGCAACGGCAACTATACGGCGCCTTTTACAGGCATTCACGGTTGGTATTGGCAAAACCGGGGTACTGAGGACATTACTATTCATCTAGTAGCGGCAGGCTTCTTTAGCCACGCGCTGGAGATGCGCGATGGGCATACCCAGCGCAAGAACATAGAGTAGAGGGCCAGTGCACTGGCACCCTTATTCGTGACCGCATTTACTCATTCTCTTCCCTGCGTGCCCCGGCAAGAATGCCGGGCATGGAGTAGTTACCCTCGTGACAGGCGTATTCGTATATTTGCCCTTCGGCAGCGTACATAGGCATTTGCCCTCGCCATATGTCGCTGTAGATTTCGTCGTCTTCCACGCTGAACTCGTATAATACTTCTCGCTCGCCAAGCCGGGTAAAACGCTCGACTACTTTGCTATCCGGCGTCATCAGTACCTGATGTTTAATCGCCGCGCGCAGACTCTGCTGCATATGGAACTGGCTGGTCTCCACCACCAGTGTATTGCCCTCCCAGTGGCCGATTGAATCACCCAACCAGGGGCGAATCTGTGGCGGCAGCGGCTCGCCATCAATCCGGATGGTGCGTACATTGTGATTCATTTCAACCAGTATCATAACGACGCCCGGGGATTGCACGATCTGGTAATTGTTGTTGTACAGCACCGGCAGCATGGGTGGACCACCGCTGGAACCGAAGCCCACCATGCAGCGAACGCCCAGCGCCTGCTCCTCGGGGTTATCACTCTTTCGGAACACCGTTGTGTAGAGCTCCCAATACTTGCGAATCTTCGACCACAGATTGTAGGGTATCTGGCCATCCTCCGGCTCCACGACAATGGAGCTGCGCGGCTCTCCATTCACCCGGGCGGCACGGGTTCCAGGGTCCATCCAGAAACTGTTGTAGCCTCCCACGTTCTCTCCTGCCACCAGGTCACCCTCGGACACATTGTCATTCTCCACAAACATTTGGGCCGTCACCCCCTCCATTGCTCTTGCCTCGTCCTCAGTTAGCACCAGATTGGGAAACTCATCGGGGCGTTCCAGTAGCGTAATAGTGGCATTGGTCCAGGTGCCCTGCAGGTCCGGCTCACCCCATGCCATCTGGGGGTGTTGCCAATCCTGGGCCCCGACAGGCAGGGCCCACAACAGTAGAAAAATCGAGTAATACACTGTTTTATTCATGGCGATGACCATCCTAGTTAGTCCAACGGTTCTCTGCGTAGGTGGCCGTACATCATCTCTTCTACGAACTCGGCACAATTGAACTGCATGATCCGTGCATCGGCCCCCACTCGCCGGTACAGCGGCATACTGATTTTCCAGGGACGGGTATACACCTTGTGGTCTTCGAGCGTTGCCTGGTAATGGATATTGTGATCGCTGATCAGGGTAAGGCGCTCCGTTACCTTGAGTGCGTCACTATGAAAATTACCGGCGCGGTCCAACCAGGTCCGATCATTCAGTCCGGTCGTTTCGATAACCAGCGTATCCCCCTCCCAGCGAGCCCACGACTGGCCCATCCAGGAATCAATAGGCGCCGGGCCGGGGTCAGCCAGGAAAATATTTCGAACTGCGCCGGCGTATTCATAAGAAAAGAACAGCGCGTCCTCGTTGTGTACGATCTGGAAGGGAAAGGGCATATAGGTCGCTCGCGGTACACCCGGTAGATAGCACTTGATCTCGGGGTCGGAGCTGAGCCAGTTGCGGCGGTTTTCATCGCGTTTTTCCCGCGACTCGCTGGTATAGGGGATTTCATTGCCCTCCACCACACCCAGGCTGGCCGGCACTGCACCCACGGCTCCTAGCGCCACTACCTCTTTGGCCGGAACCGGAACCACCGGGCCGTCGCGCATCGCCATGGCGGCCTGCGGTCCGTGAACTTCAATATTGTAGTTGGCGGTATTAAGTACCTGCCACACGCCAGTGAAATCAGGCTTGCCGCCGGCAGTCCGGGGGGGCTCATATTTGGCTGTGCCGTCAACGCTGATTTCTGCGACATCGGCGGTATCAGTGGCCTGCAACTGCGCACTTACCAGACAAGCTGTACCCAGTATCAATCGGGCGACCCGTTTAACAGTCGTTCGCGGTGTCATTGGCAATTCCACTCCTGTGTTATCTTTTTTGTGAGGTAAATAACACCAATTCGCACAACCGATGTCAATAGTTTCACTCTGATTTTCGCTTTACAGCGGCGCCGAAAATTCTTCGCGTAACACCCGTTTCAGTATTTTTCCACTGGGATTGCGCGGGATAACTTCGACAAACGCGGCGCCCTTGGGAAGTTTAAAGCGGGCCAGTTTACCGTCGCAGTGGGCCAACACATCCGCCTCTGTCAGCGTTTCGCTGGAGCGAACGACAACTGCAAAAGGCGACTCCCCCCATCGCTCGCTCTCCCTGCCAATAACCGCAACGTCGGCTACACCCGGATGACTTAAAATGACGTTTTCAATTTCCGCCGGATAGACATTCTCACCGCCGGATATAATCATGTCCTTGATTCGGTCCTGAATGTAGACAAACCCCTGTTCATCCATTGTCGCCACGTCACCGGTCTGTAACCAGCCGTCAACAAGAGCCTCTGCCGTAGCCTCCGGTCGATTCAAATAACCAACCATTATGTGATTTCCTCTTACGCACACCTCTCCGGCCTCACCGGAGGGACATTCAAGGCCCTCGGAATCCACTATTTTCACATCCGTGTGAAAAAAAGCTCGCCCGGTGGAACCGGCCTTTTCAAGGGCGTGCTCTGCGCTAATAACGCAGGTGGGCCCCCCGGTCTCAGTCAGTCCATAAATCTGATGCACCTCGATACCAATATCAGCATACTGCCGGATACAGCTCACGGGTAACGGTGATGCTCCCGAGTGAACCCAGCGAACTGTACTGTGGTCATAATCTCCCCTTTGCGGAACCTGAATCATAAAATTCAGCATCGCCGGCACCAGTAAACCGGTGCTTATTTTTTCCTGTTCTATAATCTCCCAGGCCCTGACCGGGTTGAATTCCGGCATGATGATAGCCGTCGTGCCCAGATAGATATTCAAACACATGGGCGTGAGTGCCCCGACGTGAAACAGCGGGAGTGCCAGAAGGTAAATATCGTCCTGGCGCGCATCCACCGTGGCCGAGATAGTGAGCATGGCAGCCATGGCTGTCCGATGTGAATGAAGAACACCCTTGGGTAGGCCGGTAGTGCCAGAGGTGTACATAATGAACAGTAAATCGTCGTCGCCACTATCGACAGAGGGCTCTTCGCTACTGCTTAGAACCTGCTCCTTGGCATAGTTCTTGGCAAAAGCCGCGGAGGAGTCATCGCATACCTCGATCCAGGACTGAACACCAATTTCATCGCCTTTCTCCACCAATTGGGTGGCTAGATCACGGAACTGTCCACCAAAAATTACTGTTTGGGCACCACAATCTCGCAAAATAAAGGTAAGTTCATCGGCTACCAGACGCCAGTTCAATGGCACAACTACAGCACCGATTTTAGCCGTGGCGAAATAGCTCTCTATGAACTCAGCCCCATTCATTAATAATAGCGCCACCTTGTCGCCCTTTTTAACCCCATTGGCGAGAAGCATATTTGCGCAGCGGTTTGAGCGTTCATTGAGTTGACTGAACGTGAGTCGCAGGCCGGACTGGCTGTTGACACAGGCTTCCTTGTCGGGATTGTGGAAGGCGCGTCGAGAGAGTACTTCACCGATATTGGTTTTCATAAAAATTTCCTGATGCTAATTATTGTTGTGCCGGGAACCACTCATAGTCATCCCGATAGATGAAATCATAGCTCAGATTGCTTTTCTCTGCCGAAAGTTAAAATAGGTATTGTTTAGAGCTACTCCGGCAACCTGTTGAAAAACTCTCTATTATTTCAAACGGTAGTCCAGCGGTGGCGTCCGATCACCCAGCAATGCCTGGTATTGAAAATTCGGCCCTCGACGTCTATCAAATTCTTGTCGGGCCCGGACCAGCAGCTCCGGTTTTTCAAAAAGATCCGCGAGAGTCAGTGCGAGTGTCATGGCGGCGAGGTGCATGCCCTTGGCGCCAATGGACATTCCCCCGGCAGCAATCGCCTGCCAGCTGTGGGGCGATGTGCCCGGCACCCAGGTAGCCGTTCGCAGCCCAGTGGTAGGTACCTGCCAACTCACATCGCCCACGTCGGTAGAGCCCATACCCTGGGTCAGCTCGAGAGGCTGCACGACTTCCTCCTGCCCACTTAAATCCGCCTCAAGCCCGAGTGTCGCGGTAATTTTGTGTGCATAGTCTCGCTCCGCGGGGCTGTATTGAACACCACCAAGCGCGCTAAGATTGGCGTGCATAGCCTCTGCCAACACCTCGTTTGGCAGCAAACTGTGATTACCGTGAATGATTTCTGCCTCAAGTCGAGTGCCAGTGCCAGCAGCTGCGCCCTCTGCCGCCGCTACTACCCGACCCCATATCTGTTTCAGCGTTTTGGCGCTGGGGTGCCGGACGTAGTAAAACACCTCGGCAAAATCTGGCACTACATTAGGCGCGGAGCCGCCATCGGTTATCACGTAGTGAATTCTAGTCTGTTGGGGTACATGTTCCCGCATCATATTGGTCATGAAGTTCATCGCCTCCACGCCATCCAATGCGGAGCGGCCCCGCTCGGGTGACACGGCCGCGTGCGAGGAATTTCCATAGAACCTGAACTTGGCAGACCGGTTGGCGAGGCTTGTTACGGGATTTGCCATATTGCGATCTGCCGGGTGCCAATGCAATACCGTATCGACCTCGGCAAATAAACCGGCTCTGACCATGTACACTTTTCCCGATCCCCCCTCTTCAGCGGGCGTCCCAAACAACTTCAAGGTTCCCCCGGTCTTGCTCTCCTCCATCCACCGTTTTACTGCTACTGCAGCGGCAACCGAGCCCGCTCCGAATAAATGATGGCCGCAGGCGTGACCTGTTGTCTTGCCCGCGGGAATTTGACGAAAAGGTTCGGCCGATTGGGAGATGCCCGGTAGCGCATCAAACTCTGCCAGAACAGCTATAACCGGTTTCCCCGAACCGTAAGTAGCAACAAATGCAGTGGGAATACCAGCGACCGAACTTTCGATCAGAAAGCCCTCTTGCTTAAGCGTTTCTTGCAGCAGAGCCGAGCTCTCGCGCTCCAGATAACCAAGCTCAGCCTTGTCCCATAGCGCCCTCGCTAATCCGGCGTACTGCTGTGCATTGTTTTCCAGAAAATCGATAATGGGTTCTCGGTCTGCTGCACAGAGAATTGTGCCATAACAGGAACACACCAATGCGGCGACCAGGGCCAGAACTTTGCTCATTAGAACACCTCGCGTAGAGAGCACAGACGGCGGTCACCATACCACTACTGATCAGGAGTGGCGATGTTATCTTAGCTGCGAGATGGAAGGGAACTGCCCTTGCGGACAGTTCCCTTTAGCGCCCCCCAGGGGTGTTGGGGGCGGCGGGCTTACCTGGTAGCCGAGGCAACCTGTTCTGATGATACCTGGCGCATGGCATCGGCGACGGCATTGTTGTAGCAGCTTCGATTATCGGCAGCCTGGCGCAACGATCCGTTTACCCTGTAAGAGGTACTACCGCATACTTTTCGCGCGGCTCTCATAACCCGGGTTTGCAGAGTTTCCCGCGATTCTGCGGTGCTCAAGTCAAGGTCGGCATAGGACACAGAAAGTGTCTGTGATTTTTCAGTCGAATTATTCGTCGCTGTATCTGCCACATTGTCATTCATATCTGCCATTGCTCCGCTTGCAGTTACAGTAAATACCGCTGCGCACAGGATTCTGGATAGTGAAAAAGTACTCATAGTCGTTCTCCGTTGTTTCGTTGTTGTCCCGGCAATATTGCCACTGCAGAGCAGGCTTGTTTCTATGTTCTGCCTAATCTTGGAACCTACTTTAGAGCATACATTCCGCTGGAAACAGGCGCTTTCGACGAGTGGGTACCCGTTGCCGTTGAGCCGTTGATATTGTGCGACGAAGCGTTTTAACGAAAATAAGCAGTGGGGTGATTTGAAAAAAAATCGGTAGAATTTTCAGGGCGAGAAATCGATAGCGCGCAGGCATTTCTAAATGGTATTCAGTTCGTGCCCGCGCGCATGCACAGAGCGGCATTCATAACTAAAGCAAACCACGTGTTTACGCCGGGCCGCTGCACTCATCTACCCGTCGCGCTCCCGCTCAGCCTGCCAGGTAATGGCTCAGCGTGGTGGTGTTTGTCGCCAAGGGCCTCGGGTCAGTCTAGTCGTCTGAATCGTCTGAATCGTCTGAATCGTCGGAATCGTCGGAATCATCTGAATCATCTGAATCTGCTGAATCGTC
>JABHWT010000275.1 GCA_018657645.1 Halieaceae bacterium | reverse complement strand
GCTCATATTGTGGATTGGGATCAACTACCCAACGGTCTGCTGGGAATTAGTATCGAGGGCAAGGAAACCTTCAGGCTGGATGGTACTCACAGCGTGGAGAGTGGGCTGGTGGTAGGGCAGGTGGTGCTTAATGGGGCTGTGCAATCGGAGCCGCTACTGGAAAAGTGGCGAGTGCTGGAGCGTGTACTGCGAAGCCTGGAGAAACATCCCCATGTACAGCGTATGAACTTGACCATTGATTTTAACCACGCCTGGCAAGTCGGGTATAGCCTGGTTCAACTGTTGCCCCTGGAAGAATCCGTGAAGTACGAGCTACTGGGAGCCAAAAGCCTGGATAATTTGATGGCCGGGTTGGATAGCATTCTCAACCAGATCAGCCCAGACGCGTAGGTGATTGCTGGTCGCTGAAATCTGGCTGCCAACCGCCAGATTCTCTCCACCTGTTGACAATATCGCAAAATAACTCGGCGGTGCGCTCGGCATCGTAGGCAGCGCAGTGCGCTTCGGCATTGTCAAACGCAATACCGGCTTCCGCACAGCCCTTGGCCAGTACAGTCTGGCCAAAGGCCAGGCCCGACAGGGTAGCGGTATCGAAAAAGGAAAACGGATGAAAGGGATTGCGTTTGATCCCGCAGCGCTCTACCGCAGCGGTGACAAAGCCGCCATCGAAATGGGCGTTGTGACCAACCAGTATGGCGCGCGTACAACCCTGGTCGCGAATTTCTTTACGCACAACACGGAATAAGGCGGTTAGTGCCTCCTCTTCTTCGACAGCTTCTCTGAATGGGTGGTAGGGGTCGATGCCGGTAAAATCCAAAGCCGCCTGCTCGATATTGGCATTCTCGAAGGGTTTGACGTGAAAATTGTGGGTGCGATGAACCGACATTATCCCGTCTTCGTCCATGCGGACAATAGTCGCTGCAATCTCCAGAATGGCATCAGTAGCGGCACAAAAACCACCGGTCTCGACATCGATGACCACCGGCAGAAAACCACGGAAGCGATTGCTGATTTGGTTGTCGGTCATACCATATGCTGTCATGAGTTCTCGTCCAATACCCGCCACTGTACCCGCTCGCCGCTGCACAGAGGAGTGAGGGTTGCACTACCAAGTGGAAGTTGATCATCCACCTGCCAGCTTTCTTTGCGCAGCGTAATACAGTCTGTATTTCGAGGCAGCTGGTAGAAGTCCGCGCCGAAGTGAGAGGAAAAACCCTCCAGCTTGTTTAATGCGCTGTGCTGCTCGAATACTTCAGCGTAGAATTCGATGGCCGCGTGTCCGGTGTAAACGCCGGCGCAACCGCAGCTGTTTTCCTTGTTTATCGTTGTATGCGGCGCTGAGTCCGTGCCCAGGAAAAACCTCGGGCTGCCCGAGCAGGCCGCGTCGATCAAGGCCTTCTGGTGTATGTCGCGTTTCAATATAGGCAGACAATAATAGTGAGGTCGGATACCACCTACCAGCATGTGGTTGCGATTAAACAGCAAATGATGGGCAGTAATCGTTGCCGCCATCGTACTCGGCGCTGAGCGTATGAACTGCACCGCATCGCGCGTAGTGATGTGCTCCAGCACCATTCGCAAGGCGGGAAAGTGCGTGGTCATGGGTGCCAGGTGACGATCAATGAAAGCTTTTTCGCGGTCGAAAATGTCTATGTCGGCATCTGTTACCTCGCCATGGATTAGCAGAGGCAGTCCGGCCTCTTCCATGGCCGCCAGAATCGGGTAGAGACTCTCTGTTCCGGTTACACCTGCCTCGGAATTAGTGGTGGCCCCCGCTGGATACAGTTTAAACCCGTGCACGAAGTCCGCCTCTGCCGCTCGTCGGATCTCAGCGGCGTCGGTTTGGTCAGTAAGGTAAAGAATCATAAGTGGTTCGAACTGTCTTGGTAACCCGGACATTGCGAAGAGGATGCGCTCTCTATACTCTGCGGCCATCGCGACAGTGGTGATGGGGGGGGCGAGATTGGGCATGACGATTACTCGCTGAAAATAGCGTGCCATGTCCTTACAGGTCTGTACCAGAGCGTTGCCGTCACGCAGGTGTGCGTGCCAGTCGTCCGGGCGATTAATTATCAATTCGGTCACAAGGCGCCTGTCGTTGGGTGTAGAAAGTGAATGCTACCGTAAAGCCGCTGGAACGGGAATACAGACTGGGAATTGTGCTCACTCGAGAGTAAAATGTGCGGCCCTTAATACAGTGTCCACATGGAGTATGACATGTCTGAAGTGAACAAAGTTGTCCTTGCCTATTCAGGAGGTCTGGATACCTCGGTTATCGTACGCTGGCTGCAGGACACCTACAATAGTGAGGTCGTAACCTTTACCGCCGATATCGGGCAGGGTGAAGAGGTGGAGCCCGCCCGAGCCAAGGCCGAGGCGCTGGGCGTAGAGGAGATCTATATCGACGATCTACGCGAGGAATTTGTCAGGGACTTCGTGTTTCCCATGTTCCGGGCCAACACCATCTACGAAGGCGAGTACCTGCTAGGAACCTCCATAGCTAGACCACTAATTGCCAAACGACTGATAGAAATCGCCAATCTGACCGGCTCGGATGCCATTTCCCACGGTGCAACCGGTAAGGGTAATGACCAGGTGCGCTTTGAGCTGGGAGCCTACGCCCTGAAACCCGGTATTCGGGTAATAGCCCCCTGGCGCGAGTGGGACCTTAGCTCCCGTGAATCGTTGATGGCCTATTGTGAAGACCATAATATTGCGGTGGATTATGCCGCTGGTAAGAAAAAGTCGCCCTACTCCATGGACGCCAATCTCCTGCATATATCCTATGAGGGCGGGATTTTGGAAGATCCCTGGGCAGAGCCAGAAGAGGCCATGTGGCGCTGGAGTGTGAGCCCCGAGGCTGCGCCGGATGAGGCTGCGACTATTGAACTCGATTTCGAAGGGGGCGACATTGTTGCCATTGACGGCGAGGCCATGAGTCCGGCCACTGTTTTGGAACATCTGAATAAAGTGGGTGGGGAAAATGGTATCGGCCGAGACGATATCGTCGAAAATCGTTACGTGGGGATGAAGTCTCGCGGTTGTTACGAGACACCTGGTGGCACGATCATGTTGAGAGCCCATCGAGCGATTGAATCCCTGACTCTGGATCGTGAAGTGGCGCACTTGAAAGATGAGTTAATGCCGCGCTATGCCAATATTATTTATAACGGCTACTGGTGGTCACCGGAGCGTAAAATGCTGCAGGTGGCTATCGACGAATCCCAGAACGCTGTAAATGGTAAGGTGCGGTTGAAACTCTACAAGGGCAATGTGATTGTGACCGGCAGGCAATCGGGCGATAGCTTGTTCGATGAGAGCATCGCAACCTTCGAGGATGATGCCGGCGCCTATAACCAGGCCGACGCCGAGGGCTTTATTAAGCTCAATGCACTGCGTATGCGTATCGCTGCCAACAGGGGGCGCTCGCCGCTGTAATTGAAAGTGGGGCCAGAGGTGCCCTAGTGGAAATCCCGCGATGTGACGACTAACTCCTGCAATTCGCTGGTGTAGTCGAACAGGGCCCCGGCTATGATGTGGGTGACATTGTCCTTGGTTTCCAAGGTACCTTTCACCAGCAATAATTTCGCGCTCATCAAGACCTGACGAAATTGTTGCTGGGTGCGCTGCCACACTACGATATTACTGTTGCCGGTTTCGTCCTCCAGGGTCAGAAATAGCACGCCTGATGCGGAGCTGGGACGCTGCCTGCAGGTGACCAGACCGGCAATGCGAACAAAGCGGTTATTGCCGATGGTAGCCAGATCGGCCTGGCGTTTACAGCGATTAAAGGGAGGTCGGTCACGCAATAAGCGCATGGGGTGGGCTCTGAGTGTGACTCCGGTGGCGCGATAATCTGCCAATACTTCCTCGGCGATAGCGGGTGCTGGCAGGTGGACATCGTCATTGAAATAGCTGCTGCGCTGGTAGTGTTCATCTTGCAACAGAGGTTTGGGCGCTTCCAGGGCCATTATTTGCCATTGAGATTGGAAGCGGTGGCCGCTTAATGATGCCAGGGCATCGGCATCTGCCAGAGCCTCCATGTCGCGTTTATCGAGTCCCGCCCTGTGGCGCAGGTCGCTGATCTGCCGATAGGGCCCCCGCTGCCGTTGCTCTACAAGGCGCTGGGCGCCGCTGTTACTCAAGCCTTTCACCAGGCGCAGGCCCAATCGAATGGCTGGCTGGCCCAATACCGTAGAGCGGTCATCCAGCAGCTGGTGATCCCAGGTGCTGTGGTTGATGTCTATAGGAAACATAGTGACCTGGTGACGCCGGGCATCTTGAATTAATTGCGACGGGGAGTAAAAGCCCATGGGCTGACTGTTGAGCAGACCGACAAAAAAAGCGGCAGGATGATGGCGCTTCAGCCAGGCCGAGACATAGGCCAGCAGGGCAAAGCTGGCGGAGTGGGATTCCGGGAAACCGTAGCCACCAAAGCCCTTAATCTGATCGAACAGGCGGCGGGCAAACTCTTCGTCGTACCCGCGCTCTGTCATGCCCCGGGTGAGTTTCTTTTCAAAGGTGAGAAGTTTGCTGTTTTTTCCCCAGTTAGTAATGGCACGGCGCAGTTGGTCTGCCTCTCCACCACTGAACCCGGCGGCCACCATAGCCAGCTTAATCACCTGTTCCTGAAAAATGGGTACGCCCAGAGTGCGTTTCAGCACGTCCTTAATTGCCTCGCTGGGATAGGTGACTTGTTCCAGTCCCTGCTTGCGACGCAGGTAGGGGTGCACCATGTCGCCCTGGATAGGGCCGGGCCGCACGATAGCTATTTCTATTACCAGGTCGTAAAAGCAGCTGGGTTTTAATCGCGGAAGCATAGACATCTGAGCGCGAGACTCGATTTGGAATACACCGATAGTGTCGGCGGCCTGTAGCATCCTATAGGTGGCGGCATCTTCTTTGGGTACATCGCTAATAGTTTTTATGCCGGGGCTGTAGCGGTGTACCAACTGCAGGCTTTTGCGAATGGCCGACAGCATACCCAGAGCCAGGATGTCGACCTTGAGTAGGCCCAGGGATTCGATATCCTCTTTATCCCACTGGATGACAGTGCGGTCTGCCATACTGGCATTTTCCACTGGCACCAGTGTGGAGATAGGGCTGCGGGTGATAACAAAGCCTCCGACATGTTGAGACAGGTGGCGGGGGAAACCGAGGATTTGCTGGACCAGATCAAAAAATAGCGCTGCCTGACGGCTGTGGCCGGCAACCCCTTGTTCCTCGAAGCGCTTGGCCAGGTCCTTGCTACGATCCCACCAGGCCAGGGACTTGGCCAGGTCATCGACAAATACCGCATCCAGCCCCAGAGCTTTGCCTACGTCGCGCACTGCGCTGCGGGCGCGATAGGTAATAACAGTAGCTGCCAGGGCAGCGCGCTTGCGGCTGTATTTGTGGTAGATGTACTGTATGACTTCCTCGCGACGTTCGTGTTCGAAGTCGACGTCGATATCCGGCGGTTCATCTCGCTCTTTGGAAATAAAACGCTCGAACAGCAGCGAGATTTGTTCCGGTGAGACCTCGGTGATAAACAGGCAGTAGCAGACCACTGAATTGGCAGCGGAGCCGCGCCCCTGGCACAAAATTTTCCTATCCCTGGCGAAGCGGACGATGTCGTAGACAGTGAGAAAATAATACTCGTAATGGAGCTCTTCGATCAGGGTAAGCTCTTTGGCAATATGTGCGGCGATAGTATCCGGCAAACCCTTTGGCCATCGCTGTCGACAGCCTGCCTCAACCAGTTCACGCAGGTAGCTGTTGGCCGTGTGGCCCTCGGGCACGACTTCCTCCGGGTACTCGTAGCGCAGGTCCTCCAGGGAGAAATCGCATAGCCTGGCTATGTGCAAGGTCTCATTCAGTAGTGTGGATGGGTATAGCAGCGCCAATTTGTTGGGAGCGCGCAGGTGTTGCTGGCTGTTAGCAAGACGCTTACGGCCTAATTGATCGATAAGGGTGTTGTGCCTAAGCGCACAGAATAAATCGTGCAGAGGCTTGCGAGTGGCACAATGCATTTGCACATTGCCGCAGGCCACCATTGAAATACCCAACTCGCAGGCGAGTTGATACAGCGCCATGTAGTGGTTGCTCTCGTTGTTGCCATAAAGATGAGTGGCGCCTAACCATAAGCGACCCTTGCACAGGCGCGACAGCTGCAGGCCGTAGGCGCGGTTAACTTCATTGTTGTTTTGGGGCAACCAGATCAGCAGACAGCGTTTCAGGTGAAAGATGACATCGCGCAGGCTGACACGATACTGGCCCTTGGGGCTGCGCCGCCTGGCCATACTGATCAAGCCCGACAGCTCACTGTAGGCGGCACGAGAGGGCACCAGGGCAACTACTTTGATTCCCTCCTCGAGATTCAGTTCACTGCCAATAATCAGCTGGATGCCCAGTTCTTTAGCAGCTACATGTGCCTTGACCACGCCGGCCAGCGAGCACTCATCGGTAATGGCCAGAGCGGAATAATCCAGTTCGGCCGCCCGTTTAACTAACTCTTGTGGGTGGCTGGCGCCGCGCAGGAAACTGAAGTTGCTGAGGCAGTGGAGTTCGGCGTAGTGCATGTCAGCTATCAACGCGGCCTGACAAACCCCGTCAACCGGGGAATCGCTGGGTGAAGATTATTCATAATTATCAATTACACTATACTGTATGCATATACAGTATAGTGTAATTGATAGATTTCACCCAGATTTTAAGTGCCTATTACCGCGATATACGCTCTTCGTACTGTAACAGTTTGATTTATAGTGATAATTTTACGAATAGTTGTTAATTCGCTACAGTGTATTACGGTAGGGGGTGGAGCCCCTGACACTTGCGGAATGGTCAATTGGTACATACCTGGGATAGAAGCCTTTGAAAACACTGACCTTGCTCATATCGCCACTGGCAAAAAGTGCTTTTTATGGGGCATTTGTGGAGATTGCAAAAGCCGAGCTGACCTGGTTATTGGGTGCGCAGGAAGTTCACTATAAGAGAGTGGGTGCCATGGATTTTTTTGAGATCCAAGCCAGTGCGCAACAATTACCACAAATGGCGTCACTAGCGTCTATCTACGGTATTTTTGAGTGCCAGGCTGGCCGGTTGGTCCCACTACCTGTAAACAGCCCATTTGAACTGCACGAGGATTTTGTCTTTGGAGCCAAATATAGGGGAAAAACCAATGAGTTACTGACCCAATTGCTCATTAACGTCGGATTACGGAGTATTGAGTACAGCGCCGTCTCTGATGTTAAGTTGTTAGACCCCATGTGTGGCAGAGCGACGACACTGTTATGGGCCATGCGCTACGGCATGCAAGCCAAGGGAATCGAACAGGACGCTAAAGCACTGGCCGATATCCGTCAAAACGTGAAAAAGTGGTGCAAAATTCATCGACTAAAACACCGCTTTGAGGAGGGCTTTGTTGGCAAAGCAAACAGGCAGAACAGGGGCAAATTTATTAGCTTTGCAGCCAACAATGCGTCAATGCGTGTCATCGCAGGCGATTCTGCCAATGCTGGCAGTTTACTGCGGGGAGAGAAGTTCAATCTTCTTGTTAGCGACCTGCCCTACGGCATCCAGCATTTCACAACAGAAAAAACGCGCAATCCGCTGGCGGTTATAAAAGCCTGTGCACAGGGTTGGAGTGCCAGTTTAAAACCCGGTGGAGCAATGGTGTTGGCGTTTAATAGCTATTCGCCAAAGCGGGATGAACTCATAGAGGTTTTTGCCGACTACCAAATGGAGGCCTTGGACTTCTCTGCCGCCCATCGGATGAGTGAGTCGATTGTTCGCGACGTGGTAATACTGAAGAAAAAGGCCGCTTACTGAGCAATAGGCTTAAAAATGTTGACCTGACTATGGCTTCATAGTTCAGAGTTGGTTTTGACGGTGACCAGCCGTCAAATTCAAATTCATGAAATGAGGAAGAAATGAAATGAGCAGTGAAGATATGAGCAAGGACAAATGGGTAGTGCTGTTCCGAGAGATTGGGCTCGATGATGCCACAATGGTCCAGTGGCATAGAGTATTTGAAGCCAGATACCCGGCGGGGCACCAGTCATTTCTTGAGTGGTTGAACATTCCGCAAGATGAAATTGGAAACATTCGAGCACTGTAGTAGGTAGCGGGTCAAGGGTGGCCGGGCTTCACCAGCCCGCCATCCTCCTGCAATAGAACGAGGCGACTTTACCTGTGTTGACTATTGGACAAGTGGCGAAGAAATATGCTCTTTCAAGAAGTACACTTCTGTACTACGACTCCATTGGTATTTTGAAACCCAGTGGTAGAAGCGACTCGAACTACCGGCTGTACTCCGAGGCCGACCTGAATAAGATGGATAAGATCGTTTTGTATCGGAATGCTGGGTTGTCACTGGATGCCATCTCTGTGCTCCTCGATGAGAAAGGGGATGAGCTCAATGTATCATTGGAGCGACGATTGCGGTCGATAAATGGAGAGATTCAGCAGCTGAGAGATCAGCAGAGTGTTATCCTGCGTATACTGGAGAACAAGCACGCTGTCCTCGATTCTCGCGTGATGACCAAGGAGACCTGGGTGTCTTTGCTAGAAGCAGCTGGGTTGGACGAGGCTGGCATGAGAAAGTGGCATGTTGAATTTGAGGCGCGCTCCCCCGAGGCGCACCAGGATTTTCTCGAGTCACTGGGGATTCAGAAGAGCGAAATATTGAGTATCCGGGAGTGGTCCAGAGAAAAGGACCATTGAATATGAATTTCTTATAGGGCGCTACACCAGGTTCGCCGTCGCGTATAGAAAGTATGGAGAGTTTCGAGATTTTTGTGGTGGCCCGCGCGCTCCATGTTATTGGAGTGGTGGTGTGGATTGGCGGTGTTGCATTTGTCACCACCGTCCTGATCCCATCGCTGAAGAAGGTGGCAAACACCGATGACAGACTTGCCCTGTTTGAGCAACTGGAAGGGAAGTTTTCTCTTCAGGCAAAGGTGTCAACGCTGTTGACGGGTGTCACCGGCTATTACATGCTGGAAGTTATGAATGCATGGGGTCGCTACCAGTATCTGAGTTTCTGGTGGATGCACCTGATGACCTTTGTATGGGCCGTTTTTACTTTAGTCCTGTTTGTACTGGAACCGTTGGTGCTGCACCGCTGGTTTGCACAGCGGGCGACAGAAAACAGTGACAGTGCTTTCACCTGGTTGCATAGGATGCATATCGTTCTATTGACATTGAGTTGTATAGCAATTGTCGGTGCCATGGCCGGAGCGCATGGCTTATAGCCACTGTGCAACGCAGTTAAAGGGGTGCTAGAGGTCCACCCAGTCAGAGGCTTCACCACATTGTTTTGAGGATCACTAGTCAGGAAATAGCACCGGCTGCCGGGCTCGTATGCTGGTGCATTTTTCAGACTGGTTGGTTTAACAGGTTGACTGGTACGGCCTTTCCTTTTCCACTACACTTCCTAGCGCAGTGTATTCCTTTTGGGAAAATTGATTTCAGAGGCAGAGAGTGGAGTGGTTGAAGATGGATAATTCAATATCTAATAGCGGCTGGATACCCGGCCTTGGGCGTTTGCAAATGTCAGTGGCAGTGGCAGCGACAATCCTGAGTACAGTGGGGGGCACCGCGATTGCCCAGGAAGAGGAGAGAAAAGGGGGGTACAGCCTACAACTCGAAGAGGTTGTGGTGACCGCCCAGAAGCGGGAGCAGGACTATATGACCGTGCCTCTGTCGGTCAATGCTTTCACGGCACAGGATATGGTGAATACCGGAGCCGTCAACATTCAGGACATAGATGATTTTATGCCTGGCGTGGAGGTTGGTGAAGGCGGAGCCACCCAGGTGAGCATCTCTGTCAGGGGTGTTAGTAGTCCAGGTATCAGCTCCGGCCAGGACCCTTCAATTGCCACTTTTTATGACGGCAGTTATATGCCCCGGGCAGTGACCTCTATTCCCTTTACCGATATTGCACGCACCGAGGTTCTCAAAGGGCCCCAGGGCACATTGTTTGGTCGCAATGCCACCGCTGGGGTTATCAATATCGTACCCAATAACCCGCACGATGAATTTGAGGGTTTTGTCAAAACCCGAGTGGGAAACTACAATTTGTTGCGTCTAGAGGGAATGCTAAACGCGCCCATAACCGATAACCTCGCTTTTCGCGGCAATATCTTCTCTCACAAGCGCGATGGTATTACCTCGCAAAAAGGCATTGGAGACGATGTCCGGGACGAGAGCTTCGTCGCCGCCAGAGCGTCCCTGCTGTGGACCTTGTCTGATGATACAAATCTGCAACTGAGTGTGGACATTGAAGATCGCGATGAGATGCCGAGAACGACAATTGGCGTAGGAAAATACGCATATAAGGGAAATCTTGACCCTTTTGCAGGTTCCACCGCCCACGATGTCGCCGCTGGCCAGGAGGAAACCCGTGATATGTATGGCGTCGCGCTAAAGCTCAATCACGATTTCAACGACCAGCTCTCACTGTTTGGAATTGTGAGCTATCGCGACTGGGAAACCACTAACCTGGAAGAGGAGGATGGTACGGCGGACCCCAGGCGCTATCTGGATACCAACAATATAGAAGAGTCGGATATCTGGTATAGCGAGTTTCGGCTTAACTACGTAAATGACAAAGTTAACCTGATTGTGGGTGCCAATTACAGTGAGGAAGAGGTGTTCCAGCGCACCGACGTGGGCATCATGGCAGACTCCTACATGCAATTCATAACCGGCGAATTCGGTGGCAGTTTAGATGACCACGCCTGGGATCCCGAGTGGCTAAGCAGTGTAACCGGCTTTCCACCGGAGGCCATTGATGAAAGCACCTACCTGCTGCTGTCCAATATCCTTGGCATCGGCCTTCTACCACCCTCTTTTGAGGGCACTTACTTTCTCGAAACCATGGATAATGAAGGCGAGTTCAAAAACTGGGGTATTTTCGCCGACCTGACCTATCAACTGACCGACACGATTCGCCTGGCGGGCGGATTGCGCTACAGTGACGATGACAAAGACTATAGTTGGCTGACCCCTGAATCCACCCTCGATTGGCCTGTTCCTGTTGCGAGAGTCAGTTACGACCCCACGGTGACTGGCTCCGATCCGGCGGATTATTTTAATCCTTACCGGGTTTCAGATAGCTGGAGCAAAACCACAGGCCGTTTTGTTGTAGATTGGGCGTTTAGTGATGAGGCAATGACCTATTTCTCCTATGCAACCGGTTATAAATCTGGTGGCTGGGATGGGCAGAGTTTCGCGCCGGTTGTTTCAGGGCCCTTTGATCCAGAGGAAATGACCAGCATTGAGCTGGGGCTTAAGGGCGACTTCTTTGACAATACTCTGCGGGTGGAGGCCGCGATATTCCACCATGAACTGGATAACAAGCAGAACTCCGTGGACACCAAGGACAGCCCCGATGACTCCACTTCAAAGCCAACAGTGATCGGCAGTGATGAGGAAACTGATGGTATTGAACTCATCGTGTACTGGAATGTACTGGAAAATTTACGCCTGACGGCCATGTCCACTTATCGCGACTCAGAGGAAGTTCTGGACGAGCACTTTAATGCGGCGGGCGAGCCCAAAGGCGGAGAAACGGAAACATCGACTTCCTCCAACGACTATACCTTGCGCCTGGACTGGTCGCCGGAAATCCCGGTTGGCTACATGCTGGTCCACGTTGACTATGTTTTCAAAGAGGTTAATCAGAGCGAGACAGATACGATTTTCATCACTGGCCCCTGGTATTTTCGGGATAAAGAACTGTTGAGCGCCCGAATATCCTGGCAAAACGATGCAGATAACATCGAGGTCGCACTGTGGGGCAAGAATTTACTGGATAACGAGTACGCAACGAATCCTGGGGGCTTTGCCGCACCCAATCTGGGGGCATCGCACACCGCCATTCACGATCCTCGGACCTACGGCCTGGATATTCGATACTCTTTCTGAGAGTAAAGTGGGCACCTGCTAGGCTGAAGAGGGGTAGGTTTTCATGGGTCGCGTAGCTGCTGTGCATTCGGCACAATAGGGCGGCTTTTCCTACAGGCTAAAAAAAACCCCGAAGATCTATATCATCGGGGTTCCTGTTGATAAGCAAAGAACTACTTGTTCTTCGCTTTTTGCTCTTTCCGTTCTTTTTCAGCAGCAACCACCTGCTCTGAAATTGTGGCCGGGCAAGGCAGATAATGAGCGAACTCCATAGAAAACTGGCCGCGGCCAGAGGTCATAGTTCGCAGCGTGCCAATATATCCGAACATTTCGCCCAGAGGGACGTCAGCCTTGATTCGCACACCGGTAGCGCCTGCTTCCTGATCCTTGATCATACCGCGACGACGATTCAGGTCACCGATAACATCACCGACGTGCTCATCTGGCGTGAATACATCGACTTTCATAATCGGCTCAATTAGCTGAGGTCCGGCCTTGGACATCGACTGCCGATAAGCACCTCTGGCTGCGAGCTCGAAGGCAACCGCGGATGAATCTACCGCGTGGAAGCCACCATCGTACAGCTCAATTTCGACATCGAGCACCGGAAATCCAGCAACAGGGCCCTCTTCCATCATTCCCCTGAAACCTTTCTCAATAGCGGGGAAGAACTCCTTGGGTACATTGCCGCCTACTACCGAAGACGTGAAAACATAACCAGTCCCCGGCTCTCCCGGCTTGATGCGATAATCGATTTTACCAAACTGCCCGGAACCGCCCGATTGCTTCTTGTGGGTATACGAGTCGTCTATTTCCTGCGTGATGGTTTCGCGGTAGGCAACCTGCGGCATACCCACGTCCAGGTCCACGCCGTAGGTGCGGCTCAGGATATCTACTTTGATGTCCAGGTGAAGCTCGCCCATCCCCTTGAGAATGGTCTCGCCGGAGTCCTCATCCGTCGCAACGCGGAACGAGGGATCCTCGGCGACCATTTTGCCGATCGCTATCCCCATTTTTTCCGAGCCACCCTTATCTTTAGGTGACACGGCAATCGAGATCACCGGCTCCGGGAAAATCATGGGCTCGAGGGTGCAAGGATGCTTCGGGTCACACAGCGTATGACCGGTTTGTACATTTTTCATGCCTACAATAGCCAGAATATCGCCGGCCTGTGCACTGGACAGTTCGTTGCGTTCATCGGCGTGCATTTCAACCATCCGGCCTATGCGCTCGGTTTTACCGGTGTAGCTATTCAATATTGTTGTGCCTTTATCCAGTTTTCCGGAATAGACCCGAACAAAGGTCAGGGCGCCAAAACGGTCATCCATGATTTTGAACGCCAGCGCTCGAAAAGGCTCCTTGGTGTCTACCAGAGCGAATTCACCATTGGGGTCGCCTTGTTCGTCGGTAAGGGGCTGGGGAGCAACTTCTGTTGGGCTAGGCAAGAAATCTACTACGGC
Organism: Halieaceae bacterium; assembly: GCA_018657645.1. GTDB lineage: Bacteria > Pseudomonadota > Gammaproteobacteria > Pseudomonadales > Halieaceae > JBALVT01. Next base: position 2,410 of record JABHWT010000275.1, on the reverse strand, counting down.
GTCCATGACCAACTGAATGCCTTTATCCTTAAAAGCTGATCCGCAGTATGTGGGGAAGAAATCCAACGCAATAGTGCCCTTACGGATGCAGCGCTTGATATCCTCTATCGAAGGCTCCTCGCCCTCCAGATAGGCCTCCATCACATCGTCGTCCTGCTCTACCGCGGTCTCGATCATCATTTCGCGGTATTCTTCGACCAGTTCTACCATATCTTCAGGTACGTCGCCGACTTCGAATTTCTCGGGACTACCGGGATCGTTCCAAACGTAGGATGTACGAGTAAGTACATCGACCACGCCGACGAAGTCATCTTCGCGACCAATAGGTAAGGTCATTACCAGTGGATTGGCACCCAACACCTTTTCTACCTGCCCTACAACTCTCAGGAAGTCAGCGCCGATGCGGTCCAGCTTGTTGATAAAGATGATGCGAGCAACTTCAGAGTCGTTCGCATAGCGCCAGTTGGTCTCGGACTGAGGCTCAACACCGCCAGATCCGCAGAATACACCAACGCCTCCGTCCAGTACTTTCAGCGAGCGGTATACCTCCACCGTAAAATCAACGTGGCCCGGTGTGTCGATAATGTTCAGGCGATGATCATTCCAGAAACAGGTTGTTGCGGCAGACTGAATGGTAATTCCGCGCTCTTTCTCCTGATCCATGAAGTCGGTAGTGGCCGCACCATCGTGCACCTCGCCGGTCTTATGAATTTTACCGGTCAATTTGAGGATTCGCTCTGTGGTCGTGGTCTTGCCTGCGTCGACGTGGGCGAAAATACCAATATTTCTGTAATGGGATAAGTCGGTCATCTGAATTCTCTGGTGATATGCGAGGTCAAAAATAGCGCGGTAGTGTACAGTATTTTTAGGGGAGATGTGGGAAATTCGCGTTAATTTTGCACTAATATAGTGGTGCCTTACCTGATATAGAGGGGATAGCACAAATTTCACCCCGTCCTTCGCAGGGTGAATAGCTATAGAAGGAGCAAATGGGTAGTATTTGGGTCTGCTTCTCGACATTTCCATGTTTAAAACAGCGATAAATGTACTGGCCCAAAATCGGCTAGAGCTCGTTAAAAAATCGGATTGATAATTGAATGGAGACAAAAGCGGTATTTCCCGAAAAATACGCACAGTTATACCCACGGTCTTCCAAGTACCCACTCGAGTGGGTCTATCAGAACCAGATGGGTCCGAATGCGCTGTGGCTCATGGAGTGGCTGTGCCGGAATGTGACATTAAGCAAAGGTTCTCGCGTACTGGACCTGGGCTGCGGCTGTGCTATGTCCAGCATATTCCTGGCGGAAGAGTATGATCTTGTTGTATGGGCAAATGACCTGTGGATCGAGCCATCGAGTAACTGGGAGCGAATACAGGCCAGGAAGTTACAGGGTCAGGTATTTCCCATTAAAGCTGAAGCTCACGCACTGCCATACGCGCACAGCTATTTTGACCTGATTCTCAGTGTTGATGCCTATCACTATTTCGGGACAAGCGATGAGTATATGGCAGAAATTCTAAAGTTCTTAAAACCAAAGGGCCAGATAGGCATAGTCGTTCCAGGATTTGTGAAAGAACTTCCCGAGGAAGTTCCCGATTACCTCGCGCCGTTTCATGAGTTTCATACGCTGTCCTGGTGGAAGCGTCACTGGGAGAAGACCGGCCTGGTGCGTGTTGATATAGGGTTAGAACACCCGGATGGCTGGCAGGAGTGGCTGGATTTTCTGCAGGTCGGAATCGATGCACAGTTGGCGCAGGATAGGGATTTCGAAGATTATGAAATGCTGCTCAAGGACAGAGGGGAGTATATGGGTTTTATCCAATTGGTTGCCACTAAATTGTGAACCCAATGACTGCATAAAAAGAGGCGTCGATCCATGGAAATGAATGGAATTGCTCATATCCAGATAACGGTCAGTGACTACAGCAAGTGCTACCCATTTTACAGAAAGCTCTTTGAATTTCTGGAAATGAAGTTGGTATTTGATACCGAGGAGCTTATTTATGGCGTGGGAAGTCGAACCGGGATTCTGGTGCGGGGTGCTAACGAGGCGTATCAGAATGAGGTGTTTGAGCAGTGGCGCATAGGCCTCCATCATTTTTGCTTTCGGGCCCGAAGCAGGGAGGACATAGACGGACTGTATACGTTTCTCAGTGAAAATGGCGCTACTATCGTTCACCCACCCGAAGATGCAGCGTGGGCTCCCGGTTACTATTCGGTGTTATTCGAGGATCCCGACGGTATTCGAATAGAGGCAAATCATGTCCCCGGCAGGGGAAAACTGGATCCACACAGCTAATTTGAACGCAATCGAGAGGCCGGCCAGCCGATGTGCCCTAATCGAATTGCCACCTATTTTTCCAGGAGTTAACCCACGTTATGCGAACTGTAGTAATTTCAAGCGAGCCG
>JABHWT010000232.1 GCA_018657645.1 Halieaceae bacterium | reverse complement strand
CCGTTGCATACACTGTATAGGTCCCTACCGGAAGCTGCAGGTCGTAGCGCCCCCCCTGGCCCAGCACCCAGCAATAGGGTCGACCATCTTTTAAAACAACCACCGCAGGCTGCTCTACCAGTTTGCCATCACTGCTGCGAACCTCCCCCGCCACATTGCCCGAGGGCAGCTTCTGAAACTCAATTTCAGCGACCACCAGGGGCGCGAGGTTGCCACTGCTTTCGACCTGCAGCCAGGCCTCGAAACTCTGCCGCTCACCGGGTTCAAGCTGGTGAAGCAGGTAGCGATCGCGCCCGGAATAACGCAGCTCATCGGCATAGGGCGCGTGCAGGCCCAGCACCCAGTTGTGGTCATAGGACGCAGACCAGTCGCCAGTGGCCTCTGTCTCGGCACTACTTTTCTCGCCGCTCAGGCCTGGCACCCCGTACAAATACCCCCCATCCGGCCAGGCCACATAGCCCGTGAGGAGATCTGGCAGAGCCTTCTCCCCCTTGTTGTGCATCACTGTAGTCAGTTGCACCCGCGGATCGCCATCGCGTATCCGGAACGTTGTTTCGAGCGCCACCTCACCCCAATCGCGGCGCGTTCGGATGGTGATCTCCTGCGGGGTTTGGTTGACGATATCGACCTGTTGATAGCGGGTGGGCCAGGCCGACCAATTGTTGGGCATAAAATCAACCAGAGAGGCGATGTCGTTGCCCGGTTGGCCCTCGCGCATAATCGCGACGTCGACAATACCGCCGCGGGCAACACCCCAGGGCGGTGCACTGTCTACCGCAAAGGCGAGTGCAAACAGACCGTTGCGCACCGTGATATCGCGCTCGCCATTGGCCTCGCCACGGGGGATATCGGTGGGTCCAATGTGCACTGCTATCTCTGCCAGCGCGGCATTACTCAGCAACGCCACTGCCAGCAATATCGCGCCAGGCAGGCCACCTGTAAACCCTGTTTTATTATTCAGTTTCAGCTCCCTGTACGGTGCATTCCCGACAATCCAGTAACCTGCCCGCTAATAGTTGTTGCTTTTAGGGCAAAAAATTCTAGAATCTCCCGACCGGAGGAATATTCGAGTATTCAGCATGAATCATAACAACAATTCTAGTGTCCTCAATGCATAAAGACACATCCAGTTACGATTATATTATCGTGGGCGCTGGTTCAGCGGGCTGCGTACTGGCCAACCGGCTTAGCGAAGACCCCGAGAACCGGGTGTTGCTGCTGGAGGCAGGCGGCAAGGCCCCGTTCTGGGACTGGCGTGTTCATATGCCCGCGGCCCTGGCCTATCCGATGAACGGCACCACCTACAGCTGGGATTACCACACCGAGCCCGAACCCAGCCTCAACGGCAGAGTCATGCACCTGCCCCGGGGTCGAGTCCTGGGCGGCTCCTCTTCCATTAATGGCATGGTTTACATTCGCGGCCACGCCCTGGACTACGACCGCTGGGCGACACAAGACCCGGCTCTGGCATCCTGGGATTACAGCCACTGCCTACCCTACTTTCGCAAGTCCTCCACCTGGGAGGACGGAAGCAATGACTACCACGGGGATTCCGGCCCACTGCAAATCACCCGCGGCCGCCCGGACAAGCCCCTGGCCAAAGCCTTTTTAGCCGCAACCGAGCAGGCCGGCTATCCCTATACCCAGGACATGAACGGTTTCCAGCAGGAAGGTTTTGGCCCCATGGACCGCACCACCTCGGGGGGTATTCGCAACGCCACCTCAATCTGCTATCTGCAACCCGTTCTCCATCGCGATAATCTGACGGTTCTTACCCGGGCGCAGAGCCGGAAATTAATCCTTGAAAACAATCAAGTGCGCGGTGTTTGCTTTGAGCACAAGGGCCGGGAGCGCCAGGCGTTGGCAAAGCGAGAAGTTATTCTGTGCGGTGGCCCCATTAACAACCCCCAGCTATTAATGCTGTCCGGGATTGGGCCGGGCGACCACCTGTCGGAGGTCGGCATTGAAACCCGACACCACCTGCCCGGTGTGGGCCAGAATCTACAGGATCACCTGGAAATTTATGTGCAGATGGAATGCATCAAACCGGTGTCGATGTATCGCTACTACAATCTGTGGGGCAAGGCCCTGGTGGGCGCACAGTGGCTCTTTACCCGCACCGGTATGGGCGCCACCAACCATTTTGAAGCCGGCGGTTTTATTCGCTCAACGTCCGCGGTAGAGCACCCGGACCTGCAGTATCACTTCTTTCCCATGGCCGTGCGCTACGATGGCCAGAGCCCCAATAATTCCCACGGTTTTCAGGCCCATGTGGGCCCCATGCGCTCCCAGAGCAAGGGCTGGGTAAAACTGCGCTCCGACAACCCGGCGGATGCGCCGCGGGTTTGTTTTAACTACATGTCACAGGACGAAGACTGGCAGGAATTTCGGGCCGCAGTGCGGCTCACCCGGGAAATATTCGCCCAGAGTGCATTTGACGAATTCCGGGGCGTAGAACTGTCGCCGGGGCCCGATGTGCAGGACGACGACGCCTTGGATGCCTTTTTACAGGACGCGGTGGAGTCGGCCTACCATCCCTCCTGCAGTTGCAAGATGGGCAGCGACGACATGGCGGTGGTCGACGCGCAGTGCCGGGTCATTGGTCTGGATGGCCTGCGCATCGTCGACTCCTCCATCATGCCCTCCATCGTCAGTGGCAACCTCAACGCACCCACTATCATGCTGGCTGAAAAGGCCGCCGATATTATTCGTGGAGCTGCACCGCTGCCAGTAGCGAAGGTGCCGGTGTATCAGGCGCCTGACCCTGCCGTCCAACCAAACCAAGGGGAGTAATCCAGTTTGACTACTATTAAGAAAGCGGCGGTCGTAGGGGCCGGTGTCATTGGCGCAGGCTGGGTTGCACGCCTTGCGGAGAATGGTATTGCGGTGAGCCTGTTCGATCCCGCACCGAATGCCCGCGCGGGAGTCGAAGCGGTGCTGGAAAATGCCGAGTACGTCTATGCCAGGCTCACCATGGCTCCGCGCCCTAACAAGGGCAGCATTACTTATGCCGCCACCCTCGCCGAGGCCGTAGCCGGTGCGGAGCTTGTGGTCGAGGCGGTGCCGGAAGTGGTGGAACTGAAACAATCGGTCTACCGCGACATAGAGGCCAATGCGGCATCCAATGCCATTATTGCCTCCTCCACCTCGGGCATTCTTCCCTCCGACCTGCAGGCCAACATGACACACCCCCAGCGACTGTTGGTGGCGCACCCCTTTAACCCGGTCTACCTGCTGCCACTGGTAGAGCTGGTGGGTGGCGAGCGCACCTCCGCTGATGTCATTGAGCGGGCCCGGGCGATTTATACCGAGCTGGGTATGCACCCGCTGCATATCAAAAAGGAAATCGAGGCGTTTGTAGCGGACCGTTTTCTAGAGGCCGTGTGGCGCGAATCCCTTTGGCTGATCAAAGACGGCATTGCCACCACCGAGGAAATAGACGATGCGATCCGCTTTGGCTTCGGTTTGCGCTGGGCCCAGATGG
>JABHWT010000306.1 GCA_018657645.1 Halieaceae bacterium | reverse complement strand
TTATCTACTACTAAATGACGGTGCCGGATTTTTCCTGGAAGAAAATGAGGGCGCCATTCCAGAACGCCTGGCCGGTGGAGAGCAATCATTCGACCCTAACAACTATCCGTTGCCGATCAGCACCACACTTACCCTGGAAATGATAGATATCAACAACGATGGTTTTCAGGACGTACTTGCAGGTCTTAGCAATAGCGACCCGGATAGTGACCCGATAAGCGCAGTGCAGATACTGGTGAACAGGGGCGACGGCACATTTGCTGATGAAACATCAACCCGCCTTACGTCTTACATGATGGATACCGCTGAGTTAGGGGGCGTTGGCCTGATTACGGTGTTTGATATCAACCAGGATGGTTTTGATGATTTCGTAGTACGCTCAATCATTGACAGCACGACCGGTGTAACAACGGGGCCGGAACTAATGATTAACGACGGGACCGGCGTGTTCGATCGTGCGGCCGCTGAATACGGTCTAACAGACATGGTGGGACAGGACGATGATCCTTATCCGGAAGACCTGGACGGGGATGGCGACATTGACTTCATGGTTGATAGCGTAGGCACAACCGTAACTATTTTTACCAGAATAGACTAATAACTTTGAGCTTCGCGAAGGCACTGTCAAATTATCTCCATGAATCGAAATTAGACCGGAGCAGGGCAGTTGCTTGAGACCTGGCTACGGATTTCCGCAGTTTGGTTGGGTTAATTTGCCCGTACCTAATTTTCCGATACCGGCCGATCACGAGTGCCGGTGTCCGTGATACCAAATTCTGCTGCAATGGCCTTAATTTCCGTGACTTCATCCGCACTAATGTTGCCATCGGCGTTCGCAATCGCATAAAGTGATTCGATGAAGTTCTCACCGGTCACACCCTGAAAGCCGGTTTTGAATTCTGTCTCGCTTTGGGCGCGTTTTTGCATCATGGATAATTCCATAATGAGATCAACCCGTTAAGCAATACGATTCTTTTACAACCACCGATACTTTGCTCGACGGTGGTGTCTCCAATCGCGGTAGAACATTTGCTGGGGGAGTGGAACTAAAATTATGAAGTGGCTCTAGTTTCTTATGATGTTAGCACCCTAATGGAAAATACCTATTCGGTTCCCGCGCAGAGCATTAGCAATACGTATATTGTTAAAAAAAGCCAATTTATAGCGTATATATTCCAAGCGGAAGAACGCGAGAATGCCATGGCGCACTTGCAGGTGTTGAAGGCTAAATACCCTGGCGCACGGCACCATTGTTGGGCTTATCTGCTGGGTGATCCCAAGCAGCCTATGGGTCAGGCATTTAGCGATGACGGTGAACCCTCTGGTACCGCAGGAAAACCAATACTCAATGTGTTGCAACACAAGAATGTGGGTGACGTTATGGTGGTGGTTGTACGTTATTTTGGCGGCATTAAGCTGGGAGCTGGAGGGCTGGTAAGGGCGTATTCAACCGCAACCCAGCTAGCCATGGATCTTCTTCCGACAGCAGCAAAAGTGCCGCGCAGTGAAGTAAAAATATGCCTCGATTATGGCCTTGAATCCGGATTGCGTCGTCATATTGATGGGGCTGGAGCTTGTATTGTTGAAACTGACTATGGCGAACGCGTAAACCTGCTTGTAGACTTTCCCGATATTGGTCTTAAGAGTTTGCGTGAGTATTGCGCTGCTCGAAAAGCAATTGATTTGCAGGAGTAAACTATGCGTAAAGAGGCGGAGGGCATTTAAGCGTGGGGAAAATTCAATTCAAGCTCGGTGCCGAATTTCGGGGACACGAATTTCGCAGAATTTCGGGGACAGTGCACTTAATTTCAACAACGCACATTCGGTGCACTGTCCCCAGAATCCCTGAACCCCTATAGCATCAGTTCTGCGAGTTTCTGGGGTACCGAGAAAGCAGGGAAATGACCGGATACAAGATTGTGTACCTGTTCCACTTTCCAATTCTCGATCATGCGGTCCTGCAAGTCCGGTGTGGTGACCCGATCGATGGTGGTTCTGATATAGGTCTTTTTCACCGTGCCAAACTTTTCCGCCGTCATGGCAACGGGCGACATGAAAGGCTCGGTTGATTGCTTCTCAACAATCAGCGGTAAAAACCGCTGAATAACCTGCTCGCTCACATCGTGAAAGCCGGCATTACGCAGTGTTTCTTCAGGCAGTGTGGCGTAGCTGCCATCCTCCGAGAAAATGATACTAGGCAGGAACTCGCCGCTATCACTCTGCATGGCTTCCAGTACCGTGCCACCGGTTTCCAACAAAAATGCAGCGACATATATCAGGCGTTCGATTTTCTCAGGCACTTGTTCTGCCACCTGTGATACCACCGAGCCAGACATGCTGTGTGCGACCAGCACGACCGGTTCGCCAATATCGTTGATCGCGTCAATCACCGTCTTGATGTAGTTACCCATGTTCATATCTGCAATGGGTTGCATATTTGCGCCGTGACCCGGCAGGTCCAAGGCGGTAACTCTGTGACCGCTTTGTTCCAGGACAGGGGTAACATCTTCCCAGGCACGGGATTCTTCCCAGGCGCCGTGTACCAATAAATAGTGACTCATGTGTATTCTCCTTTGTGGCCTATGCGACCACGTTTGTTGGTTTGGTTTTAGTGATGCCTGTTTGTAGCTAGCGGGTTAAGCTGCTTTGATATTCATCGCTTCTTGAATACCAGCCAGCGGAAATATTTGTCCGCCGCCTGCCCAGGAGCCTTCGTCCAGCTCGGTCAACATGACCCAGTGATTCAGCCTGTCCTCGTAGGGGCCGACGATGTCATCGACGATCTCGCCGATATCCGCCACCAGCTCCTGACGGGTTTCGGCCGTCAAAGCGCCTTCGGGAGTGGTGATGCTCACACGAAAGGGCGGCTTGTCCAGGTTTTCACTACCCACGTAAATCGCGTTCTCGTTCATCTCGTGGTAGTAGGCCCAGACCAAAGATTGCGCTCCCTCATCTTCAATGGGCGCGCGCTCGGCTTTAAGAACTGCGTTTGAGACACGAGACATCAATGCTCTTTGGGCGCTGCTATCCAGCGATCGGTTGGGTGCTATGACGGTTACTAATGGCATGATTACTTCCTCTCAGTTAATAGTTAAATGTGTTGTCACCGGTTTTCTCGTTGACTTTGTACAGCGTGCTTCAAAGTTGTGAGTGTGTTCGCTCGGCACACCCAGGGTATTGCATTGAACGTGCCAACTTTATATTTCTAATAAATACAATGACTTAACTATTTTTGACAACCACGAATACTTGTGGTCCACAAATACTTGTGGTTTAATCCTCAAATAAATGAGGTTTTGTATGACTGAAATAGAAGATCACGGTTGGCTGTTCCTAGATTCACCCTCGTTGCTGTTGTTGATGGATGAACAGCTGAATTGTCATCATATGGCGCAGGTGTGGCGTGCACGATTGCAGCCAGAGCTGGCTGAAAGGGCGGCTATTCCCGCTTCAGAAATATTTGATTTCGAAAACGAACCCGGTTTGGAAGATAAATTCCGCACACTGGCCCGTGAAGGTGCGCCTATCACCAATCAGCCAGTTGGCCTATTTTTGAATGAAGGCTTGCTGGCGGCCCGTTTTGGTGCGTGGCGGGCTCGGCGGGCCGAAGGCGACCCTCCCTGCATTGTGGGGGCAGCAACTGACGTTAGTAAATTTAAAGGCGCCCAGGCCCGGATCAGCGAGCTGCAAACCCAGTACCAATCTATACTGAGTGCGGCTGGTGAGGGCATTCACGGTCTAGACAGTGAGGGTCGCATCACCTTCGCTAACGCCGCCGCCGAGAAAATCCTCGGCTGGAAAACGGAAGACGTCTTAGGTCAGCGTTCCCACACCTTGCATCATCATTCCTATGCAGACGGGTCTGCCTATCCACGAGATGACTGCCCCATTTATGCTGCCTTATCTGACGGCCTGGCCCATCGTGTCGATCACGAAGTTTTCTGGCATGTGGACGGTCATGCAGTGCCGGTTGAATACAACAGCACACCGATATTGCGCGAGGGTAAGTCAGAGGGTGCGGTAGTGGTATTTCGTGATATCAGTGATAGAAAGAAGTTGGAGGAGCAGCGCAGAGAAGCCTTTATTGAAATTCAGCGCCTGAAAAATCAGCTAGAGCAAGAACGAGATTATTTGCGTGACGAGATAAAGGTAGCCACCAATTTTGGGGAAATTATTGGCGAGAGCCCCGCACTCAGGCGAGCTCTTAATCAAATTGAGTCTGTGGCACCTACGCCTGTCAGCGTATTGATTTTGGGTGACTCTGGGGTCGGCAAGGAGATGATCGCCAGAGCGATTCACACTCAAAGCGATAGAGCCGAGCAAGCGATGATAAAGGTGAACTGCGCGTCTATCCCCAGGGATTTGTTTGAAAGTGAGTTTTTCGGTCACCTTAAGGGTGCCTTTACTGGCGCACATCAAGATAGAGTTGGGCGCTTACAGCTCGCCGATGGCGGCACGTTATTTCTGGATGAAGTAGGTGAGATACCGCTGGCGCAGCAAGGAAAGCTATTGCGTGCCCTGCAAGAGGGGGAATTTGAACGGGTTGGGGACGATAAAACCACCAAGGTGGATGTTCGCATCGTTGCCGCCACCAACCGCAATCTAACTGATGAGATAAGGGCGGGGCGGTTCCGTGAGGACCTGTACTATCGGATCAGCGTGTTCCCTGTAGAAGTGCCACCCCTGCGTGAGCGATTGGATGACATTGCGCCACTAGCCACCCACTTTCTTAATTCTATTTGCGCCGAACTGGGGCGAACTCCCTTAACCATGACCAAGCTGCAAGTGGCATTGTTAAAACAACACACCTGGCCCGGCAACATTCGAGAGCTAAAAAATGTTCTAGAGCGCGCGGTTATTTCCTCACCTGGAAGCCGGTTGCAATTGGATGACACTTTCTCTGTGCAAACCTCCAATCCGGGAGGTTCAGTAAAATTAGACTCCTCTTTGGAGGCTGGAGAGTATCTAACCGATGCAGAATTCAGGGAGCTGGAGAAAGCCAATATCCTCGCCGCGCTCAACCATTCCGGGGGTAAGACCTGGGGCAAAGAAGGTGCCGCTGAATTACTTGGCCTAAAACCCTCTACACTAGCCTATCGCATGAAAGTGTTGGGGATTGGAAAAGCCAACGCCTCGGCCAGTTAAATTTCCAGCAATTGAAATCGCCGTATAGACAACAAGAGCAATATCTATGAGTGTGACATTGGAGTATCAGAATTTTCCTATCTCAGTACATTGGCCAGCGAAAAGGCTCTGTGGGGTGACGTTGCCGCTTTTGGTCTCCTTTACGATCACATCGTGAGACGCTTGCCAGCCAGAGAGGAATTCCAGGGTTTCAAGAATCTGAGTAAATTGTACGATAGCGTAGCGAGTGAACCGAGAGTGGCGACATGGATTGAAGAGAAGGCACACGGGGTGCTCCGGCCACTGGAAGAGTCGCTTTAATGCGGCACAAAATACGTCTATCGGGACATCTGGCGCGCAATAGGCTAAAGTGACCACCTCCTAATAAGTAGAACAACAGACCCGATGCACTATCCACAGATAAAAACACTGCTGGCAATTGTTGCCTGCGCCCTGCTGCTGGCCTGTACCGGCGGTGAATCGAATGTCAGCAAGGGTAACCGTGAGGGTATTCTCCATTACGGCAATGGCACTGAACCGCAAGGATTGGACCCCCACGTTGTTACCGGTGTCCCGGAAAACCACTTGATTCGCGCCCTTTTTGAGGGCCTTGCGGTAAAAAACCCCTATACACTGGAACCTGAGCCCGGTGTAGCAGAAAGTTGGGATTTCAGTGCAGATGGTCGCGTAATCACTTTCCATATACGCCAGGATGCCAGATGGTCGAATGGAGATGAGATGACTGCGGAGGATTATGTCTGGTCCTGGCAGCGGGCTCTGAATCCCGCCATGGGCAACCTGTACGCCTACATGTTGTTTCCGGTAAAAAATGCTGAGGCCTTCTTCAAAGGTGACATTACAGACCCCGGCGAACTCGGCGTAAAGGCACTGGACCCCTATACTTTGCAAGTTACTCTCACCGAACCCACGCCCTATTTTCTGCAGCTCATGGATCACTACAGCACCTTTGCTGTACACCGCGCTACTATAGAGAAATTTGGCAAGGCAACCGACCGCTTTACCAAGTGGACGCGGGTTGAAAATATAGTCGGGAATGGGGCTTTCACGCTCAAGGAGTGGAAGTTAAATCGTCGTATAATTATGGAAAAAAGCGATACTTACTGGGATGCGGACACAGTCAAGCTCAATGGTGTGGTGTTTTATCCCACTGAAAACATCGTCAGTGAAGAACGCATGTTTGTAAATTCAACTCCCTGAGAAGCTAAGCCAACAAGGTAAGGCGTAAGGGCTTTGTCACTCGAACCGAGCGAGGTATGCCGATACTGAACACCTTCAAGCACAATGATAATTACATTGTGATTCCTGCGACTTGCCGCACCTGAGAGCGAAACTTGCAGCTGGTCAAAGGCTGGCACCTCTCTGGCTGCGTTGTCAATATCGGCCCTGGTCAGGCTCCCCGGGCCAGATATTACAAAACTGATCAAAGCCTTTAAATGGCAATTGTACCGCAACCCCACCGAAGCGATCTGCGCCGAATA
>JABHWT010000019.1 GCA_018657645.1 Halieaceae bacterium | reverse complement strand
GCCCGGCGGGAGCACGAAGCACAACGCGAATCGACCGAGCATCCTCGATCAAACTCACCACATCGCCCACCCCATCGACATGACCGCTAACAATATGCCCACCCAACCGGCTAACCGGTGTCATCGCTTTTTCGAGATTGACCCTGGCTCCCAGCTTGAGCTTGCCCAAGGTTGTGGAATTGAGAGACTCAACCGACACATCGGCCCAGTAACCATCCCCGGGCAGCTCAACCACCGTCAAACACACACCATTGGTACAAATACTATCGCCCAAAGCCAGATCGTCCAGTGACAATTTGCCGGTATTTATGCGCAGCCGCAAATCACCCCCGCTGGGTTGAAGGGCGACAACCTCGCCCACTGCCTGAATAATGCCTGTAAACATTTTGCTCCTGCTGTTCGGGGAATGAACGTTCTAACCTGGGGTAAGGGTCAATCGTAAGTCCTGGCCCACTTTGCACACATCCTCTATCTGCAGCGGGATTTTCTGAGACATCAAATCCAGTGGCAAATGCAGCAGGGGACGCGCCTTATCGCCCAGCAAAGTGGGCGCCATATATACAATCAACTCATCCAGCAGACCGGCCTGTAGCATGGCGCCCGCTAAACGGGGTCCTGATTCTACCAGAATTTCGTTGCATTGCCGCCTGCCAAGTTCATTCATTAATGCCTCGAGATCCAGGCCATCGTCAGCCCTCGGAAGACTCTGAAAATCTGCATTCGTGTCGGCCTGGGCCGCAGATACCTCCACATTGGGTGCGTGGCATACCAACGTGGGCTGGCCTGCACTCAGCACCCGCGCCACCGCTGGTATCTGCAGGTTTGAATCCAGTACTACTCGCAGCGGCTGGCGCGCGATCGCCCGCGCCACCTCATCCTCATCCAGATCCAGCTCCCGGGCTCGCAGGGAAAGGTTACAGTCGTCGGCCAGTACCGTGCCGATGCCGGTCACAATGGCGCAACTGCCCGCCCGCAGACGTTGGACATCGCGCCTGGCCGGCGGCCCTGTTATCCATTGACTGTCACCACTGGCCATTGCTGTACGACCATCCAGAGACATAGCCAACTTGGCCCGAACCCTACCTCGACCCCGAGTCATACGGGCAATAAAGCCCGGGATCACCCGCGCCGCCTCAGATGCCATCAGACCACACTCTACGACCACACCTGCCTCGCGCAATCGGGTCAATCCGGTGCCTGCCACCGCGGGATTCGGATCCTCCATTGCAGCGACAACCCGCACCACACCAGCCTCGACCAATGCCTCGGCACAGGGTCCTGTGCGGCCTTGATGGCTGCATGGCTCGAGGCTTACATACGCGGTTGCACCCCGCGCCTCGCCAGCGGCGGACAGCGCTTCGATTTCGGCATGTGCCCCTCCGGCGGGCTGGGTAAAGCCCTCGCCCAGAACCTCGCCGTCTCTAACCAGGACACAACCCACGTGCGGATTCGGCATGGCTGAATATTGGCCGCGCCGCGCCAGCTGCAAAGCACGCGCCATCATCCGGTTATCGAAGCTGGAGTCCATCATGGTGGGTGCCGGGTTTAGTCGGACCCGCTTGACGCGGGCTCCGCCTCGAGGCGCTCAATCTCGTCTCGAAATTCAGAAATATCCTGAAAACTACGGTATACCGATGCAAATCGGACATAGGCAACCTGGTCCAACGTCTTCAGGTGATCCATGACCAACTCGCCTAACATCATGGAGTCGATCTCTCTTTCACCAGTAACGCGCAGCGCATGCTTGATCTGGCTGATAACGGCTTCAATATCCTCCATCGCCACCGGCCGTTTCTCCAGTGCCCGAAGAAAACCGGAACGCAGTTTTTGCTCGTCAAATGGCTCCCGATTGCCGTCATGCTTGATCACGCGTGGCATCAGTAACTCTGCCACCTCGTAGCTGGTAAAGCGCTCCTTACAGGTCACGCATTCGCGCCGGCGGCGCACCTGGGCCCCCTCGGAGACCAGTCGCGAGTCGATTACCTTGGTATCTTCAGCAGTGCAGAACGGGCAATACATGGGAGCCCTCCATCAACCTAAGCGCCTGAAGAATAACACATTTTCAGCGATACACCGGATAGCGTGCACAAATATCCAGTACTCTGGTCTTAACATCGGCAATCACGGATTCCGAGGTTCCGTCTTCCAGGGATGCCAGCACATCACACATCCAACCCGTGAGTTCCTCTGTCTCGGACTTTCCGAATCCGCGGGTAGTAATGGCAGGCGTACCCACTCGCAGCCCGGAGGTTATAGAGGGCGGACGTGGGTCATTGGGTACAGCATTCTTGTTAACCGTAATATTAGCCGCGCCCAAAGCTGCATCGGCGTCGGTTCCTGTGTACTCCTTCCCGATCAAATCCACCAGCATCAGATGGTTGTCGGTGCCACCCGACACGATGTTGATACCGCGACCGATGAAGGTTTCGGCCATCGCTTTGGCGTTAATAACCACCTGTTTCTGGTAGTCTACAAAGTCTTCGCCCTGGGCTTCCTTGAAGCTGACCGCCTTGGCTGCAATCACGTGCATCAGGGGCCCGCCCTGGCCACCGGGAAAAACGGCAGAATTGAGCTTCTTCTCCAGGGTTTCATCGGCCTGGGCCAGGATCACACCGCCACGCGGCCCACGCAGTGTTTTATGCGTGGTGGAGGTGACCACATGCGCATGGGGCACCGGGTTGGGATAGAGTCCCGCGGCTATCAGTCCCGCCACATGTGCCATATCCACCATCAGATAGGCACCCACCTGGTCGGCAATCTCGCGAAATCTCGCCCAATCCATTACCCGGGAGTAGGCAGAGAAACCAGCGACGATCATTTTTGGTTTGTGCTCTGCCGCCAGCGCTTCCACCTGTTGATAATCCACTTCGCCCGTCGCGGCGTTGAGTCCGTATTGCACCGCGTTATACATTTTGCCGGAAAAGTTTGGTCGGGCGCCATGAGTGAGGTGCCCACCATCGGCCAGGCTCATACCCAGTACCGTGTCGCCGGGAACGCACAGGGCCTGGTAAACCGCCGAATTTGCCTGCGACCCGGAGTGGGGCTGAACGTTTGCATAGTCGGCACCAAACAATGCCTTGACCCGCTCGATGGCCAGCCGCTCGGCGTGGTCGACAAACTCACAGCCGCCATAGTAGCGCTTGCCCGGATATCCCTCGGCATATTTGTTGGTTAATACGGTACCCTGTGCCTGCATGACGCGCGGGCTGGTATAGTTTTCCGAGGCGATGAGCTCAATATGCTGCTCCTGGCGCGTTTCCTCGCTTTGAATGGCGGACCAGATTTCATCGTCAAAGTTTTCTATCGTCATGCGATTATCAAACATCGTATTCCCCTGGCTGACTACGTAATGGGGCAAGTGGAATGCACCCCTGTGCGAAGCCGCGCATTTTAACCCGAAAGACCACCTTCATATAAGAGTGAGCACACCTATAGCCACAGTTTCTGTTAAAATTGCCAGCCTAAAACTCTACTGCGAGAAATAAAACCGTGGCTCAATACGTTTACAGCATGAACCGGGTTGGCAAAGTGGTGCCGCCCAAGAAAACCATCCTCAAAGATATCTCTTTATCCTTTTTCCCGGGAGCAAAAATCGGCGTCCTGGGGTTAAATGGTTCGGGAAAATCCACCCTATTGCGAATAATGGCCGGAATTGACACCGACATCCTCGGTGAAGCCAGGCCCCTGGCAGATATTAAAATCGGCTATCTACCCCAGGAGCCTCAGCTGGACCCAGACAAGAATGTGCGCGGCAACGTGGAGGAAGGTGTCGCCGAAGCTCTGAATGCACTTGCCGGTCTGGACAAGGTCTATGCCGATTATGCAGAGCCAGATGCCGACTTTGATGCCCTGGCAAAAGAGCAGGCCCGGTTGGAGGATATTATTCAAGCCACCGACGCCCACAATCTGGACCACCAACTGGACATTGCCGCCGATGCACTTCGCCTGCCTCCCTGGGAGGCCGATGTAAAAACCCTATCCGGTGGCGAACAGCGGCGGGTGGCACTGTGTCGATTATTGCTTTCCAATCCAGACATGTTGTTATTGGACGAACCCACCAACCACCTGGATGCAGAAAGTGTCGCCTGGTTGGAACGCTTCCTCCACGATTTCCCCGGCACCGTTGTCGCTATTACCCACGACCGTTATTTTCTCGATAACGCCGCCGGCTGGATTCTGGAATTGGATCGCGGCCACGGCATTCCCTACGAGGGTAACTACTCCGACTGGCTGGACGCCAAGGACCGCCGCCTGGAGCAGGAAAAGCGGCATGAGGCCTCCCACCAAAAAGCAATCAAGGCCGAGCTTGAGTGGGTGCGGAGCAACCCCAAGGGACGCCAGGCTAAAAGTAAGGCTCGGCTGCAGCGGTTTGAAGAACTACAGTCCCAGGAGTTCCAGAGCAGAAATGAAACCAACGAGATTTACATCCCACCCGGGCCGCGTCTGGGCGACATGGTTATCGAGGTGGAGAACCTGAAAAAGACTTTCGGCGACCGGTTATTGTTTGACAATATCAGCTTCACCGTCCCCAAAGGCAGCATTGTAGGAATCATTGGCGCCAACGGCATGGGCAAGTCCACCCTGTTCAGGATACTCATGGGCGAGGAACAGCCCGATGGCGGGGAAGTGCGTCTCGGCGATACAGTGAAGCTGGCCTACGTAGACCAGTCTCGCGACGCCCTGAACGGTGACAAGACGGTATGGGAGGAAATTTCCGAGGGCCACGACATCATGCGCATCGGCAGCTATGAGGTTGGCTCAAGATCCTATGTGGGCCGATTCAACTTCAAAGGTACCGATCAGCAGAAGCTGGTCAAGGACCTGTCCGGTGGCGAGCGCAATCGTCTGCACCTGGCGACCCTGCTCAAGCAGGGTGCCAATGTGCTGTTATTGGACGAGCCGACCAATGACCTGGACGTGGAAACCCTGCGTGCACTGGAGGACGCTTTGCTGACGTTTCCGGGCAGCGCCATGGTAATTTCCCACGATCGCTGGTTTCTGGACCGTATTGCCACCCATATTCTGGCTTACGAGGACGATGGCAACGTGGTGTTTCACGAGGGGAATTTCCAGGACTACGAGGAAGACCGCCGGAGCCGACTGGGTGCTGCCGCGGACCAGCCTCACCGGGTCAAGTACCGCAAACTGGTGTAGCGAGGGGAAGTAGCAGAACTGTGTTAAGCCCGACGGGCTCCTGGGACTATCCAATTCCCGGACACGGCGTTATAGTAACCACAGACAGTTAAGGGAAGGGCACTGGAATGAGCGACATATACAAAGAGCGACGCCGCTTTACCCGGGTAGCCCTTGATCTCCCAGTGGACGTGCACCAGGGCGCCAGCGTCTGGCACCAACGCATGACCGGTATTTCCCTGTCCGGCGTGGCCACCGACCAACCGGATGTTTGGGATGCCCAGTATAACGAGCCTTTTACCCTGGTTATCCACCTCGACGACAGCCAGACACTGGAGCTACACGCCTACCTGCAACACGTGGAGTTCAGCATGCTGGGTTTTTCAGTGGAGCACATGGGTAAGGAGAATATCCAGCAATTGCGAGGTTTGCTGGAAGACAAGGTCGGGGATATCGCCTTGTTTGAGAAGGAGCTGGCACAGCTCGACTAACTTGAGCGTGTCCAATCACGCTACAGTACAAATGAAGCCGCATAAGTAGAGCAAAGTTAATGCCCATCAGGACCATCTGCTTTTGATGTATAACGATTTTCAAGCGAAGCTCCGGTGTCATGTTTGCACCCTGGACCGTCTGCAGCATGGATGCTGCAGCCGAGCATACATGGATGTACTCGCTGCGTGTCCAGGAGGCAAACATGACATCGGAGCGCCACCGAGACTCGATGAAACCCTTGTATCGTAGCCTTTAATCCACGTCGTGGCGTCAATCAATGATCCTGCCCATCAGGACACACCGTAAACCCATCCTTGGGGGCTCGGCTGCAGCATCCATGCTGCAGACGGTCCTGATGGGCAGGATCATTGATCGACTTATATCGACAACCTCAATACTAAGGCGTTACGGATGGACTCCAGCTAATCCAGTGCTTCCAGCGCCTCGGTCAATTTCGACACGGCAGTCACCTGCATTCCTTTGATATCGCGTTTCGGGGCATTACCACGGGGCACAATAGCCCGTTTAAAACCGTGCTTGGCGGCCTCTGCCAGGCGCTCCTGGCCATTGGGTACGGGCCGTATTTCTCCCGCCAGACCGACCTCGCCAAAAATCACCATGTCGCGAGGCAACACTCGGTCGCGAAAGCTGGAGACAATTGCCAGCAACAGCGCGAGATCAGCACTGGTCTCCAGTACCTTTACGCCGCCCACCACGTTGGCAAATACGTCCTGATCCCCCACCTGTAAGCCTCCGTGCCGGTGCAACACGGCCAATAGCATGGCCAGACGATTCTGCTCCAGTCCCACGGCAACCCGGCGTGGATTACCCAATTGGCTGTCGTCTACCAGCGCCTGAATTTCAACCAGCAAGGGCCGGGTGCCCTCCCACACCACCATGACTGCGCTGCCGGAGGCAGGCTCATTACTACGATCCAGAAATATAGCCGAGGGATTCTTTACCTCTCGCAGCCCCTGTTCGGTCATGGCAAACACACCCAACTCATTGACCGCACCAAACCGGTTTTTTTGACCCCGCAGCGTACGAAACCGCGAATCATCACTACCCTCCAGCAAAATCGAGCAATCGATCATGTGCTCCAATACCTTGGGGCCTGCCAGAGAGCCGTCCTTGGTGACATGCCCCACCAGAAATGTCACCGTACTGGTTTGCTTGGCGTAACGGGTGAGAAAGGCCGCACACTCTCGCACCTGCGAAACACTGCCAGCGGTCGAGGCCAGTTCATCGCTGTGTACCACTTGAATAGAGTCCACTACCAGTACTTTCGGTTTGTGTTGTTGAGCAGCGGACACGATAGTCTCCACACTTGTCTCGGCCATAAGCCGCAGCTTGTCGGTAGCCAGTCCCAGCCGGCGAGCACGCATGGCCACCTGTTGTAAGGACTCCTCCCCGGTAATATAAAGCGCCTCCATCGAGGCAGCCAGATGACACATTGTTTGCAACAACAAGGTGCTCTTGCCCGCGCCCGGATTACCTCCGATTAAAATGGACGAGCCCGGTACCAGCCCGCCACCCAACACCCGGTCGAACTCCTCTGCGCCACTGGAAAAACGCGGCAGGTCGTCGAGGTTGATGTCCTTTAATATCTGGGCTTCTCCCAGCGCACCGGAAAAACCCACCCGATTGCCGCCGGCGCCCGTCGCCGCAGCTTGGGAACCCCTGGCGGGCCCCAGTTTGAATTCTGTGAGCGTGTTCCAGGCCCGACAGTCGCCACACTGGCCCTGCCACTTGCTGTAATTGGAGCCACAATCGCTACACACGAAAGCTGTCCTGTTTTTTGCCATGTACTCCCCTTTTTATGTGAACAACAGCGACTATTAACCAAGGCCTTCTGTGCGGAACCTGGCGAATCGCGCATTGAGTTCTTTATCCCTCAACCTACACTATGTATCCTATCAGAGTTGCTTCCATTTTCCGGACTACTCATGTCAAAATCCTCCATCGTCCCCGAGCGCCAGCTGGTCTTTTCCGGCGGCCTGGCGGCGACGATCGGGCTGGAGGAGGCCATATTGTTGCAGCACCTGCAGGCCTTATTCGACCATCATGACCCCCAAATACAGGGTGGCTTTGCCTGGCTGGCAGTGGAGCGGGATTTCCTATTGCACAGCCTGCCCTTTTGGGGAGCGGTAGATCTGCACCGCATTACACGCAGCCTGGTTGACAAGGGTGTCCTGCTGGTGGAATCACCACCGCTGCACACTGCCGAGCGCCTGGTATTCGCGCTGAATGAATCAGTGGACACCAGCCCCCCACCAGTGCAACAGCCACACCAGGAAACACCTCACCCCCGCAGTGCCAGTCTGCTGCCGCAGCACTGGGCACCCAGTGAAGACCTGCTGCATTTATTAGCATTGAATCACAATATACCGCGGCAGTTCGCACTCGAACAACTGGAAGATTTCATCTTTTACTGGCGCGAGCGGGGAGAAACCAGCCACGCCTGGGAAAGCAAGTTTCGCCAGCACGTCACCTCCAATTGGCGACGCCACCAACAGCAGCAGGCAGAGGCGTTCAGGGTCAAGGAGCCGACCGTACTGGACAACTCCTGGCGCCCCAGTCTGGACGCGCTGGAAATTCTGGCGCGCAACGAAGTAGACCGTAGCTTCATCGATCAGGCCGTTCCCGAGTTCATCCTGTATTGGCGGGAACGCAAGGCCACACCGAAAGATTTGAATTCAAAATTCATCACCCACATTCGGATTCAGTGGGCAAAATACACCTCGGCCATGGAGCACAGCACTGAGCCCAAGCGAATCCCCCAGCAATGGTCTCCCTCCGGAGATGCCTTCGATATTCTCAGAATGTCCCATATCGATGAAGATTTCGCCCGGTCGCTGATAGCAGAATTCATCGTCTACTGGCGAGACAGCAACAAGGTGCATACCTCATGGAATACAAAATTTATCCAACATGTAAAATACCACTGGGCCAAACGCCACCAGATGGAACAAGCGGGACAGAAAAATGCCGGACAGCAAGGAATTAATCCAACAAGCCGCACAAGAGATCGAAGCCTTGAGCAAGACCTCAGCGACACCTCCTGGGCAGAGTGAGGCGCCCCGCCCAGTAGCATCCGAGGAGCAGGTCGATGCGATTAACCAGGTGTTTGCCTTGTTTCGCCTGACCTTCCATAACCAGTACTACGCAGCCTTCCCAGACAGTTCACAACTCAATCAGATCAAGAAATTGTGGCTGGAATCTCTGGCTCACTACCCGGTTGAGCAGGTCCTGCGCGGCGCCAAACACGCTATAGAGAATAGCGAATACCTGCCAACGCTGAACCGTATGCACGAGTGTTGCCTGCAGGCGATGGACGAATATGGCTTGCCCGGTGCCAGGGATGCCTATCTGGAGGCCTGTCGGGCCGCCTCCCCTAAATCGGCACAGAGCTGGAGTCATCCGGCCGTATACCTTGCCGGTCGGGACAGCGACTGGTTTTTCCTGGCCAATAATACCGAGCACACCGCCTGGCCGGTGTTTCGCGATCACTATCAACAGTATTGCTCTCGGGCAATACGCGGTGAGCAATTGGAAGTGCCGGCTCCGGCGGCACTGGAGAAATCAAAGTCGAAGCCATTGTCTCAGGAACAACAACTGGAAGCGTTACAAAAGCTGAAAGAGGATGCGGGTTTCTAACTAGCGGCGCCACTTGATATGAAGACATACCTGACGGGTTTCCGGTTACGCCTCGTTGTAATTACCGCGTACAAGATTTTCAAACCGGGTGAACTGCCCGATAAAGGCCAATTTGCAGTGGCCGATGGGACCATTGCGCTGCTTACCGATAATAACCTCGGCCACTCCCTTGTCCGGGGAATCTTCGTTGTACACTTCATCGCGGTAAATAAACAAAATAACATCCGCGTCCTGCTCGATGGCCCCGGACTCCCTGAGATCTGAATTCACCGGTCGCTTGTTGGGACGCTGTTCCAGCGAGCGGTTAAGTTGTGACAGGGCGACCACCGGGCAATCAAACTCTTTGGCAAGCGCCTTAAGACTCCGGGATATCTCGGAGATCTCCGCCGTCCTGCCCTCGTTGGAACCTGCGACCTGCATTAACTGCATGTAGTCCAGCATAATCATACCCAGTTGACCATGCTCTCTCATCACCTTGCGAGAGCGACTGCGAACTTCGGTAGGGGTAAGTGCCGGCGTGTCGTCGATATACAGAGGCACGTCTTTTAATTTGGTCACTGCCTTACTGAGTTTAGGCCAGTCTTCCTGCTCCAATTTACCATTGCGAATGCGGGTCTGATCGATTCGTCCGATGGAGGACAAAAGCCTTACCATCAGCTGCTGGGCAGGCATTTCCATGCTAAAAACAAGGATCGGCTTGTTCTGCCCCAACACCGCGCTCTCCACCATATTCATTGCAAAACTGGTCTTCCCCATGGAGGGCCTACCGGCAACGATAATAAGGTCTGATCCTTGCAGGCCCGACGTCATGTCGTCGAGGTCGCTAAAGCCGGTGCTCAACCCGGTAATATCGCCCTCGGAATTAAATAGCTCCTCGATCCGCGCCAGAGCCGACTGCAACAGAGGATTCACTTCCTGAGGTCCACCAGCCTTCGGACCCTGCTCAGAGATATGCATGATGCGGCGCTCTGCCTCATCGATTAATTCGCCACTGGTACGGCCCTCTGGATTAAATCCACTGTCGGCAATTTCCTGGGCGGCTTCAATCAGCTTACGCAAACTGGCTCGGTCACGCACTACTTGTGCATAGGCGCGAATATTGGAAGCACTGGGTGTATTACTGGCCAGCTCGGCCAGGTAAGCTAAGCCGCCGGCAGCGTCGAGCTCATCTACAGCGGTCAGTTTGTCGGCCACCGTAATCACATCTACCGGCTCGGATGCATCAACCAGTCTGACAATCTGGCCAAAAATCAGACGGTGATCCGGGCGATAAAAATCACTGGCTACAACCTCCTCAGCGACGGCATCCCAGGCATCACCGGCCAGTAACAGTCCGCCCAGTACAGACTGCTCAGCTTCAAAGGAGTAGGGCGGCATCTTGATTCGCGCAATATCCCTGTCATCCGGATAGGGCAGCTCGGAAACGTTGTCGGGGTAGTCGGGATCAGACATGACCAGGCGCTATTGATTCAGGAACTGTACAGAGTAACCAAATTCGCTCCCGAGCTAAAGGGCAAACACCCTGTTGTGCTGTGTTAATCGGTGACCGGCGCCGCAGAAGTTGCCGGATAGGGGGCTGTCCCTGACATAAAAAATGCACCGGCCACAGATGGCGGGTGCATTATCAAACAGTTCGCGGCGGCCATCGACCACCCACGGCACGCCGTTATTCTGCTACAACACTCAGATTGACCAGGGCGGTGACACCGCTCATAACCTGAATAGCAATTTCGAAGTCACCCAATTCATGCAGTGCACCGTCCGGTAGGCGAACTTCCGACTTGTCAATTTCACAACCGGCCCCTGTGACAGCCTCGGCAATATCCCGGGTTCCGACGGATCCAAACAGTTTGCCCTCTTCACCGGCATTGGCCTCGATAGTGATAACATCGAGGGCATTAATCGCATCCACCCGAACCTGCGCTTCATTTACCGCCGCGTTTGCTGCAGCTTCCAGGTCGGCGCGTTGAGCTTCAAATTTAGCGACATTATCTTTGGTTGCGGGCACGGCTTTACCCTTGGGAACCAGATAATTCCGACCGAAACCCGCCTTGACTTCAACCTGATCTCCCAGGCTACCCAAATTGCCTATGTTTTCCAGCAATATGACTTCCATCTCACAATCCTCTTTTCGGGGAGCTGCCTCCCACGTTTGAAAAAATTCTAACCCCGGTCATCATCCTCGCTCGAACTGGTATCCGTGTCGCTCTGGTGAACCCAGCGCTGACGAAAGTTAAACCAGCTGTCGGCGATTGCTGCCAAGACCACAAGCAACTTCACCGGGTCGATAATTAGCCACACCACGTAAAAACCGGTTAGCAATCCCCTACCCTGTCCGCGCCACGCAGCGCGGGCGTGTATCAGCGCCAAACCAGCAAAGGATAATGGCACCAAACATATCATTGACCAGGCCCTGTACTGCACACCCATGGCGGCCAATGCCAGGGCTACTATCAGCAACAATGCCGTTGCTGCCGGGGGCAGAAATAAGTCTCTAAACTCCTCGCCAAACCCGCCGGGGTTAAACAGTGCCGCCTGCCACCAACGTGCCAGTAATAAACACAGAACCGAGGTCACGGCGTTGGCCGTTCCCAATATCCCGGCCACCTGCGTTGCTGTGGGCCGGGCCAGAACCACCGCATCGTTGCTGTTGGCTGCCAGTTGCTGCTCCAAATTAGCCAGAAACTGTGCAAAGAACACCACTATCTGGTCCAGAAACTGACCAGCAAAAACAATCAGTGCCAGGCCCGAGGCAGCGCCGACCGCAACACTTGTTAATACCGTCAGCGGTAAACTAACCGTCGACCGGAGCACAAGAGCCAGAACCGCGGTACCGATCAGCATTGCCAGCGGCCCACTGTCACCATACACCAGCAATAAAGCGCCGGCAGGCAGCAGTGCCCACATTAATAGCCAACCACCTTGCGCTGGCCCTTTGCGAAGGATAACCAGCGCCACTACCGCTGCGCTAACCCAACAAAACAACATGCTACAGGCACCAATCACTGTAACAAACAGTGCCTGAAATCTTCCACGCAAGACGTATTCTGCTAACCCTTTCAAGTCAGTCTTCCCACATCCAAAACTGATTATCAATCAGTACACGTTAACGGATTGCCTAAATATGAGAATCCGTGTGGGGCAGCAATGCGAGAAAACGCGCGCGTTTCACCGCAGTAGCCAGTTGACGCTGATATTTAGCCTTGGTACCGGTGATACGGCTGGGTACGATCTTGCCGGTTTCAGACACATAGGCCTTCAGCGTTTCCAGATCTTTGTAATCAATTTCCTTCACACCTTCTGCAGTGAAGCGACAAAACTTACGGCGACGGAAAAAACGTGCCATGATATTACTCCTTCAAAACTTTACGATTCGTTACCAGACAGAAAACTGAAGAATTAATCTTCAGTAGTAGTCTCTTCCTCGGCCGACCCTTCCTTTGCTTCCTCAGGCTCTGCTTCACTTTGCGCAGTTTCACTTTCCGTGCTTTCAGCTGCCTGACGCTCCTCGTAGCGGCTCTTGCGCTCGCGGCTTTCCTTTTCAATCTTCATGATGAACGACTCACCCGAGATGGCTTCATCTCGACGGATAACCAGATTGCGGATCACGGCATCGTTATAGCGAAAGGTAGTGGTCAGCTCATCCATGGCATCATTGGAAGCCTCAACATTCATCATCACGTAGTGTGCCTTGTGAATCTTGTTGATGGGATAGGCTAGCTGGCGACGGCCCCAGTCTTCAAGCCGGTGAACCTGGCCACCGTCTTTTTGAATGGTCTGGTTGTAGCGCTCAATCATACTGGGCACTTGTTCGGACTGGTCCGGATGGACCATCAATACGATCTCGTAATGACGCATATAGAGCTCCTTACGGGTTAATGCTACCCAATCTAGTGGTGTAGCAAGGAGGTTCGACTACTGGGTGTAGCCGGGCAAATTTTGAGGGAGCGGAGTCTACCGAGTTTCTGCGGGGTTCGCAAGTGGCATTTGTCGGCGCTGACGGATAATTTCAAACAGGCATATACCGGTTGCCACCGAGACATTAAGACTGCCGACCGAGCCCGTCATTGGCAGGTGCACCAGGTGGTCGCACAAATCCCGGGTAAGACGCCTCATGCCGCCGCCTTCAGCCCCCATTATCAGTGCACAGGATTCCCGCAGGTCACTATCATAAATAGACTCCTGCGCCTCGCCCGCGGCGCCATAAAGCCACACCCCTTGCTTCTTGAGCGCCTCCAGGGTGCGCGCAATATTGGTGACCTTCACAAACGGCACTACCTCCGCCGCCCCGCAGGCGACCTTGCGGACAGTGGCGTTAAGATCGGCCGACCTATCCTTGGGCACCACAACGGCATCTACTCCCGCCGCATCGGCGCTGCGCAAACAGGCCCCCAGGTTGTGGGTATCGGTCACACCGTCCAGCACCAGTATTAATACAGGGCCATCTTTACTCTCGATGGCCTCATACAGGTCTGCTTCACTCCACAGGTTGGTTGACACATCCTCCCCGTGTACCGGAATACCATAGGTTTCGGCCACTACCCCCTGGTGACGGCCACTTACCATCTCATCCAGATCTTTACGCGGCTCCCTGGCCATGGGGACACCCTGATTCTGCGCTAATTGCACCAGTGCACCAATCCGCTTGTCCTCTCGCCCCTGTTGCACCCACAGGCGCTGGATTGATTTGGGGTCGTTACGCAGCAAACTGTCGACTGTATGAATGCCGTATATATAGCGCATGGTGTACTCCGATGTACGGCCCCTAGTGGCGTCGCTTGCCTTTTCTGCGCGACTTGGGCGCGGCCTTGTTCTGTTTAGACGTTTTACCCCCCTGTTTTCTTCCCTTTGTCTTACCACCGGGCGACTTTGCCTTACCACCGGGCGACTTTGCCTTACCACCGGGCGACTTACCATCCACCAGCTCCAGGTCAATTTTTTTGTCATCCAGATCGACACGGGCCACCTGTACACGCACGTGCCCCCCCAATTTAAAGCTGCGCCCACTTCGCTCGCCGGTCAGGCGCTGGCGCGCAGAATCGAAATTATAATAATCACCGGGTAGCGCACTGATGTGGACCAGCCCCTCTATGTACAAATTGTTCAGTTCCACGAACAGGCCAAAACTGGTAACGGCGCTGATCACGCCACCAAACTCGTCACCCACGTGGTCTTGTAGATACTCACACTTGAGCCAGGCCTGCACATCTCGGGTAGCATCATCGGCCCGACGCTCAGTCATAGAGCAATGCTCACCTTGCGCCGCCATGCTCGCCCGATCGTAGGGGAAAATACGTTTTACCGGTATCGGGCTCGCACCCTCGCAGCGCTGGACCAGATCACTGACCAGATTAGAACGAACAACACGGCGAATTCCCCGGTGCACCAACAGGTCAGCGTAGCGTCTAATGGGCGAGGTAAAGTGAGCATAGGCGGGAAAATGCAAGCCAAAGTGACCATTATTGTCAGGCTGGTACATCGCCTGGCTGAGAGACCGCAACATCATGATCTGGATGACCTGGGCATCTTCGCGCTGGGCCACCTGCTCGAGAAGTTGCTGGTAATGCGTCGGGGTTGGCTTTTCCCCACCGCCTAAATCCAATCCGAGTTCACCCAGAAAACCACGCAGGTTCTCCAGTTTTTCGACGCCGGGACCCTCGTGAACCCGATACAAAACGGGCAATTCATGCATTTCAAAGAATCGCGCTGCAGCCACATTGGCACACAGCATGCACTCCTCAATTAACTTATGTGCGTCATTGCGTACTACCGGCACAATGGCCTCTATTTTACGCTGCTCATCAAAGATTATTCGGGTCTCTACCGTGTCAAAATCAATAGCACCGCGCTCATCCCTCGCCGCTCGCAGAAGTTGATACAGGCTTTGCAATCGCTTCAGGTCCGCCACCCGTCGCTTGCTCACCTCGGGATGCTCCCCGGTCTCCAGCACATCTCCCACCTGGGTATAGGTGAGGCGAGCATGGGAGTGAATCACGCTCTCATAGAATTTGAAATCGCCAAGCAGCCCTTTGGCGCTCAGCTTCATCTCGCAAACCATTGCCAATCGATCAACTCCGGGTTTGAGCGAGCACAAACCATTGGATAGCGCCTCGGGCAGCATAGGTACTACCCGTTCCGGGAAATAAACCGAGTTACCCCGTATGGCCGCCTCTTCATCCAGGGCTGAGCCCGGCCTTACATAGTGAGACACGTCGGCGATGGCAACCCACAGAGTCCAGTTTCCCGCCCGGCTTTGCCTGCAGTAAACCGCATCATCAAAGTCTCTGGCATCCTCGCCATCGATCGTCACAAAGGGTAGTTTGCGCAAGTCTACCCGTTGGGTTTTGTCCTCTTCATCGGGTTCTGCCGCCAGTCGACCGGCCTCGTCAAGTACCTGTTCCGGCCACTCCCAGGGAATATTGTGAGACCGGATCGCGACATCAATTTCCATGCCGGGGTCCAGATGATCGCCCAGCACCTCGCTTACCTGGCCTCTGGCCTGAAAGTTTCTGGCGGGATAGTCGGTAATGACGACTGTTACGATCTGGCCATGCCTGGCCTGGCCCTTCTGTTCTCGAGGTACCAGTATCTGGTGGCCGATGCGACTATTGTCTGGAGTCACTGAGCCAATACCGTTTTCCTCCTGGTAACGACCGACCAGCGAGTGGCGCCCCCGTTTGAGCACCTCTACCACCTTGCCTTCCTTGCGCCCACGGCGGTCGGTTCCGGTGATTGCCACCAGAACCTCGTCGCCGTCGAATACAAATTGCATCTGCCGCGCGCTGAGATACACATCGTCACCCTCTCCAAGAGGCAGGGCAAATCCGTAGCCATCTCTGTGCCCCTGAATGCGACAATGCAGCAGGTGCATCTTGTCTACCAAGCCGTAGGCGCCTCGCCTGTTTACCATTAACTGGCCATCGCGCTCCATGGCCCGCAGACGCTTTCGCAATGCATCTACCTGCTCATTGTCTGCCAGTTTCAGCAGTTTGCAGATCTGGTTGTGATTGAGTGGCTC
>JABHWT010000007.1 GCA_018657645.1 Halieaceae bacterium | reverse complement strand
GAGAAGTGGCGAGCGTGCCAATTGAGCTCTACCATAGTAAATATCATCGACATACATACCGACTGACTGCTCAAAGGCCTGATTGACGCCGGAGCTGATACCGCGAATGGTAATATTGGAGGTCAACCCGGTCTGGTTCATGCTGAAGTTGGGCACGTAGGCCGTCAGCGCCTCCATATTGGTAATACCCGCTTCCATCATCTTGTCACCGGCCACGGCGTTGACAGAAATGGGCACGTCCTGCAGGCTTTCAGTCCTTTTCTGGGCGGTTACAACGACTTCTTCGAGCATCGGCTGCGCCACTGCCATGGTCGTAGTGGCGGCGAAAATGGCCGCTCCCAGTGCGGTGCGAGTGAATGGTATCTGGTACATATTGGATGACTCCCTATAAGGCGCATATTTTTCACCGACGGCCCTGCTCGGTGTGATATTCGCGCATTATGCCCTTAACTGTCTGAAAATCAGTCTTTTTAATCGGTATTTTTCACTGTTTGAGGCACCAGCGTCCATGTCCGAGAGCCCCTGGTATCCACCTGAGCCACCGAGCCTGACTATCTGGCAGCACCTCCTAATCGAGTGCAACTAACCGACCCGCTGCGCGTTTTCGCATCGACGCCAATGTCTCTCGCCGGACAAGTACGCTAAAATCTGCCCTCACTATTTATATCGGAAATAATGTGACTGAACTCGAGTTCGTTCTGAACTCCGGTGTACGGCTGGCGGCGCATGCCTATGGCAACCCGGAACATCCCCCCGTCATCCTCTCCCATGGCGGTGGTCAGACTCGCCATTCCTGGGGAGAGACAGCAGAGGCACTTGCTGCAAAGAGTTGGTATGCAGTCTCCTACGACCACCGCGGCCACGGCGATTCCTCCTGGTCTGAGGATGGCGACTACCATATTGAGAGATTTGTCGAGGATCAACGGGAACTGGCCACCCGATTCGCCGGGAAACCGGTACTGGTCGGCGCTTCCATGGGCGGTATTGCAGCGATGCTGGTCGAGGGAGAGGCCAGCGAGGAAATTTTCCACTCCATTATATTAGTCGACATCGTGCCGCGAATGGACCAGGCCGGGGCGATCGATATTATTCGTTTCATGGGCACCCGATTGGAAGAGGGTTTCGCCACCCTGGAAGAAGCTGCCGATATCATTGCCGAATATACGGGGCGCCCCCGCCGGAAGGATGTTAGCGGTCTCAATAAAAATCTGCGCCTGGACGAGGATGGGCGCTACCGCTGGCACTGGGACCCCAACTTCGTGCTACAACGCGACTCTTTCAACAAGCTGTCCAACCCAGACCGCGTAGCAGAGGCGGTGCAACAAATCACCCTGCCTATGCTGCTGGTGCGGGGTCAAATGAGTAACCTGGTTACCGAGGAATTAGCTCAGGATTTTCTGAAGATGGTACCCCACGCCCAGTACGTGGATGTCGCGGACGCCCATCATATGGTGGCCGGTGATCGCAACGACGTATTCAGTAAAGCCATATTGGATTTCCTCGCCGATACAAGTTCTAACTAGTGGCCGTCCAGGAATGGGTGTTTTGTTGTAAAAGTGATGATTGTCGAGTAGAGCTCCTATGTCATGTTTACGTCTAGGACCGTCTGCTGCAGGCGGTCCTGATGGACAATGCCATAGCTCGACTTTTATCGACTGCATTCGTACAGGAGAGTTTTCGAGGACGCCCATCTCGAAACTGCGAGGCTCAATGCGCAGGCTGTGGGACATAAGATGCGACTGGTCTACCAGCAGTTTGTTCTATACAGTACACTGCACCGATTACAGTCGGCAGGAGCGAGGCATTTTGTTCTTTCATTTACAGCGGGCATCGGCGGCTCAGCCCGAAAGCCCGCTAGATGAAGTGCGGGCCCAATGCCGGGGCTAAACGTGATCGATTGCAGTTTGGCCGCGGTGTACCGATTGGTTTCCTTTTACCTCCTGCTGTCATTTGGAACCCTTTTGTTGGGTGGCTCAGCACAGGCTATGGCACAGGCTGAGAATTCCAGCAATCAAGCTCCGGCGACGACAGGACCAAAATCCGCGGAGACCGACAAACTGGCCGAGGTCAATGTGCTGTTAGCACGCGCCGACTTGGATATTCAAAAAAGCCAGTACGAGCAAGCCCTTAAGTCCTTAACCAGCGCCTACCAAATTACCGGGACCATGGAGGACGCATCTGTAGGCAGAAATGTGCTCAATTCCATGGCCAATGTCTATTACAACATCGGCCAGTATGAACCGGCGGAGCGTTATTATCGCGAACTGGTGTCACTGGATGAAGCAGATAATAATCTGCTGTCGCTCTCTGTATCTCTGTTCAACCTGGGTCACGTTAATGCCTCGCAAAAACAATTCCAGGTCGCAGAAACTAACTTCAACCGCTCTCTGGCGCTCAGCCGGAAACTGGCCGATAGCGACGGCGCGGCTCACTCTCTTAAAGCACTGGGCGTCAATGCCCACGCACAGGATGAGCTGGAGGGTGCAGGTAATTATCTGGAGCAGGCTCTACAGGCCTTTCAGAAAAACCAGAACCATAATGAGGCCGCTGTGGTGCATCGCCATCTGGGAGATGTCGAGGAGGCCCGGGGCAATCTCAGAGCGGCGGTACGGCATTACGAGGAGGCGCTGCCGGTACTGACCCAACATGCATCAAGCCTTTCCCTGCAAAGAACCTATCGCGGACTGAGTGGAGTCTATGAGCAGTTACACGATTACAAAAATGCGCTCATCAGCTACAGAACCTACGCCTTGCTTTTGAATCAGGAGCAGCAGCAAAAAAGCCTCGAGACGACACAGCGTATGCTGGCAGAGTTCGAAACCGAGCGATTTTCTGACGACAACGAGCGCCTCGAGATGCAAAACCAGCGCCAGAAGCTTGAGCTGAAACATCGCTCAGACCTGCTGCAAATGCAATACCTGGCCATTTTTCTATCGGTGGGTATTATTATTCTGGTCGCAACAATGTGGTGGCGCAGCCGCAATCATGCGCAGTTAATGCTGGAGCACGCGACAACCGATGAGTTGACCGGACTTAGCAACCGCCGCGCCATTTTGCGGTTTGGGAGCAACGAATGGGAGCGTTCCGAGCGATTCAATCGCCCCTTTACCTGCCTCATCTTTGACATCGACCACTTTAAATCCATCAACGATACATGGGGTCACGCGGCGGGTGATCAGGTTCTTAAAATACTATCGGCCACACTGCTGACGACCCTGCGCACCACCGATGCTCTGGGCCGCTTCGGCGGAGAGGAGTTTCTACTTTTTGCCACAGAAACAGAGCCCTACCAGGCGGGGGTGCTGGCCGAGCGGATTCGCCAGAAGGTTGAGGCCACCGTTTATATGGATATCCCCGAGCTCAAGGTTACGGTGAGTATTGGTATTGCTCAAAAGAAGAGTGAATCGTCACTGGACCAGCTAATCCATCATGCAGACCAGGCATTGTATGCAGCCAAGGAAGGGGGACGGAACCAGATTATAGTATACGGCGAAGACTGAACATTTGGCCTTTTCTGGTGTTTCACCCCCCCCTGTCGTTTGCTCTCCCATTGCGTTGGTTGACCTGCGGACTCACTCACCGCATTGATAAGTCACCTCATTGTCAAAGCATGCATGGCGCACCGTTTGCGACGCTAATTGGCATCAGAGCCAGTTAGACAACCCCTCGGTGTGTCCGTCAATGCCAATGGCCTGTCCGGAGATGGTAGCTCCCAGGTCGGAGCTGAGAAAAAGCGCCATATTAGCGACATCCTTTGCGTCGACAAAAAGACGCATCGAGCTCTGTCGTTGATACACCGCTCGAACGGCGTCGGACTCAAGCCCCCGCTCCACAGCATCCTTGTCAATGACCGCTTCAATTCTGGGACCGTTGACACTGCCGGGACAAAGTGCGTTCACTCGAATCCCATGTTCGCCCAATTCCATTGACCAGGTTTTGGTTAAACCCACTACTGCCCACTTTGCAGCCGTGTAGGCAGAGCGCAGCGGGCAACCAAAGAGGCCTGCATTTGATGCTATGTTAATAATAGATCCGCCGCCGCCTCTCTTAAGCAGAGGGACCGCGAGGCGCGTTACGTAAAAAGGACCATTGAGGTCCACTGCAATGGTGGCGTTCCAGTCCTGAATGCTAATATCTTCAACCGCAGCGGTAGGCCCGGCTATGCCCGCATTGTTTACCAGAACGTCCAACCGGTCGTAGATAGCTTCAAACTCTGCAAATAGTTGATCCACATCGGTGGCTAGTGAAACATCGGCGACACTCGCCGTGGCCTGCGGATTGGCAGACAAAAACTCGTCGATAGACTGCTGCGATATATCGCATACGTGCACCAGGCAGTCCTGTGCCAAAAACCTCTCGGCAATGCAGCGACCAATTCCCGACGCACCGGCCGTAATCAACACAATCTGGTCGGGTTTGAAACCCGTGATACTACGACTCATTGCACCCCCCTGCAGGTACTTTCTCGACAGACCCAAATGTAGGTCAGGATGTCGCCACATGCAAACGATGTTTCTGTGTCGCAAAGCTCTGTTATACTCGCGGCCCCCGATCCTCCAGCTACTTATGAGCCCAATGTGAGCAACAAGTCTTTTTCCAGCCTACCCCTGCCTCCGGCCCAATTGAACAATTTGGATAAACTTGGCTATCGGGAAATGACCCCTGTTCAAGCCACCGCGCTACCACTGGCATTGGCGGGAAAGGACTTAATTGCCCAGGCTAAAACAGGTAGCGGAAAAACCGCCGCGTTTGGGCTGCCTTTGCTTACCGGGCTCAACCCTCGGGATTTTGGCACCCAGGCTCTGGTGCTGTGTCCTACTCGAGAACTGGCGGCCCAGGTTTCCGGGGAGATCCGTCGTCTCGCTCGATACCGACAGAACATCAAAGTTGTTACTCTCTGCGGTGGCCAGCCTATAGGCCCTCAAATAG
>JABHWT010000056.1 GCA_018657645.1 Halieaceae bacterium | reverse complement strand
GGGTAATGGAGCCGTTATCGACCATCTGGCCAATTGGCTTTGTGATTTGGGTTTTCGCACCGAGATCATGAATGTATCAGGCGACGGCTGCAAGGCCAATTTAATTGCCACCCTGGGCAGTGGCGACGGTGGATTGGTACTGGCTGGGCACACGGACACAGTTCCATTTAACGAGGAACGCTGGCAGAGCGACCCACTAAAACTCACCGAGCGGAATAACCGACTCTACGGACTCGGCTGCACCGACATGAAGACTTTTTTCCCCCTGGCCATCGCAGCGGCCAGCTCTTTTAAGGACATTTCCCTTAAACAGCCACTGATCATACTCGCTACCGCTGACGAAGAAAGCTCCATGAATGGCGCACGTGCACTGGCCGCCGCAGGTCGGCCCCGTGCTCGCGCTGCAATTATCGGTGAACCCACTTCACTGGTACCCGTTCGCATGCACAAGGGCATGATGATGGAGTCCGTGCAGGTAACAGGCCAGGCAGGACACTCCTCCAATCCTAATCTCGGCCAAAATGCATTGGAGGGTATGAACGCCGTAATCAGCGAATTAATCAACTATCGCCAGCACCTCCGCGAACGCTACAGCAATGACTTCTTTCAGATTGCTTATCCCACGCTCAACTTTGGTTGCCTTCATGGCGGCGACAGCCCCAACCGAATCTGTGGCAATGCAGAGCTTCATTTTGACCTGCGGATAACCCCACAAGGCGACAATGCGACCGTTCGAGGCGATATTGAGACTCGTCTGAAGCGGCTGTCAGAGCAGCTTTCACTGGACATCCAGCTCCGCTCCCTGATTAAAGAAGTGGAGCCCTTCGATCAACCTGCAAATTCGGAGCTGGTGCAAATGGCCGAGGCATTAACCGGGCGGAGAGCTGAAGCGGTGGCCTTTGCCACAGAGGCTCCCTTTCTGCAACAACTGGGCATGGAAACCATTGTCTTGGGGCCGGGCTCGATAGATCGAGCCCATCAGCCCGACGAGTACCTGGAAACAGAACACATTCAACCTTATATCGCCCTGTTAGAGCAGTGTATTCGCCACTATTGCCTGTGAACTATTTCCTAGGTAATCTGCGCAACTTTGGGTAGTCTTGGTAACTTTCTTTTATCAATCGCTTAGGTACCAGAGTGACAACGCCCAGTCGCGACCATATTCGCTGGTTTAGAAACACCGCTCCGTACATCAATAGACACAGAGGCAAAACCTTTGTACTGATGTTGGGAGGAGAGGTCGCTCAGCACCAGAACTTCGCTAATATCATTCACGATATCGCCCTGCTAAACAGCCTGGGGGTAAGAATGGTGCTGGTTCATGGTTCCAGGCCACAAATTGCCCAACGCCTGGAACAAGCGGGGCTGGTAACCTCTTTTCAAGATGACATTCGAATCACAGATACTGCGGCATTGGATCATGTAAAGGACGCGGCAGGGTCACTGCGAGCCCAATTCGAGGCATTATTGTCAATGGGCCTGCCAAACTCGCCCATGCAGGGGGCGAAAATACGTGTTTGCTCGGGAAATTTTGTCACCGCCAAGCCCCGAGGAATAGTCGATGGAATCG
Source organism: Halieaceae bacterium (assembly GCA_018657645.1). Taxonomy (GTDB): domain Bacteria; phylum Pseudomonadota; class Gammaproteobacteria; order Pseudomonadales; family Halieaceae; genus JBALVT01. The sequence continues at coordinate 1,736 of JABHWT010000056.1, read as the reverse complement.
ACTTCCACCACACCGGCAGTGTGAGAAGAATAGACACGCCCGGCATTCACCGTGAACTGGATGCAGGGTCTATTGTATTATTATCACCACTGGGGTATTCCCCAACGGGTGAAATATTCAATCTGGCGCTCGAGGATATTGCGGTCCATTGCGCCGCGGCCATTGGCGCGGACAAAATGCTCTTATTTGGCCGTTCAGCGGGCATAACCAAGGCCGACGATACACTGGTAAGGCAGTGTTCGGTCAGTGAGTCCTCCACGCTGGAGATCGACAATGCCGAGCAGGCCTCTCTCTTGAAAACCGCTATCCGGGCGTGCTCAGCCGGCGTCCCTCGTTGCCAGATCATCAGCTACCGGGAAGACTGCGCCCTGTTGGAGGAACTATTTACACATGATGGCAGTGGCACCCTGGTAGCAAATGACGATTACGAGCGGTCGCGAGCGGCCAATATCGACGATATTGGCGGTATTTTAGAATTGATAGAGCCCCTTGAGCAACAAGGCGTGTTGCTCAAGCGCTCTCGCGATCTACTGGAAACGGAGATCAAGCAATTCCGCCTACTGGAGCGAGACGCTCGCATTCTTGCCTGCGCAGCCCTTTATCCATTCCCCGAGGAAGGCTGTGGAGAGGTCGCCTGTATCGTTTCCCATCCGGATTACCGGGGAGGCGCTCGGGGTCAACGCCTATTGCGAGAGCTGGAAAACGAAGCGCGTCGACTCAAACTGGGCCGGGTGTTCGTACTGACTACCCAGACCACACATTGGTTTATCGAGCAGGGATTTGAGGAAAGCGACCAGGATGCCCTGCCGGACCAAAAACAGGCACTGTACAACCTTCAGCGCAATTCTAAGGTACTCTTCAAGACGCTCTAGTCGCGCACTCTAGCGGGCGCAGACCACTCCGGCTTGTGTTGAAGCACACAAACCGGGTAGTACCAGGAGGAGCTGCGCTGTGCGTTTCGGGCGCTGCTAATTCATTCGGATTAAACCAGATTCTGACGTTAATCCTTTTTTTTGCTATCCTGCCTGGCTTAACTTAAAGCTCCTGATTTTCCCGCCATCCTGTGTGCGGGGCTTTTATATGGAAGATTTCATGCCTGACTATCGCTCTAAGACATCTACTCATGGCCGCAACATGGCAGGCGCTCGATCACTTTGGCGAGCCACAGGCATGAAGGACGGCGATTTTGGCAAGCCCATTATCGCTGTTGTCAATTCTTTTACCCAGTTTGTACCAGGGCACGTACATCTCAAAGACATGGGTCAATTGGTCGCGGGGTCAATTGAGGCTGCGGGTGGCGTGGCCAAAGAATTCAACACCATTGCGGTGGACGACGGTATCGCTATGGGCCACGATGGCATGCTTTATAGTCTCCCCTCCCGGGATATCATTTCCGATTCAGTCGAATACATGGTTAATGCCCATTGCGCGGATGCCATGGTGTGTATCTCCAATTGCGACAAGATTACACCGGGAATGCTGAATGCCGCTATGCGACTGAACATTCCCGCTGTATTTGTATCTGTCGGCCCTATGGAAGCTGGTAAAAGCAGGTTGTCGAATCATAAACTGGATTTGATTGACGCGATGGTGATCGCCGCAGACAACACCGCCAGTGACGAAGATGTAGCCGAGTACGAGCGCTCTGCTTGTCCAACCTGTGGTTCCTGTTCCGGAATGTTCACTGCCAACTCTATGAACTGCCTGAGCGAAGCACTGGGCCTCAGTCTTCCAGG
>JABHWT010000008.1 GCA_018657645.1 Halieaceae bacterium | reverse complement strand
TATGTCAAGCGAGATGATTGCACTGGCCTCGCCAGTGGAGGCAATAAAACTCGCAAACTGGAGTTCCTGATGGCCGATGCGCTAAATACAGGTGCCGACACGATCATTACCCAGGGAGCAGTGCAATCCAATCATGCACGCCAAAGTGCAGCCGCGGCCGCGAAACTGGGCATGAACTGCGAACTGCTATTTGAAAATCGTATCGCGAACCCCGACCAAAATTACCTTAACTCGGGCAACGTTTTACTTGATCGCCTGTACAACGCAAAGCTGCACCACTACAGCGCGGGCGAGGACATGAACGCCGCCATGGAGGCTCGCGCGGCCACTCTCAGGAGCGAGGGCAAAAAACCCTATATAATTCCCGGTGGTGGTTCCAATCCCATAGGCGCTCTGGGCTATGTAAACTGTGCTATGGAAATTGTTGGTCAGGCTAACGAGCAACAACTGGACATCGATCACATTGTTCACGCCACCGGTAGTGCGGGTACTCAGGCCGGACTGGTAACCGGTCTCCGTGCATGCCATGCGGATATTGAGGTGTTGGGCATCGGAGTAAATGCTGCACGGCAGGATCAAGAGCAGAAAGTGTTTGATTTGGCTGAGGCAACCGCCCAGCACATCGGCGCCGGTGGCTGTGTCCGCCGAGAGGATATCGTCGCCAACTGCGATTATGTGGGCGAGGGTTATGGCATCCCCACTGAGGGCATGAAAGAAGCTTTACTTATGCTGGCCCGGTTGGAGGGCTTACTGTTCGACCCCGTATACAGTGGCAAGGGATTGGCGGGCATGATCGATTTGATCCGGCAAAAGCAGTTCAAAGCAGGTGAACGCATTGTGTTCATTCACACCGGCGGCAGCGTCGGTTTGTTTGGCTATCTGGATGAACTGGCAGTGTAGAGGAGCTCAGTAGTATGATGGTGGGGGCGCTGGAAAATAGCGGATGAATAATAGCCCCCAAGGAGACATAGTATGAGTCCAACCGAGAGCATTCAATCGCTCTGCCCCCATATAAACCTCGCCAACCCTTCAAGTTATCAGCAAACCCCCTTTGACTGGTTTAAGGAGCTCCGATCCAACCACCCTGTAATCTGGCACGATGACCCAGAGACAGGTGTGGGCTTCTGGGTAGTAACAAAACGAGAGGATATCGACTATATTTCTCGCCACCCCCGACTGTTCTCCTCCTCCAAGAGGGGCTTTGTTTTTAACGAGCACAGCGAAGAACACCTGCAGGCTCTTAGGAATATGATCCTTTGCATGGATCCGCCCGATCATATCAAGTACCGCAAAATCATTGCCGCAGCCTTTAAACCACAAACCATTGATGCGATGGAGCCATTTCTTCGGCGGGAAGCCCGTTCTATTGTAGACAAAATAGCGCCGCGTGGAGAGTGCGAATTTGTGACTGAATTGGCCGCACACCTACCCATGGCCGTAATCTGCAAGCTGGTGGGTGCGCCCCTGCAGGACGGCGAAAAAATAAACCGCTGGGCAAACGCCTGCCTTGGTCATGCCGATGCTGAGTATTCCAGCCAGGGGCTGGATATGTGGCAGGCAACCCAGGAGATTTTTGTCTATGCTCAAAGCCTGGCGGACAAATACCGTGGCAGTGACAAAGACAATCTCACCGTACAGTTGATCAATGCAAATATCGATGGCAGCTCATTAAGTGATGAGGAGTTCGGCTATTTCTTTTTCCTGTTATTGATAGCAGGCCCTGAAACCACCCGCACAGCCACTACCACCGGCATGAAGTTACTAATGGAACACCCCGACCAACTGCAAAAACTAGTGGATGACCCTTCTCTCATTCCCGGTGCGGTAGAGGAGATTCTGCGCTACGACCCGCCTGTCATCATGTTCAGGCGCACTGCAATGGAGAATGTGGAGTTGAGAGGCCAGCCAATCAAAAAGGGTGATAAGGTTGTTTTTTTCTACTCTTCAGCCAATCACGACGAGGACATCTTCGACCAACCGGAGAAGTTCGATGTGACCCGAGGGTGCCACATGGACCTGGGTCGAGCTCATCGGTCCTTCGGCTTCGGCGAGCATTTTTGTATTGGTGCCCACCTGGCGCGATTGCAGCTCAAGGTAATTTTTAGTGAAATGTTGCCACGATTGCGCAATCCAAAGCCAGCGGGAAATTATGTTCGCCTGTGCTCTCGGGATGTAACAGCACCTAAATCCATGCCGATAAGTTTTGATGCAGAGTTATAAGGGGTTGGCTGAAGTAGTGACTTATTAGACCCTTGTTACTTTATTGGCAAGTGTTAGTCTCGCCTAACGGCAATCAGAGGGAGTAACTTTGTATGGACATGTACGAGTTTAACAAACCTATTCTCGGCGAGTTTCGAGCAAACAGGGGTGTCGTCGGTGGTCAGTTCGCCGGCAGAGCATTGCTCATTCTAACCACGACTGGTGCGAGAACGGGGCAGCTACGTGAAAATCCATTGGTCTTTTTGGCCGACGGTGATCGCTACCTCATTGTTGCGTCCTACAGAGGTGAACCGATCAATCCCCCCTGGTATTATAATTTGATATCCAATCCCGAAGTTGGTGTAGAAATGGGCAGCGAGAAATTTCGCGCAATAGCCACAGTGCTCGACGAACCTGAGCGCACTAAAGCTTATGCAATGATGGTAGCGGAAATGCCCATATTCACTGAATACCAGAAAATGACTACCCGCATAATTCCAGTGATAGCACTGACACCGCTTGGTACCGCAATTTCTACTTGAACGTTGTCGTGCATTGATAAGAAAAATATGGCTTATCGCTATAATACAAGTAAGCGGCCATCACCTTGACTGCACCCTTTAACGTAATCTGGTGAGAAAAATGAAAAGAGTAGTGTTTGCCACCCTCCTGTTGGCCATGTGCAGAAGTGGGATAAGTGGCGAGAATCCCGCGCCAGGCCAAGGATTTATCGACGTGCCCGGCGGGCCTGTCTGGTACAAGGTCGTCGGTACCGGACCGGGCATTCCTTTGCTCGCGTTACACGGGGGACCTGGCAGCACCTCTTGTGGCTTTGCCCTGCTCGACCCAATGGGTGATGAACGGCCTGTCGTACGATATGACCAGCTTGGTACAGGCCGCTCAGGCCGACCCGATGACTTGTCATTGTGGACAGTCGAGCATTTTGTCGAGGAGCTGCACG
>JABHWT010000009.1 GCA_018657645.1 Halieaceae bacterium | reverse complement strand
GCTAGAAACGCCTTGCGAAGCTCGTCGATAGAATCTGCCCCAAAACTGTCTGTCAGGCTATCGACGTCGACTAACTCTACAAGCCCCAACATATTGCCATTAGTGGCGCTCATCAGATGAAGTATTCTTCATTGTTAATGCCAAAACTACCCGGAAGCAGTTCGCGGGTAATCCAGCGCTCTCCGTTTTCAGTTAGTTCCTGGTCGGCAAGATCTACCAGCCCAAGGATGTCTTTCTTGTTCTTCTCGGGGCACAGCACTATAACAATTTCGGGCTTCAAACGACGAGTGCTGTTCTGCTTTACGACAATGCCTACATCACCCGTGTTGAGCTCTACCAGGGTGCCGGTAGGAAACAGACCAATAGCCTGCACGAATTGCTCCACCATCGCCTCCTGAAACAGGCTTCCTTTGTTATCCAGAAGCTCCTGCACGGCCTCGTGGGACGTGCGGGCCGGTGCGTAGGGGCGGGCGGTGATCATGGCGTCATAGGCGTCGACCAGGCCGGCGATTCGTCCCATCAGTGGAATAGAAGCTCCCTCGAGGCCGCGAGGATAGCCAGAGCCATTCATACGCTCGTGGTGGTTTTCTATGATGGCGAGGATCTCGAAATCGATATCATTCGATTCACTCACCATCTCAGCTCCGATAGTGGCATGGGCCTTCACAATAGCGCGCTGTTTCGGAGAAAGCGCCTCGGGCTGGTCCAGTAACTCGATGGGTAGTTCTGTCATGCCGACATCGCACATGGCACAGCCCACCGCAAGTTTTTCCAGTTCATCGCGGTGCAAGCCCAGGTGACGACCTAAAATGGCACCCCATAATGCCATCGAGATACCATGGTGATAGCGATAGTCCCCGCACTCTTTCAAGCGTAGCAGCGCAGCGACTGCTTCTTGATTGCGAAATACGCCCTCCAACAAAGGGTTGATCGCTTCTTTTACCACATTAATGTCGGCCCGGTGACCCTCGCGCAGGGATTCAAACACTTTATCCAGCGTGTCTGTGGCGCTCTCGAAACACTGCTTGGTCTGCTGGAAATCGGCTTTTAATGCGAGCCCGGAACTGGGTTGGCTGATCGTCGGTTCGCTGACCAGCGAGAGGAACACAGGACTGCCTGTGTACTCTACGTCAACCATGACATAGTCGACATGGTCTGCGATGTAATGCACTTCCCCCGAGTTGCGTACGACAAAGCCCTGCACCGCAAAAGGGGTTTCCAGCCAGGGTCTGTCGAGCTCTGCCACGAACATACCGGGTCGCAAATTCATCGCTGGAATTTTAACCAGGCGCATTGCCAGCTCCAACATAACTGGGATTAGGCACTAGAGACTATCCAGCGAGACTATCGAAGTCAAATGAGGATGGCTTCATCGTGTGCGCCGAGTGCTCAGGTCCACTGTAGTGTAGAGGGGTCCTGGTCAAAGCCACCGAACATATCACCCCATCGATAGGCAATCAGAATGTCCATCAATTCGGAGCTTTGTCCCTGTCTGGATTTTTCCCGCTCGGCCTTGAGAATACTCAGAGAGTCCAAAACCTGTGGCCCGAACAGGGAAACCAGATAATCATCGGGAATACGTGGCCGGCTATGATCGATGTTGCCCTGCTCGTCATACATCGCCGGCGCCAGCGGAGGGACATAGAATACATTGGGCTCGGTGCCGTATTCGGGGTGCAGAGGCAGGGCCACGCCCCACTTGTTAACCAACTTGTGAATCGGTCCCTCCGGATCGTCCCGATAGCCGACAAAGCGAACCCGTCCAGGGCACTGACGGGCACAGGCGTTAGCCACCCCTTTTTCAAGCCGTGGAAAGCAGAAAATGCACTTCTGGCTAACTTTCCTTTTGTGGTTGAAGTAGATTTTTTTGTAGGGGCAGGCCTCCATGCAAAAACGGTAGCCACGGCAGCGGTCCTCATTGATAACCACAATCCCGTCGTGCTCTCTTTTTTCCACGGCCTTGCGCGGACAGGCCGCCACGCAGGCTGGATCCGTGCAGTGGTTGCATAGTCGCGGCAGATAGAAATAGTAGTTGTCCGGATACTGACCGCCACCCTCGTCTTCATCCCAGTTGGGCCCCCATTGGGGTTTCTCTCCCTTTATCTTTAAATGCGTTTTGCTATCGCCGGTGTTATAGAACACCTCGTCGTGGTTGAACTCCCAGGCCTCGCCGAAATCGGTCGTGCTGGGCATTAGGCCGGGCTGCGAGTCACCATCGCGAAAGCCTCCGCCCATTTCCTCCCAGTTACGTGGTGTTCCCTTGCCCGGCATGGTATTAACGGTATTCCACCACATGTAATCCATGCCTTCGTTGCGGGTCCACAATTGCTTACAGGCGATGGTGCAGGTTTGGCAGCCGATGCACTTGTTCAAGTCCATTACCATTGCCACTTGCCTGTTGGAATCGCTCATTGCTGTTACCCCGTAGCCAGGTGTAGGTCATACCAGGCAGGGGTAAACGACTTGATGCCTGCGCGCTCGCCATTTCTGCCCGACCATATTGCAAGACCAAAACGGCTGTGCTGGCCCGGTCTGAATTGAGCCGATGAAATATTGCTGTCGCCGAACATGGTCCGTGCAATCACAACCGAATATTGTCCATCGTGCCAGACCTGGTTAGTTGATATCTGGCTGGACTCGATAATCTCTGAGGTTCCCAGTCCCGCTGCGACCAGCTGTTTCCCTCCTTGCTCGCCGGCGCGCCAGGACCAGATACTGATCGGTTGATCCTGGGCTCCCATTGTTACCAGCGACGGTTCACCCACCAGCGGAAAGGCGACAGCCGCACCATCGGGAAACCGGGTATTATCACCGTTGTCTGCGCTGGGGTTGGGCTCGTCCCATTGCAACCTGAATGCCAGCACCTCACTGTTGTGCAGCGCCACAATGGAAACCTCGGTGATGGCGCCGATGGGACGATCTTCCCAATTCGCGCGAATGGCTGCCGTCGGTTGCAGCGAAGCGGGAGTGCCCACCAATTTGATGGTTGTGGCTGTGCCCGATTGCCAGGCCGAGGCGTCCGGGTCCAGTAAAGTGGAGTTGGCGACTCCGGATAGATAATTTGCCTGCATTTTATTACCTCCTTATTTAGTGAGTAGGTTGCCTTAACTCAATCTCGACCCGGGTTCCCCGGTCAGTGCTTCCCGGTTGTTGCATTAAGGCCATGGGCTGTAGATGGAAATAACCCCCAGCCAATTGGACTGGATTCAGCGGACTGGGAATTAGTGTCTGGTGAGACTTCTCGTTGTTAAACTGGAAAGGCTCCCAGGCATGGTATACCACGACCTGTCTCGGCTTGAGCGAGGGTGATACCTTGGCCTGTATCTCGAACTCGCCAATATCGTTATAAACCCTTAGCATATCGCCGTCGCTTATACCGCGTTTTTGTGCATCGCCACTGCCTATGAAAATAACGGGCTCACCTCGCTGTAGACGACTGAGGTTAACATGATCTCGCCACATAGCGTGAATGGACCAACGGTTGTGACCACCGGTCATCATGAGGGGGTAATCCCCACCCACGGCCGGGTTGTCTTTGTGCACCGGCAGCGCCTCCCCCATTTCCTTGTAAAAGGGGTGATCAATATAAAACTGCATGCGCCTCGTTAGTGTGGGCCAGGGCACTTTTTTCTGCACATGCCAGCTATTGGCGACGATAGTTTCGTCTGGCTCGATGTCGGCTGCATTGCCAATATAAGTGGGCGACATTCCAACACCCGTAAAACGGATATAACCTTTACTCTTGAGCTCTTCCCAGTTGGCACCATTGAGATTGTCGCTTACCGACAATATCTCTTCTAGAAGATCCTCGGGGTTATCTTCGGTGAAACGACCTGAGAATGTAAAATCGTCATAGACTTCGTCGAGTCGGCGTTGGCCACCGTGTCGATCGGTAAAGTACTTAAGTCCCCTGGCCTTGGCGCGCTCCTGTATTTTTTTCACAAACAGGCAGTGAAATTCCCAGTCGCTTTTTGAATCACCCACCGGTTCCACTGCCTTGGTCGTGGCATGGCTGAAAGGAGCCATTCCCGAGGCCCAGGTAATATCGTCTTTCTCGTACCAGCCTGCGGCGGGAAATACGTAGTCGCTGTAGCGAGCGGTGTTGCTCATTCGCCAGTCCAGAGTAACCATTAAATCCAGTTTGGGCAGCATGTGCTCCATTAGCCGCTGATAACCGCGCACCCGGCGCAACATATTGCCACCGGTACTGAATAATATGCGCGGTGCGTTCTGGGGTACAAACTGCCAGCCCTTTTCAACTGCCTCTTCGAGATACTCATCAAAGCCTCGTTTCAGAGAGGGGTCCCAGCGCCTGGCGCTTCCGTATAAATCCTTCAGCCCGCCGTGCTGGTATAAAAACAGCGGTACGGTAACCAGATTGCCGCGGGCATAGTCTTCTCTGGATAGCTCGTAAAGCATCATTTCGTTGGAGTAGCCTGCCAGCTTCATCTTTATCATTTTCGGCGCCATTTTGGCTGACATCAGGGCAATAGCGAGCTTCGGAGGAAGCTTGCCACTCGCCACCGTAAATGCGGCGGCCCCGGAGACCGATAATTGCGGTATGGCAGAATAACCAGCACCTTTGCGACCAAACTGACCGGCCAGGGCAAACACCAGCAATACACCTCGCTCCATCTCCATGCCGTGATAAAACTTGGAAAAATTGGTTTGACAGATATTGGAGCACGCTCTGGCATTGGCTATTCGGCGTGCCAGGTTGCGGGTGGTTGCGGCTTTCACTCCGGTTATTTGCTCGGTCTGCTCAGGGTGGTAGTCTGTTAACTGTTCTTTGGTGAGTTCAAAGACCGTTGTCACTTCGACCCGCCCGGCAAGTGTCTCAGCCCAGTAAGGGCCCTCCAGAGCTGGAAGGATGCCATCCAGAGCCAGACTGCGTTTTGGCGCTTCAACGACTTTGTTCCCACTTTGGTCGAACACATAAAACACATCCTCGTCACCGCCGCTTTGGATGTCGCTTTCGCGCAGGAAATCCCCGGTATCGCGTCTTACCAGCAAAGGCATGTCGGTTTGTTCGGCTATAAATTCAGCGTTGTAGATTTTTTCTTCGATGATGACCTGGGCCATCGACAGCGCCAGGGCGGCATCGCTGCCTATGTTGACCGATACCCACTCATCGGCATGGATGGCAGAAGGGCTAAAGTCAGGAGTAATTGTAACAACGTAAGCGCCCTTGTAACGCGCCTCATAAATAAAGTGGGCGTTGGGGATATGGGTGTAGTTTGGGTTGCCACCCCATATGAGAATCAGATCACTGTAATGCAGATCGTCCATCGAGCTGTTGAACACCAGTTTACCGACAGTGGTGGTCACCCCCGGCATCTGGTCGCCAATCTCGGTCGTACTTTCAAAAATCGGCGTGTCCAGTAAATAGCCACTGCGGGTTAGGCCCAGAGCGTGGCAACCATTACTCATGCCAGAGCCGAGGTCCCAGTATACAGAACCGGGACCATCCTGCTCCGATACCATGGCGTCGATGGTTTTGTCTGCAACCTCGGTCAGTGCTTCATCCCAGGATACGCGCTTCCACTTACCCTCACCTCGCTTGCCGATGCGCTTTAGCGGAACGGTGAGCCTGGATTGGTCGTACATACGGTCGCTGTAGCAGGCGCCCTTCTGACAGCCGCGCGGGTTGAAATCCGGCACATCGGGGTTGGTTTG